>NZ_CP109090.1:5206687-5512963 GCF_035917575.1 Streptomyces sp. NBC_01788 | reverse complement strand
CGTCCGCAGCCGCGCTGGTCCCAGCGGACGACCGGGGTCACGCCGGCCAGCAGCCCGGCCAGGTCCCCGAACATGTCCCACAGGCCGGGGCCGCCGTGGCACAGCACCAGCGGGGTGCCGTCCGGACCCGAGCGTTCCGCCCACAGACGCACTCCGTCGTCCGTCTCCACCATGTCTTCCACCGCTCGCGTCATGGGGAGAGTCTGTCCCGGCGGACATGGAGACGGGCCGGGAGGCCTGCTCGGGGGCAGGCTTCCCGGCCCGTGCCAGGGAGGGCTGGTCAGCCCATGTGGGGGTAGCCGTAGTCGGTCGGTGCGACCAGGGTCTCCTTGATGGCGCGGGTCAGGGTCCAGCGCATCAGGTTCTGCGGGGCGCCCGCCTTGTCGTTGGTGCCGGAGGCACGGCCGCCGCCGAAGGGCTGCTGGCCGACCACGGCGCCGGTCGACTTGTCGTTGATGTAGAAGTTGCCGGCCGCGTAGCGCAGCTTCTCCATCGTGTACGCCGCGGCGGCACGGTCGCCCGCGATGACCGAGCCGGTCAGGGCGTAGTCCGACACCGACTCCATCTGCGTCAGCATCTCGTCGTAGGCGTCGGCCGAGCTGTCGTCGTACACGTGCACCGCGAGGATCGGGCCGAAGTACTCGGTCGTGAAGACCTCGTTCTCCGGGTCGGTGCACTCGATGACGGTCGGGCGGACGAAGTAGCCGACCGAGTCGTCGTAGGTGCCGCCCGCGACGATCGTGCAGGACGGGTCCTGCCCGGCCCGGTCGATCGCGGCCTTGTTCTTCGCGAAGGAGCGCTCGTCGATGACCGCGCCGATGAAGTGCGACAGGTCGGTGACGTCACCCATGGTCAGGGAGTCGACCTCGGCGGCGAACTCCTCCTTGAAGCCGGAGTTCCAGATCGACGCCGGGATGTAGGCGCGGGAGGTGGCGCTGCACTTCTGGCCCTGGTACTCGAAGGCACCGCGGGTCAGCGCGGTCTTCAGCACCGCGCGGTCGGCCGACGGGTGGGCGACCACGAAGTCCTTGCCGCCGGTCTCGCCGACCAGGCGCGGGTAGGCGCGGTACTTCTCGATGTTGTTGCCGACCGTCTTCCACAGGTACTGGAAGGTCTTGGTCGAACCGGTGAAGTGGATGCCGGCCAGGTCGCGGTGGTTCAGGGCCACCTCGGAGACCTCGATGCCGTCACCGGTGAGGAGGTTGATGACGCCCTTGGGCATGCCCGCCTCCTCCAGCAGCTTCATGAGCAGCACGGCGGCGTGCGTCTGGGTCGGGGACGGCTTCCAGATCACCACGTTGCCCATGAGGGCCGGCGCGGTGGGCAGGTTGGCCGCGATCGCCGAGAAGTTGAACGGCGTGATCGCGTAGACGAAGCCCTCCAGCGGACGGTGGTCCATGCGGTTCCACACGCCCGGGGAGTTGGCCGGGGGCTGCTCGGCGAGGATCTGACGGGCGTAGTGGACGTTGAAGCGCCAGAAGTCCACCAGCTCGCAGGGGCTGTCGATCTCGGCCTGCTGCGCGGTCTTGGACTGGCCGAGCATCGTGGAGGCGGCGATCGTCTCGCGCCACGGGCCGGACAGCAGCTCGGCGGCGCGCAGGATGATCGCGGCTCGGTCGTCGAAGGACATCGCGCGCCAGGCCGGGGCCGCGGCGAGTGCGGCGTCGATGGCGTCCTGGGCGTCCGCCTTGGTGGCGTTGCGGTAGGTGCCGATGACGGCCTTGTGGTTGTGCGGCTGGACGACCTCGAAGGACTCGCCGCCACCCGGGCGCCTGACGCCGTCGATGGTGCAGGGCAGGTCGATCGGGTTCTCGGCCAGCTCCTTGAGCTTGGCCTCCAGGCGGGCACGCTCGGGCGAGCCGGGGGCGTAGCCGTGCACCGGCTCGTTGACGGGGGTGGGGACCTGGGTCACAGCGTCCATCAGTTCCGAACTCCTTGACTTGAGCGGTGTTGCGAGCGGGGTGCGGCGGCTCAGCCCTTGCTGACCATGCTCCGGAGGAAGAAGCGCAGGTTGGCCGGCTTCTCCGCGAGGCGGCGCATGAAGTAGCCGTACCAGTCGGTGCCGAAGGCGGTGTAGACGCGCATGCGGTGGCCCTCGGCGGCCAGACGCAGGTGCTCGTCGCTGCGGATGCCGTACAGCATCTGGAACTCGTACTCGTCGAGCTTGCGGCCGGCGGTGCGGGCCAGTTCCTGCCCGATCGAGATCAGGCGCGGGTCGTGGGAGCCGATCATCGGGTACCCGTCGCCCTGCATCAGAACGCGCAGGACGCGCACGTACGCCTTGTCGATCTCGTGCTTGTTCTGGTAGGCGACCTCGGCGGGCTCCTTGTAGGCGCCCTTCACCAGGCGGACCCGGCTGCCGTTCGCGGCGAGGCGGCGGGCGTCGGCCTCGGTGCGGAAGAGGTAGGCCTGGATGACGCAGCCGGTCTGCGGGAAGTCCTTGCGCAGTTCCTCGTGGATGGCGAACATCGAGTCGAGGGTGGTGTGGTCCTCGGCGTCCAGGGTGACCGTCGTGCCGATGGCGGCGGCGGCCTCGACGACCGGGCGGACGTTCTTCAGCGCCAGTTCGTGGCCGTGCTCCAGGGCCTGGCCGAACATGGACAGCTTCACGGACATCTCGACCTTCGGGCCGAGCTCAAGGTCCTTGATCCGGTCGATCAGTTCCAGGTACGCGTCCCGTGCGGCGGCGGCCTGCTCGGGGGTGGTGATGTCCTCGCCGACCACGTCCATGGTCAGTTCCAGACCCCGGCCGGTGAGGTCCTCGATGATCGGGACGATGTCGCCCACGGTCTCGCCCGGGATGAAGCGGTCGACGACCTGCTTCGTCCCCGGGGCCGCCGAGATCAGGCGTCGCATCCGGTCGCTGCGCGACGCGGCGAGAATCACGGGACCCAGCACGGGGCACCTCCACACGAACAAGCAACAAGGCCGCGACCCCACGGTTCGGGGGCGGCACGGAGAACCACCGTGAAAGTAAAGGTTTCCTCAGATCGTCGGCCATCGACAGCTGTCACGCATCCGCGCCCGTGATCTCAGACAGATGTATGAAGGCTCCGCGGAAATGCGGGAGAATGCCCGAGTGACATCCAGTGACAGGGGTGACTACCAGGAGCTGGTCGACGAGATCTCGGAGCTGCTCGGCGCGCCGGCCACCCTGGAGAACCGGAACTTCGAGCTGATCGCCTTCGGCGCCTACGACAGCGAGGGCGACCTGGATCCGTCCGCCCTGGACCCGGTGCGCACGCGCTCGATCCTCACCCGCCGCTCCACGTCGGCCGTCCGCCACTGGTTCGAGGGCTTCGGCATCACCCGGGCGACCGGTCCGGTGCGGATCCCGCGGACCCCGGAGGCGGGCGTGTACCGGGGGCGGATCTGCCTCCCGGTCCGCCATCGCGGTGTCGTCCTCGGCTATGTCTGGCTCCTGGACTACGACCCCGGGCCCACCGAGCAGCAACTGGCCGCGGCCATGCTGGTGACCGGGCGGATCGGCGCGCTGCTGGCCGACGAGGCCCAGCACGGCGCGGACCTCACCCGGGAGCTGCGGGCGGTGCTGACCGCCGAACCGGGCTGGCCGCGGGACATGGCGGTGGCGGAGCTGCGGACGGCCCTGGGCGTCCGCGCGGACGGACCGCACACGGTGGTGTGCGTGGCCCCCTGGCCGTCGGCGGACCCGGACGACGCCCCCTCGGTGCGCACCCTGCCCGGCGCCAGGGCCCTGTGCGCGATCCCCTGGGGGACCACCCAGCAGAGCCTGGTGCTGCTGGTCGGCCTGCGCTCCACGGACACCCTGACACCGGCGGTGTCGGCGGCGACCCGCCTGCTGGAGCGGGCGGCGGCGCCGGGGCCGCCGGGCGGTGCCGGACGCACCGCCGCGGGAAGCGCACGCGGTGGCGCCGGGGCCGGGGCCGGAGAGGCGGCACGCCCCGAAGGCGGCGCGGGCGGCACCGGCGCCGGGAGCGGAGGGGCCGCCCAGGACGCGGCGGCCGGACGGGACGGCGGCCCGGGCCGGAGCACCGGGGGAGGCTCGCGCGGCGGGGTGGCCGCCGGGATCGCCGCGGCGCGGACGGGTCTCGCCGGGCTGGGGGCCGCGTGGGCGGAGGCCTCGGCGGCCGCGCGGGCCGCGCTGGCGGAGCCGCGGCTGGGCCCGGTCGCGCAGTGGGCTGCCATCGGGCCGTACCGGCTGCTCACCTCGCTGCCGCCGGAGGCCGCGCACGACCCCGCCCTGCACGCGCTGCTCTCCCCCGCCCACCGAGAGCTGGCCCGCACCGCGGAGGTCTACCTCGACTGCGCGGGCCAGGCCGGGCGCACCGCCGCCGAGCTGGGCATCCACCGCCAGACCCTGTACTACCGGCTGTCCCGCGTGGAGCAGCTCACGGGCCTCGACCTGGACGACGGCGAGGACCGGCTGCTGCTGCACATGGCACTGAAGGCGGCGCGGCTCTAGGAGTCGTCGCGCCCGATTCCCGCGATCATCCGGCGCAGGCCCTCGGTGAGCTGGTCGGCGCCGGTCGCCGAGTCCGGGTCGAAGAGCCACTGCATCATCAGCCCGTTGAGGACGGTCACGTAGAAGCGGCCCTCCGTCTCGACGGTCTCGTCGTCGAGCTCGTCCTCCGGGATGCCGGTGAACAGGGCGGTCAGGCCCGAACGCCCGTCCCGCTGGGCCTCGCCCAGCATGCGGCGCACCTCGGGGACCCGGTCGCCCTGGAGGACGAGCTCGAAGCTCAGCAGCCAGATCGCGCGTGACTCGGGGAGCGAGCGGATGACGTTCGCCCACACCTTCTGGAAGCGCTCCAGCGACCCCAGGGGCGCCGTGTCCACGTCGCCCGCACCCCAGCCGCGGTCGTTCCCGGACTCCCCCACGCCCTCGATCAAGGAGACGTACGCCTGCACCAGCAGCGCGTCCTTCGAGCCGTAGTGGTAGCCGATCGACGCGAGATTGGTCCCCGACTCCTTCACGATGTCGCGCGCGGTCGTGCGCACGAACCCCTTCTGCAGCAGGCAGCGCTTGGCGCCCTCCAGCAGGTCCTCACGGTGTCCCATGCCGGCCACCCTACCCGCGATCCATACAACCGTCCTAGACGACTGACTTATACAAGCGTTCTAGACAAGCGTTTAATACGCCCGTACATTGCTGGGCATGACGAACTCGACGAGCACCACCACGACCCCGCCGTCCGCGGGCCGGCCACGCGCCGGGCGACGGGAATGGACCGCTCTCGGCGTGCTGATGCTGCCGCTGCTGCTGGTCTCGATGGACGTCTCGGTCCTGTACTTCGCCATCCCGGCGATCAGCGCCGACCTGGAGCCCAGCGGCACCCAGCAGCTGTGGATCTTCGACATCTACGCCTTCGTCCTGGCCGGCCTGCTGATGACGATGGGCTCGCTCGGCGACCGCATCGGCCGCCGCAGGCTGCTGCTGATCGGCGCCGCCGCGTTCGGAGCCGCCTCACTGGTGGCGGCGTACGCGGACAGCGCCGGGACCCTGATCGCCGCCCGCGCCGTCCTCGGCATCGGCGGGGCGACCCTGATGCCGTCCACGATGGCGCTGGTCCGCACGATGTTCACCGACCCCACTCAGCGCGCGAAGGCGATCGGCGTCTGGTCGGGCGTGATGACCGCGGGGATCGCGCTCGGCTCCGTGCTGAGCGGCGTACTGGTCCAGTTCTTCTGGTGGGGCTCGGTGTTCCTGGTCAACCTGCCCGCGATGGTGCTGCTGCTGGTGCTCGGCCCGCTCCTGCTGCCCGAGTCGAAGAACCCCGAACCGGGCCGCTTCGACCTGCTGAGCGTGCCCCTGTCCATGGCGGCGGTGCTGCCCGTGATCTACGGCCTGAAGAAGATCCCGTCCGAGGGCGTCCACCCGCTGTACGTCGTCTCCGTCGCCGTCGGCCTGCTCTTCGCCGCCCTCTTCGTGCACCGCCAGCGCACGGCGGCCTCGCCGATGATCTCGCCGGCCCTGTTCCGCGGCCGGGGCTTCGCGCCCGCGGTGGTCCTCAACCTCGTGTCGTCCTTCGCGATGATGGGCTCGGCGTTCTTCACCACGCAGTACCTCCAGTCGGTGCTCGGCAAGAGCGCGATGGAGGCGGCCCTGTGGGCGCTGCTGCCGTCCGTGCCGATCGGGATGGCCGCACCGGCGGCCGCCGCGCTGGTCCAGAAGGGCGTCAACCGGGCCTACGTCGTGACGGCGGGCTTCGCGATCGCCGCCGCGGGCTACGGCATGCTGGCCCTGGTCGGCCCGGACTCGCTCTGGCTGGTGCTGGCCGCGGCCGGGGTCCTCGCCTCCGGCATCGTGGCGGTGCTGTCCCAGATGACCGACCTGGCGCTGAGCGCGGCCCCGGTGGAGAAGGCGGGCGCGGCCTCCTCGCTGCTGGAGACGGGCGCGGAGTTCGGCGGCGCCCTGGGCATGGCGGTCCTCGGCTCGATCGGCACGGCGATCTACCGCCATGGAGTCCCGTCCTCCGCCCCGGCCGCGGCGCACGAGACCCTGGGTGGCGCGCTGGCCGTCGCCCGCCACCTGCCGGGGCGCGCGGGAGACGCCCTGGCCACCGCCGCCCGGGAGGCCTTCACCAGCGGAATGCACGGCGCGGCGCTCACCGGCGCGGCGGTCCTGCTCCTCGCGGCGACCGGAGCGGCGACGACACTGCGCCGCATCCACGTCAGGGAGACGGCGGCACCGGGCACGGAGACGGAGCCGTCTCAGGCCGCGGCCTGAGAACACAAAAACGCCGGGCGGGCTCAAGCGGCCCGTCCGGCGTTCGAGGCGATCCCGTTCAGGGCGAACGGGGGCCCGGGGGCAGCGCCCCCGGGAACGGTGACCTCAGACCAGGTTCACCGAACGGGCAGACGTCGCCCCGATCTCCTCGGCGACCTCCGCCAGCACCCCGGCGGGCACGGTGTCGTCGACCGTCAGCACCGCCAGCGCCTCCCCGCCGGCCACCGCACGGGCGACCTGCATACCGGCGATGTTGATGCCCGCCTCGCCGATGACGCGGCCGACGGTGCCGACGACGCCGGGGCGGTCCTCGTAGCGCAGGACGACCATGTGGTCGGCGAGCGCCAGGTCGACGTCGTACTCACCGACGGCGACGATCTTCTGGAGGTGCTTGGGGCCGGCCAGCGTGCCGGAGACGGAGATCTCCTCGCCGTCCCCGAGGGTGCCGCGCACGGTGACGACGTTGCGGTGGTCGCTCGACTCCGAGCTGGTGGTCAGGCGCACCTCCACGCCCCGCTCCTGGGCGAACAGCGGCGCGTTGACGTAGGACACGGTCTCGTCGACGACGTCCTCGAAGACGCCCTTGAGCGCGGAGAGCTCCAGCACCTTCACGTCGTGCTGGGTGATCTCGCCGTACACCTCGACGTCGAGGCGGACCGCGACCTCGCCGGCCAGCGCGGTGAAGATGCGGCCGAGGCGCTCGGCGAGCGGCAGGCCCGGCTTGACGTCCTGGGCGATCACGCCGCCCTGGACATTGACCGCGTCCGGCACGAGCTCACCGGCGAGGGCGAGGCGGACAGAGTTGGCGACGGCGATGCCGGCCTTCTCCTGGGCCTCGTCGGTGGAGGCGCCCAGGTGCGGAGTGCACACGACCTGGTCGAACTCGAACAGCGGCGAGTCCGTGCACGGCTCCTTGGCGTACACGTCCAGACCGGCGCCCGCCACGCGGCCCTCCTTGAGGGCCGTGTACAGCGCCTCCTCGTCGACGATCCCGCCGCGCGCGGCGTTGACGATGCGCACGCTCGGCTTGACCTTGTGCAGCGCCTCCTCGCCGATCAGGCCGAGGGTCTCGGGCGTCTTGGGCAGGTGCACGGTGATGAAGTCGGAGACCTCGAGGAGCTCGTCCAGCGTCAGCACCTTGACGCCCATCTGCGCGGCCCGCGCGGGCTGCACGTACGGGTCGTAGGCGACGACCTTCATGCCGAAGGCGGACATGCGCTGGGCGACCAGGGCGCCGATGCGGCCGAGGCCGACGACACCGAGGGTCTTCTCGGCGAGCTCCACACCGGTGTACTTGCTGCGCTTCCACTCGCTGTTCTTCAGCGCGGCGTTGGCCTGCGGGATGTTGCGGGCGGTGGCCAGGAGCAGGCCGCAGGCCAGCTCGGCGGCGGTCACGATGTTGGAGGTCGGGGCGTTGACGACCATCACGCCGGCCTTGGTGGCGGCGGAGACGTCGACGTTGTCCAGGCCGACGCCGGCTCGTGCGACGACCTTGAGCTTGTTCGCAGCGGCGACGGCCTCGGCGTCGACCTTGGTCGCCGAGCGGATCAGGATCGCGTCCACGTCGGCGATGGCGGGGAGCAATTCGGCCCGGTCGGCGCCGTTGCAGTGCCGGATCTCGAAGTCCGGGCCGAGCGCGTCGACGGTCGCGAGCGACAGCTCTTCAGCAATGAGTACGACGGGTTTCGAGCTCACGTGAGTCCTCACAGATCTGGGGGCACCTCCCATGCCTTGAAAAGCTAGGGGGGAGCATGCGGACGGCCGTGTCCCGACGGCCGCAGGCTGAGGAGGGGGCTAGCCGCGTGAAAGACGCACGACGCTGTGGGCCTGACGCGTTGTAGTTCCGAAGTGTAATGGCGCCGCCTGCATCGTATTGCGCCACTGCGGAAGGATCACCCGTCCGTGGCTGGACGGGCAGGACAACGCCGCGAACCGGCCACGGAGCGGTGACGGGTCCGGGTTCGCCGAAGGGGCCGGAGCAGCAGTGCTCCGGCCCCTTCGGCGTGAGGCTCACGCCTCCTCGTCCACCCAGCTCATGAGCTTGCGCAGCTGCTTGCCGGTGGTCTCCAGGAGGTGCTCGGAGTCCAGCTTCTTGTACTCGTTGTACTTCTTCAGACCGCCGTGGTACTCGTCCATCCAGGTGCGCGCGAAGGTGCCGTCCTGGATCTCGGCGAGGACCTTCTTCATCTCGGCCTTGGTGGCGTCGGTGATGATGCGCGGTCCGGTGACGTAGTCGCCCCACTCGGCGGTCTCGGAGATCGACCAGCGCATCTTCTCCAGGCCGCCCTCGTACATGAGGTCGACGATCAGCTTCAGCTCGTGGAGGCACTCGAAGTAGGCGATCTCCGGCTGGTAGCCCGCCTCGACCAGGGTCTCGAAGCCGGCCTTCACCAGCGCCGCGGTGCCACCGCACAGCACGGCCTGCTCACCGAACAGGTCGGTCTCGGTCTCCTCGGTGAAGGTCGTCTTGATGACACCGGCGCGGGTGCCGCCGATGCCCTTGGCGTACGAGAGGGCCAGCGCGAAGGCGTTGCCCGAGGCGTCCTGTTCGACGGCGACGATGCAGGGAACGCCGCGGCCCTCCTCGTACTGACGGCGCACCAGGTGGCCCGGGCCCTTGGGGGCGACCATGCAGACGTCCACGCCGGCCGGGGGCTTGATGAAGCCGAAGCGGATGTTGAGGCCGTGGCCGAAGAACAGCGCGTCGCCGTCCTTCAGGTGCGGGGCGATGGACTCCTCGTAGACCTGGGCCTGGATCGGGTCCGGCACCAGGATCATGATGACGTCGGCCTCCGCGGCGGCCTCCGCCGGGGTGACCACGCGCAGGCCCTGCTCCTCGGCCTTGGCCTTGGAGCCGGAGCCCTCGTGCAGACCGACCCGGACGTCGACACCGGAGTCGCGCAGCGACAGGGCGTGGGCGTGGCCCTGGCTGCCGTAGCCGATGACCGCGACCTTGCGGCCCTGGATGATGGACAGGTCGGCGTCAGCGTCGTAGAACAGCTCGGCCACTTTGGGTTCTCTCCTTGGTGTGCAGTTTGTGCTTCCCACCGTATGCCGGTGGGGGGACGGGAGGACGGGGAGTCTCGGTATCCGGGCGGCCGGTGTCACCCGACCGCCCGGACCCGGATCACGCGGAGCGGTCCAGGGCGCGCAGCGACCGGTCGGTGATCGAGCGGGCGCCGCGTCCGATCGCGATCGTTCCGGACTGGACCAGCTCCTTGATGCCGAACGGCTCCAGCATCCTGAGCATGGCCGACAGCTTGTCGCTGGAACCGGTGGCCTCGATGGTCACGGCCTCCGGCGAGACGTCGACCGTCTTGGCGCGGAACAGCTGGACGATCTCGACGATCTGGGAGCGCGTCTCGTTGTCGGCGCGCACCTTCACCAGGACGAGTTCGCGCTGCACGGCCTGCGCCGGCTCAAGCTCGACGATCTTCAGCACGTTGACCAGCTTGTTGAGCTGCTTGGTCACCTGCTCCAGCGGGAAGTCCTCGACGCTGACCACGATGGTGATGCGGGAGATGTCGGCGTGCTCGGTGACGCCGACCGCGAGGGAGTCGATGTTGAAGCCGCGGCGGGAGAACAGGGCGGCGATCCTGGCGAGGATGCCGGGCGTGTTCTCGACGAGGACCGAGAGGGTGTGCTTGGACATGGTTCTCACTCAGCTCTCTGTCAGTCGCCGTCGTTGTCGCCGAAGTCGGGACGGACGTCCCGGGCGGCCAGGATCTCGTCGTTGGAAGTGCCGGCCGCGACCATCGGCCAGACCATCGCGTCCTCGTGGACGATGAAGTCGACGACGACCGGGCGGTCGTTGATCGAGTTCGCCTCCTCGATGACCTTGTCGAGGTCCTCCGGGGACTCGCAGCGGATGGCGTAGCAGCCCATGGCCTCCGACAGCTTCACGAAGTCGGGGACACGGGTGCCCCTGGCCTCCGGGTTGACGTCGCCCGGGCCGGAGTGCAGCACCGTGTTGGAGTACCGCTGGTTGTAGAACAGGGTCTGCCACTGGCGGACCATCCCGAGGGCGCCGTTGTTGATGACGGCGACCTTGATCGGGATGTTGTTCAGCGCGCAGGTGGTGAGTTCCTGGTTGGTCATCTGGAAGCAGCCGTCGCCGTCGATCGCCCAGACGGTCTTCTGCGGCTGGCCGGCCTTTGCGCCCATCGCGGCCGGGACGGCGTACCCCATGGTTCCGGCGCCGCCGGAGTTCAGCCAGGTGGCGGGCTTGTCGTACTGGATGAAGTGCGCGGCCCACATCTGGTGCTGGCCGACGCCCGCGGCGAAGACCGTGCCCTCGGGTGCGAGTTGCCCGATACGCTCGATGACCTGCTGCGGGGAGAGCGAGCCGTCCCCGGGCTGCTCGTAGCCGAGCGGGTAGGTGTCGCGCCAGCGGCCGAGGTCGTTCCACCAGGCGGTGTAGTCGCCGCGGTGGCCCTCGCTGTGCTCCTTCTGGACGGCCTGGATCAGGTCGGCCAGGACCTCGCGGGCATCTCCGACGATCGGCACGTCGGCGGCGCGGTTCTTGCCGATCTCGGCCGGGTCGATGTCGGCGTGGACGATCTTGGCGTACGGGGCGAAGCTGTCCAGCTTGCCGGTGACGCGGTCGTCGAAGCGGGCTCCGAGGGCGACGATCAGGTCGGCCTTCTGCAGCGCGGTGACGGCGGTGACCGCACCGTGCATGCCCGGCATTCCCACGTGCAGCGGGTGGCTGTCGGGGAATGCGCCGAGCGCCATCAGGGTGGTGGTGACGGGCGCTCCGGTGAGTTCCGCGAGGACCTTCAGCTCGGCGGTGGCGCCGGCCTTGATGACGCCGCCGCCGACGTAGAGCACGGGCCGCCGCGCGGAGGTGATGAGCTTGGCCGCCTCGCGGATCTGCTTGGCGTGCGGCTTGGTGACCGGGCGGTAGCCGGGCAGGTCCATGACGGGCGGCCAGGAGAACGTCGTCTGCGTCTGCAGCACGTCCTTCGGAATGTCGACGAGGACCGGACCTGGGCGACCGGTCGAGGCGATGTGGAACGCCTCCGCGATCGTCTTCGGGATGTCCTCGGCCTTGGTGACCAGGAAGCTGTGCTTGGTGATCGGCATCGTGATGCCGACGATGTCCGCCTCCTGGAAGGCGTCCGTGCCGATCGCCTTGGAGACGACCTGGCCGGTGATCGCGACCAGCGGCACCGAGTCCATGTTCGCGTCGGCGATCGGCGTCACCAGGTTGGTGGCACCGGGGCCCGACGTGGCCATGCAGACGCCGACCTTGCCGGTCGCCTGTGCGTAGCCGGTGGCCGCGTGGCCCGCACCCTGTTCGTGACGGACGAGCACGTGGCGCACCCGCTTGGAGTCCATCATCGGGTCGTATGCGGGAAGGATCGTGCCGCCGGGAATGCCGAATACGGTGTCGACCCCGACCTCCTCGAGAGAGCGAATGAGGGACTTCGCACCCGTGACGTGCTCGGGCGCCGACGGGTGTCCTCCGGATCGGGGCCGCGGCTGCGGATGAGGGGCCCCGGTGGCCTGCTCGGTCATCGGCATTCTCTTCTCGATGCTGAGGGTTTTTGCGAGGTTTGGGCGGAGTTCGGGTGCCGCACGCCAGGTGCTCGTGCAACAAAAAACCCCTCGTGCCGCAAGGCAAGCGAGGGGAAGCGCGCCGGTGTGGTCGCTGGGTTCCGGATCGTCGTCCGGTGATTCCCAGCTCAGCCGACGCGCTGTCCAAGTACGAGAATTCGGGTGCGCATGGAAATGACCCTCCCTCCGGCACGCACCCGGTGTCAAGTGGGTGGGACGGGAGTCTCATTATGTGAGCGCAGGGCCGTCCCGCCTCCGAAGACGACGGGCACTCCCGCCGCCGTGTAGGCGCCGGTGCTCCCTCCGGCGAAAACCGGCTCGGCCGGACCGTGGGGCACCTGGTAGTGGCCCAGGGTGAGGGCCCGGCGCAGCCGGTACTCGTCCAGCGGGCCGGAGAACACCATGCCCTGACCATGGGTGCACCCCATCGCGCGCAGGGCCACGGCCTGCTCCGGCAGGTCCACGCCGTCGGCCACGGAGCGGAGCCCGAGGTCGCCGGCGATCCGGAGCAGACCACTGGTGATCTTGTGCAGCCGGGCGGACTCGACGACGCCCTCGACCAGGCTGCGGTCGAGCTTCAGCACGTCGACGGGGAGCCTTCTGAGGGCCGTGACCGCCCCGTGGCCGCTGCCGAAGCCGTCCAGCGCGATGCGCACACCGAGCCGCCGCAGGGCGGCCAGGCGCCGCTCCAGCTCGTCCAGCGGCACCCGCGGGTCGGTGTCGGACAGCTCGATCACCAGGGCACCGGACGGCAGCCCGTGCCGGGTGAGCAGGGCCTCGACGGTTCCGGGCGGCAGCGAGCGGTCCACCAGACGGCGGGCGCCCATCCGGACCACAACGGACACGCCCGGACCGGTCGCGGCGGCACGCTCGGCGGCCTGCGCCACGGCCTCCTCCAGCAACCAGCGGCCCAGTTCGGCCGTCCGGTCGCTGTCCTCGGCCACCCGCAGGAACTCGGCGGGGGTGAAGAGCACGCCCTGCGAGGACCGCCAGCGCGCCTGGGCGGCGACCGAGGTGATCCGGCCGTCGTCCAGGCGGACCACCGGCTGGTGCAGCAGGGTGAACTCGCCCTCGTGCAGGGCGTTTCTGAGCCGGGTGGCCAGCTCCGCCCTGCGGACGACGTCCTGCTGCATCTGCGGCTTGTACAGCTCGACCCGGCCCTTGCCCGCAGCCTTGGCTCGGTACATGGCGAGGTCGGCGTTGCGCAGCAATTCCCCTGCGCCGAGGCCGGGTTCGGCGAAGGCCACCCCGATGGACGCGGCCACGCGGACATCGTTGCCGTCGATGGCGTACGGCTGCGACAGCGTCAGCCTGAGGCGGTCGGCGAGCTCCAGGATGTGCCGTTCGCGGGCGGTGCGGTCGCGAGTGCCGTCCCCGACGATCAGGGCCGCGAACTCGTCGCCGCCCAGTCTGGACGCGGTGTCCCCGTGCCGTACCGCCTCGTGGAGTCTGCGGGCGGCCTGGACGAGCAGCTCGTCCCCGGCCTGGTGCCCGATGGTGTCGTTGACGCCCTTGAAGCCGTCGAGGTCGATGAAGAGCACGGCCGTGCCGTGGTCGGTCGAGCGGCGGCCGGACAGGGCCTGCTGGACGCGCCTGGTGAACAGCGCGCGGTTGGGCAGGTCGGTGAGGGGGTCGTGCTCGGCGTTGTGCTGGAGCTGCGCCTGGAGGCGCACTCTCTCGGTCACGTCCCTGCTGTTGAAGATGAGGCCGCCGTGGTGGCGGTTGATGGTCGACTCCACGTTGAGCCAGCCGCCGTCGCCGGACCGGAAGCGGCACTCGATGCGCGCGGTGGGCTCCCCGACCGGGCTGGCGGCCAGGAAGCGGCGCACCTCGTGCACCACGGAGCCCAGGTCCTCGGGGTGGATGAGCCCGGCGAGTTCGGTGCCGACCAGGTCCTCCGCCGGCCGCCCGTACACCCCGGCGGCGGCCGGGGAGACGTACCGCAGGATGCCGTACGGCGTGGCGATCATGATGACGTCGCTGGAGCCCTGCACCAGGGAGCGGAAGTGGTTCTCCTGCTGGGCGAGCTCCTGGGCGAGCACGATGTTGTCGCGCAGCACGATGCCCTGGCGCACCACGAGCACCAGCACGACGGCGCCGGAGGTGATCAGCACCACGCGGTCGACGCTGTGGCCGATGAGCGCGTTGTACAGGACCCCCAGCGTGCACACGGCCGCGGCGAGGTACGGGGTGAGGGCGGCGAGGGACCCGGCGACGGGCCGGCCGGCCGGATACCGGTCGTCGTCCGCGCCCGGTGCGGGCGGTCCGCCGGGCATGGGACGAGCGGCGCCGGGCTGCCGGCCGGGCACATGGTCGTCCGGAACACGAGCGTGGTCCTCGGGGCCGTGCCCGTAGGCGTCGGCCACGCGCGCGTGCCCGGCGGCGGAACGCGGATCGGGGTCTGGCCCGTCCGACGGGTGACCTTCCGGCCGGTGCCCATCCCTCTCGGACGGCTCCGCCTCGTACGGGTCCGTGCCGAGCCGCTCGTCGGCCGGTCCTCCGGGGCGGGGCGCCGCCCAGGGGGCGTACGCCAGGAGCAGGGAGCCGGCGAACCAGCCGGCGTCGAGCAGTTGCCCCGAGCGGTAGCTGTTGTGCAGCAGCGGCGAGGTGAACAGGGCGTCGCACAGCACGGTCAGGGCGAGCGCGCCGATCGCCGTGTTCACGGCGGTGCGGTTGATCGAGGAACACCGGAAGTGCAGCGCGAGCACCATGGACACCAGGGCGATGTCCAGCAGCGGGTAGGCCAGCGACAGCGCGGTGTGCGCGACGCTGGAGCCGTCGAACTTGGCCGCCTGGGCGAGTGCCAGGCTCCAGGAGAGCGTGAGCAGCGAGCCGCCGATCAGCCACGAGTCCAGCGCCAGGCGCGTCCACCCGGCCCTGTTCGCCGGACGCTTGGCGAGCACGAGCAGGCCGACGATCGCGGGTGGCGCGAAGCACAGGAAGAACAGGTCGGCGTAGCTGGGACTGGGGACGGACGTGCCGAGGACGACCTCGTACCACCCCCAGACCGAGTTGCCCAGCGCCGCCATCGCCGAGGAGAGGGCGAACAGCAGCCAGGCGGTCCGAAAGCGGACGTGGCGGCCGCGGGCGTACAGCGCGCACGAGACGGCGGCGGTGCCGGCCGCGGCGCTCAGCCCGAAGTCACCCATGAACAGGGCGACCTTGCTGGAACCCCAGCCGCACGCGGCACCGATGGCGTATCCCGCGCACACCAGTGCCAGCAGAAGCTGCGGGGCCAGTCTCGGACGGCAGTCGACGGCCGCCGGCCGGGACAGCAGCACCCCCGGCGCGGGCGGCGTGCGCAGCGCGCCGTCGAACGCGGTCATGGCAGGCGGTGGCGGGCTCACCGGGACCTCCCGGTCCGCGCGGCCGGGTCCCCCGGCTTCCGGTGCGCCGGGTGGGCATGCCTCCGGCGGCCGCCGGGCCTGTGGTGGTGATGGGTGTGGTGGCTGCGGTGGCCGCGTCTGCGCGCGGCCGTGCGCCAGGGCCGCCGGTGGCGTCCCCGCCGCGTCGGATCGTTCGTCCATAGGCCGTGCATCGCCCGTCGCCCCCCTCGCAGTCTGAAATGTCCATCCCCGGCGCCGAACGGTGCGCGGCGCAGCCCCTGTCGGGACGATACACCAGTCTCGTCACTCAGGGACATAGCTCCTCTACGCTGCGTGACGACCAGCACGGATGCGGGTACGCAACGCGCTCGGAGGATCGCGCACCGTACCCGAAGCGGATCAGGCGCTTGCCGTGCCCGTTGTGAGGACCACGTTGGCGAGCGGCTCCCGGTTCACGAAACGGCGCAACTGGTCCGTCAGAAGGCGTTCCGCGCGCGGCCGGAAGGCCGATGTGGGGCCGCCGACGTGCGGACTGATCAGCACCCCCGGAGCGCGCCACAGGGGGTGGTCCGAGGGCAGCGGCTCGGGATCGGTGACGTCGAGGGCGGCGGTCAGGCGGCCGCTGTCCAGCTCGGTGAGCAGCGCCTCGGTGTCGACCACGGCGCCGCGCGCGACATTCACCAGCAGTGCGCCGTCCTTCATCCGCGCCAGGAAGTCCGCGTTCACCAGTGCGCGCGTGGACTCCGTCAAGGGCGTGGACAGGACGACGACATCGGCCTGGGGCAGCAGGGCGTGAAGATCAGTGAGCGGATGCACCGGACCGCGCTCCGTGGTGCGCGCGGAGCGCGCCACGCGCGCCACCCGCGCGACCTCGAAGGGCACGAGCCGGTCCTCGATGGCGGCCCCGATCGAGCCGTACCCGACGATGAGGACGTTCTTGTCGGCGAGGGCGGGGTGGAAGCCTCCGCCCCACTCGCCCCGGTCCTGGGCCCGGACGAACCCGGGGACGCCGCGCAGCGAGGCCAGGACGAGCGTCAGGGCGAGCTCGGCGGTACTCGCCTCGTGCACCCCGCGCGCGTTGCAGAGCCGGACACCCGGCGGCAGGTGCCGCAGTCCCGGCTCCACCTGGTCGGTGCCGGCGGACAGCGTCTGCACGACCCGTACGGAACTCATCCGGGGCATCGGGCGCAGACCGACGCCGCCGGGCCTCATGTACGGCACGACGTAGAAGACGCAGTCGGCGGGGTCCGCCGGGAACTCCTCGGCGCCGTCCCAGAAACGGTAGGAGGGCCCCTGCGGAAGCCCCGCGATCTCGTCCGGCGGAATGGGCAGCCATACGTCAGCAGTCATGCTCAGGAGGCTATGCCAGGGGCATGCGGCGCCAGAGGTTAGGTTGGTGGGCCCCGAGAGAGGGAGGGTTACGGCCAAGTGGAGCGCAGGACGATCGGCGCGGCGGCACTCGCGGTGGGGGCCGTCGGACTCGGGTGCATGCCGATGAACTGGGCGTACAGCACGTCGCGGCAGCGGGGCGCGGAGTCGCTCAGGGCCGTGCACCGGGCGCTGGACCTGGGCTCGACGCTCCTGGACACGGCCGACATGTACGGCCCGTTCACCAACGAGCTGCTGCTGGGACGGGTGCTGAAGGAGCGACGGGCCGACGCCTTCGTCTCGACGAAGGTCGGTCTGCTGGTGGGCGACCAGCACATCGTGGCCAACGGCCGCCCCGGCTATGTGCGGCGGGCGTGCGACGCCTCGCTCAGACGGCTCCAGACGGACGTGATCGACCTCTACCAGTTGCACCGCGCCGATCCCGAGGTCCCGGTCGAGGAGACCTGGGGGGCGATGGCGGAGCTCGTGCGGGCCGGGAAGGTGCGGGCGCTCGGCCTGTGCGCGGTGGGGGCGCGCGGCCGGCGCCGGTCCGGTGCGCGGCTGCACGACGGAACGATCCGGCAGCTCGAGCGGGTGCAGCAGGTCTTCCCGGTCAGCGCGGTGCAGGCGGAGCTGTCGGTGTGGTCGCCGGAGGCGCTGGATGCGCTGCTGCCGTGGTGCGCGGAGCGCGGGGTCGGCTTCCTGGCGGCGATGCCGCTGGGCAACGGCTTCCTGACCGGCACGCTCACCCCCGGCCAGGGGTTCGAGCCGGACGACGTGCGGGCCCGGCACCCCCGTTTCACCGCCGCGATGATGGCCGCGAACCAGCCGATCGTGGCCGGCCTGCGGCGTACGGCCGCCCGCCACGGCAAGGACGTCACCCCCGCCCAGGTGGCCCTGGCCTGGGTCCTGGCCCAGGGCCGCCACGTGATCCCGGTGCCCGGCGCCAAGCAGGAGCGCTGGGTCGCGGAGAACGCGAACGCGGCGGGGCTGCGGCTGACCCCCGGCGACCTGACGGAACTGAGCCGTCTGCCACCGGCCCGGGGTTCGTGGGACTGAGCCGGGCCCCGGACCGTCCACCGCGGGCGGGATTCGGGCGATCGGGAACCTGGGAGGCCTCCGCGGTGTAAGACAGGTAGAAGCCGCCGCGTGAAGGGACGAAGATCGTGCAACGTCGAGCTGTGACGGGCGTGCTGGCAGTCGCCCTGCTGCTGACCGCCGGCTGCTCCTCCGGGGCCTCGTCGGCCGGTGGGGACGGCGCGGCGCCCGGTCGTACGACCGCGGTGGCCTCGCCCTCCGGGCAGGCCCCCACGGAGACCGCGCCGCCGGCCAAGGGATCGGTGAAGGTCCTGCGCACGGTCGCGGAGGGCCTGAACAGCCCATGGGGACTGGCCCCGCTTCCCGGCGGTGGTCTCCTCGTCTCCTCCCGCGACCGGGCCACGATCACGCGGATCGACGAGAGGACGGGACAGAAGACCGAGCTGGGCAAGGTGTCCGGGGTGTCCCCCGAGGGCGAGGGCGGGCTGCTGGGCATGGCGCTCTCCCCGGACTGCGCCTCCGACCACATGATCTACGCCTACTTCACCTCGGCCTCGGACAACCGCATCGCCCGGATGCTGTACGACGACAAGAAGCCGCCCGGTATGCAACTGGGCGCACCCGACACGATCTTCAAAGGCATCCCCAAGGGGGTCATCCACAACGGCGGCCGCATCGCCTTCGGCCCCGACAGGATGCTCTACGCGGGCACGGGCGAAACCGGTGACCGGGGCCTGGCCCAGGACAGGAAGTCCCTGGGCGGCAAGATCCTGCGGCTGACCCCGGACGGCCGGCCCGCCCCGGGCAACCCGTTCCCCGACTCCCCCGTGTACTCGTACGGCCACCGCAATGTGCAGGGCCTGGCCTGGGACGGCAAGCAGCGTCTCTTCGCCTCGGAGTTCGGCCAGGACACCTGGGACGAGCTGAACGCGATCAAGCCGGGCGACAACTACGGCTGGCCGGACGCGGAGGGCAAGTCGAACGATCCGAGGTTCCACAACCCGTTGACCCAGTGGCACACGGACGTGGCCTCCCCCAGCGGCATCGCCTACGCCCGGGGTTCCATCTGGATGGCGAGCCTGAAGGGCGAGCGCCTGTGGCGCATCCCCCTGCGCGGCACCGAGCTCTCGGCGGCCCCCGAGGCCTTCCTGACCGGTACCCACGGCCGTCTGCGCACGGTGGCCTCGGCGGGCGGCGACAAGCTCTGGCTGATCACCAGCAACACCGACGGCCGCGGCAGTCCGAAGAAGGGCGACGACCGGATCCTGGAACTGGAGGTGAAGTAGGCCCCCGCCCGCCGCTCCGCCCCCGGCCCTCACTCCCGGCCGGTTTCGGCCTCCTCCGCGGAAGGCTCGGGCGGACGTACGACGACCTTCCCGGAGGCGAGGTCGATCGGCCCGCGCCCGGGATCGTTGTCCCCGACGTCCTCCCGGGTCAGCTCCAGCCGGTTCTGCTCGTCCCGGGTGTGCTTGCGGCCGGGCGCGAACAGTTCCTCGAAAACGTTGAACACGGCTTCCCTCCCGGTCGGTGCCTCGCCGTCAGCCCGCGACCAGCCGGTCTTCGGCCCCCGGCGGAAACATGCCCAGCCGGTGGGCCAGTGCCGCCGCCTCTCCGCGGCCCGAAACACCCATTTTAGCCAGGATGTTCGAAACGTGGACGCTGGCCGTCTTCGGCGAGATGAACAGTTCCTCGGCTATCTGCCGGTTGGTGCGGCCGGCGGACACCAGCCGCAGGACGTCGCGTTCCCGGCCGGTCAGGCCCAGGGACTCGACGGGGTCGGCGGAAGCGGAGGATTGCTGCGCGGCGCCGGTCAGGGCGAGGCGGGCGCGCCGGGCCAGCAGGGAGACGGAGTCGGCGAGCGGGCGGGCGCGCAGGTGCTCGGCGACGGCGTGCGCCAGGCGCAGCAGCTCGGTGGCCCGGTCCCGCTGGTCCTCGTCGGTGCCGAGCAGGACCTCGGCGAGACGGCAGCGGACGCGGGCGAGGTCGTAGGGGCGCTCCAGCGTCTCGAAGGCGGCGACGATCCCGGCCCACTCCTCCGGGCAGCCGCGGCCCTCGGCGTGGAGCAGTTCGGCGCGCACCCAGCGTTCGTACGCCTGCCAGACGGGGACGTTGGTGGTCAGCGACTTGGCGGCGCCGCGGATCAGCTCCAGGGTCTCGGCGCGTCCGGGGCCGGCGACGGGCAGCCCTGCCGCGCGGGTCTCCACCGTGGCGGCGGTGAGCAGCAGCGGCCAGCCGTAGCGCTGGGTGCCGGGCGGGAAGCCGTCGTCCAGGACGCGCTGGAGTTCGGCACGGGCGTCCAGCAGGCGGCCCTCGCCCGCGGCGACCGCGACGGCGATGCGGGCGAGCGGCAGGGCGTGCTGCGGTGCGTTGTCGTGGGCGCCGAAGTTGTCGAGGGCGTCGGCCAGTTGACCGGAGGCTTCGGCCAGGTCGCCGCGTTCGAGGGCGAGTTCGGCACGGATACGGGCGCGGAAGCCGCGCGGCTTGGCGCTCTGGCCGACCCGGCGGGACCGGGAGGCGGCCTCGGCGGCCTCCTCCCAACGCCCAAGGGTGAACAGCGACTCGGCGAGGTTGCCCCACACCCAGGCCTCGCTGTCCAGCAGGCCGAAGCGCCGGGTGAAGGCGATGCCCTGTTCCATGAGCGGCACGGCCTCGCGGGAGCGGCCGACGGACTCCAGCTCGGAGGGCAGGTTGACGTAGGAGCGGCCGGCGACAGCGGCGATGCAGTCGCCGACCGTGCGCCTGTTGACCTCGTACATCTCGGCGAGGCCCGCCTCGACGTCGCCGGCCTGGACCATGAGGCCGCCCAGGGTGAGCCGCGCGGTCATCTCGATCTCGCGGGCGCCGACCATGCGGGCGTACTCCACGGCCCGTTCGGCGGCGGAGAGGGCGTCGGGGCCCGGCACGTGGACCATGGACCACTGGGCGACGTTGGCCAGCACCTCCGCGTGCACCTCGGACGGAGGCAGCCCGCGCACGAGGTCCTGCGCGGTGCCCAGTTCCTGCCATCCGTCGCCGTGGGCCTTCGCCTGGACCAGTTTGGAGCGCTGGATCCAGAACCAGGCGGCGCGGAGGGGGTCGTTGTCGTCCTTCACGAGGCGCAGTGCCCGCTTGATGATCTTCAGGGCGCGGTCCCGCTCCCCGCAGAAGCGGCCCGCGACGGCGGCCTCGGCCATCAGGTCGAGGAAGGTGAGCGGGGTGGTCGCCGGATCCCCGCCGCAGGGAGGGTAGATCTCGGTGTAGTCGACGGGCCGCAGCCGGGCCCGCACCTCTTCCGGTGCGGCGTCCCACAGCTCCATCGCCCTTTCCAGCAGCCGCAGTTGCTCGCTGTAGGCGTGGCGTGCGCGGGCCGCGACGGAGGCGTCAAGGACGGCGGGCAGGGCCTTGGCCGGGTCGTGGGCGTGGTACCAGTAGCTGGCCAGCCGTGTGACCCGCTCGTCGGACGGGACGAGGGTGGGGTCGGCCTCCAGGGCTTCGGCGTAGCGGCGGTTGAGGCGGGTGCGCTCGCCGGGCAGCAGGTCGTCGCCGACGGCCTCTCGTACCAGGGAGTGCCGGAAGCGGTAGCCGTCCCCGGTCGCGGCGGCGATGAGGATGTTGGCGTTCACGGCGCCCCGCAGCGCCTCGATGAGGTCGTCCTCGGCGAGCCGGGCGACGGCCGCGAGCAGCCGGTGCTCGACGGTCGACCCGCCCTCGGCGGCGATCCTGACGATCCGCTGGGCGGGCTCGGGCAGCGTCTCGACCCGGACGAGCAGCAGGTCGCGCAGGGAGTCGCTGAGACTTGTGCGGCAGCCCTCGTGAGCGGCGACGGCGAGTTCCTCGACGAAGAAGGCGTTGCCGTCGGAGCGTTCGAAGATCTCGTCGACCTGGACCGGGTCCGGCTCGGTGGCGAGGATGCCGGCGATCTGCCGCCCCACTTCCTGCCGGGTGAGGCGGGCGAGTTCGAGGCGGCGGACCGTGCGGAGCCGGTCGAGTTCGGCGAGCAACGGCCGTAGCGGGTGGCGGCGGTGGATGTCGTCGGAGCGGTAGGTGGTCAGGACGACGAGGCGGCCGGTGCGCAGGGTGCGCAAGAGGTAGGCGAGCAGGTGCCGGGTGGAGGCGTCGGCCCAGTGCAGGTCCTCGAGAGCGACGACGACGGTGTGGTCGGCGGCGACGCGCTCCAGCAGGCGGGCGGTGAGTTCGAAGAGGCGGGCCATGCCTTCCTCGTCGTGCCGGCCGGTGCCTCGGGCGGGAGCCGGCTCGCCGAGTTCCGGCAGCAGCCGGGCGAGTTCCTCCTCCTGTCCGGCAGCCGCGGCGGCGAGCTCGCCGGGCAGTTCACGGCGCAGGGCGCGCAGGGCGGCGGAGAAGGGGGCGAACGGCAGTCCGTCGGCGCCCATCTCCACACAGCCGCCGAGTGCCACGACGGCGCCGGCGCGAGCGGCAGCGGCGGCGAACTCCTCGACCAGGCGGGTCTTGCCGACGCCCGCCTCACCGCCGAGCAGCAGGGCCTGCGGCTCTCCCCGGGCCGCGCGGGCGAGCGCGTCGTGCAGCGTGCTCAACTCGTCGGCGCGGCCGACGAACACGGGACTGACGGACCTGGTCTCCACATGCCCGAGCATCGCACGCGGGTCCGGCAGCGCGGCACCTGTTTTCCGCACAGCGGGCGAAAGGCCCCGGTCCACCCCCGTGGAGCCGGGACCTTCCTGGCCGCCGGGATCCCGCCGGCCCGTGTTCACGCCGCTCGGGTGAACCGGTGCCGGTGCGGGCGGTGGGTATGGGGCTCCGCCTCGGCGGTCCGTCCACCGGCCGAGCGGCGGGCGGCACGGCGGGCGCGCAGGACCTCACGGACCAGGCGGTCATGCTCGGCGATGCGGCCGAGTTCGGCGGAGCGGAGCTGGTGCAGTTCGTAGTGGAACACGGTGTCTCCCTGGTGAGCGGTGGTTTCGGCGTCGCTTTCCGCGATGCCTCCACTGTCGTCTCCCAGGGGGTGCGGCCACATCGGGAGAGTGCCGCATCTTCCCCGTACGGGGTGCCTTAGGCGCGTGTGCGGCGGGCCGCGGCGGGGCCGTAAGGCACCGGGCGGGAAGGGTAAGGCGGCCACGACCCGGCCGGGACCGGCGTAAGGCCCGGCCGGCGGCGCCCCGGCCGTCTCAGCGCCCCTCGCGCGCGTGCCTCACGCCACTCGGGGCGAGCACCGACCGCACCGGCGTGCCACGGCTCCGGGGACGCGGTTCGGCTCCGTCACGCAGGGGTGTCGCGTACGTCCTGCCGCGTCTCCTTCGCCAGTTCGCCCACGACGTCCGTGAGCCTCTCGTGCGCGGCGCGGCACTCGGGCGGCTCGATGCTGATCCGGGGCAGTACGCGGTCGAGCCGGCGCGGCAGCCACCAGTTGGCGCGGCCGAGCAGGTGCATCAGGGCGGGCACGAGCAGGGTGCGCAGCACGAAGGCGTCGAGGGCGACGGCGGAGGCGAGCGCGATGCCGAACATGGCGATCACCCGGTCGCCGCTGAGCACGAAGGCGAGGAAGACCGAGATCATGATGACCGCGGCGGAGTTGATCACCCGGCTGGTCTCGGCGAGGCCGACGCGGACGGCCCGCCGGTTGTCGCCGGTCTCCAGCCACTCCTCGTACATCCGGCTGACCAGGAAGACCTGGTAGTCCATGGAGAGCCCGAAGAGCACCGAGACCATGATCACGGGCAGGAAGGGTTCGATCGGTCCCGCTCGGCCGAGGCCGAGGAACTCGCTGCCCCAGCCCCACTGGAAGATCGTGACGACCACGCCGAACGCGGCGGCGACGGCGGCTATGTTCATCGCGGCGGCCTTCAGCGGGATGCCGAGGGACCGGAAGGCGAGCAGCAGCAGGACGCAGCCGAGGCCGACCACCACGCCGACGAACAGTGGCAGTCTGCCGATGATCACGCCGGCGAAGTCGTCGTATCCGGCGGTGACCCCTCCGACGTGCAGGTCGAGCGCGGTGCCGGTCTCGGCGCGCGGCAGCACATCGGTGCGCAGCCGCTGGACGAGGTCGCTGGTGTGCTGGGACTGCGGCGCGGAGTCGGGGACCACGGTCAGATAGGCCACGGTGCCACTGGAGTTGTATGTCGCCGGAGTCACCGCGGCGACGCCCTCGGTGGCGCGCAGGGTGGTGTCGAGGTTGTCCAGGGCGAGTCTGCCCTCGGCCCCGTCGACCCGGGTCACCAGGGTGAGCGGCCCGTTGACGCCCGGCCCGAAACCCTCGGCGACGAGGTCGTACGCCTTCCGGGTGGTCGAGGTGCTGGGGTCGTTGCCCTGGTCGGAGGTGCCGAGACGGAGGGTGAGCGTGGGCAGCGCCAGCACGGTGATGACGGCGAGGGCCACGACGCCGAGCGCCTTGGGGTGACGTTCGACAAAGGCCGACCAGCGGGCGGCGAACCCGGTGGGCACCTCGGGTTCGGGCCCGTGCTCGGCCAGGCGGCGCCGTTCGCGGCGGCTGAGGGCGCGCGGGCCGACGAAGGACAGCAGCGCGGGCAGCAGGGTCACCGAGGCGGCGACGGTGAGGACGACGGTCAGGGAGGCGGCGACCGCCACGCCGTTGAGGAAGCCCAGTCTGAGGATGAGCATGCCGAGCAGGGCGATGCACACCGTGGCGCCCGCGAAGACGACGGCGCGTCCGGTGGTGGCGACGGCGTTCGTGACCGCCTCGGTGGGAGTGAGCCCGCGTTTCAGCCCGCGCCGGTGCCGGGTCACGATGAACAGCGCGTAGTCGATGCCGACGCCGAGTCCGATCAGCATGCCCAGCATGGGCGCGAAGTCGGCGACCGTCATGGCGTGCCCGAGGAGGCCGATGGCGGCGTGCGCGGTGCCCACGCTCAGCAGGGCGCTGGCGATGGGCAGCACGGCCGCGGCGAGCGAGCCGAAGGCGATGAGCAGCACCCCGGCGGCGACGAGCACGCCGACGATCTCGGCGGTGTGGTCGCCGGAGGCCGCGGTGAGGCTGATCGCGCTGCCGCCGAGTTCCACCTGGAGCCCGTCGGTGCCGGCCGCCTTGGCCGCTCCGACCACGGCCTCGGCCTGGGGCTTGGTGATGTCCTGGGACGGGCGGGTGAAGGTGACGGTGGCGTACGCGGTGCGCCCGTCGTGGCTGATCTGGTCGGAATCCTGGACGCCCTGGTCCGTGTAGGGACTGGTCACGGACGCCACCTCGGGCAGCGCGGCGATCCTGTCCAGGGTGCGGGTCATCGTCTGCTCGACGTCCGGGGCGCGCACCGTGCCGGACGCGGTGTGCCAGACGACGGTGTCGCTGTCGCCGCCGAGTCCCGGGAAGCCCTCCTTGAGCAGCTGGGTGGCGCGTCCCGACTCGGTGCCGGGGACCTCGTAGTCGTTGGAGTAGGCGGAGCCGGTGACCGAGGAGGCCGCGGTGATCCCGCCGAAGGCGAGCAGCCAGAGCAGTACGACGACGAGGCGGTGCCGGACACACCAGCGCGCTAGGGCTGCCACGAACGTGCTCCCAGGGTGATTTGTGGATCTTTGACCGGGAACAGACGTCCGTGATAGGAACGGCCCGCAAAGAACGCATGAGCAATCTGAAGCCACTCTTGCAGGCAAAAATGATCGTTTAGCCCGTTCGTGGGACGATTCACATCAGTGCGACCCAATTCACAGGACAATCCGAGGAAGTCCGTCGCCCCGCCGGACGTTCGCCGCACGGCCGCCGTGAATCCACCGCGTGTCCACCGCCGGTCCACCGCACAGTCAGTCGAGCTGGTCGCCGAGCGCCATCACCATCGTCCCGGCGATCAGCAGCCACAGTGCCCGCCGGGTGCGTCCCCGGGCGCCGATGAGGGCCGCCACGGCGCAGACGGCGGCGCCCGCGGCGTAGGCGGCCGGGACGAGCGCGGAGGCCGCGGACAGCCGCAGCAGCGAGGCGGCGAGTCCGGCGAGCGTCAGCAGGGCCCCGGTCCCGGCAGCGGTCCACCGGGCACGGCGCGCGACCTCAGCGGGGTCCTCCAGCTCGTCCTCGGCGTCGTCCTCGTCCTCAGCGTCGCCCTCGGCACCGTCTCCCCCGGCGGCCCCGGCGCCGTCCTCGTCCACCGCATCGCCCTCGCCCTCGCCCTCGCCCACGTCGACGTCGACATCGCCCTCGGGGTGGTCCTGCGGTCCGGGCGCCTCGATGTCGTCGTCCCCGGATATCTCGGGGTGCGTTTTGGAATCGGCGCGTCCACTCATGGCGCGCGAGCGTAGCGCCTCCGTCCGACGGCACCGACGGGGGGTGGGCCGCGGACCCCACGCGGGCATGACGCGGGGGGTGCACCGGAACCGGTGCACCCCCCGAGACGGTTCGCGGGCTCAGCCCTCGACGCCGAGCTTCTCCAGGATCAGCTCCTTGACGCGGGCCGCGTCGGCCTGGCCGCGGGTGGCCTTCATGACCGCGCCGACCAGGGCGCCGGCCGCGGCCACCTTGCCGCCGCGGATCTTGTCCGCGACGCCCGGGTTGCCGGCGATGGCCTCGTCGACGGCGGCGGTCAGCGCGCCCTCGTCGGAGACCACCTTCAGGCCGCGCTTGTCGACGACCTCGTCCGGGGTGCCCTCGCCGGCGAGGACGCCCTCGATGACCTGGCGGGCCAGCTTGTCGTTCAGTTCGCCACCGGCGACCAGCTCGGTGACCCGGGCCACCTGCGCCGGCGTGATCGACAGCTCGTCCAGCGCCTTGCCGGACTCGTTGGCGGCACGCGCCAGCTCGCCCATCCACCACTTGCGGGCGGAGGCGGCGTCCGCGCCCGCGTCGATCGTGGCGACGATGAGGTCCAGGGCACCGGCGTTGAGGATGGCCTGCATCTCGGTGGCCGAGACGCCCCACTCCTCGCGGAGCCGGTTGCGGCGCACCAGCGGCAGCTCCGGCAGCGCGGCGCGGATCTCCTCGACCCACTCGCGCGAGGGCGCCACCGGGACCAGGTCCGGCTCGGGGAAGTACCGGTAGTCCTCGGCCTCCTCCTTGATGCGGCCGGAGGTCGTGGACCCCGTGTCCTCGTGGAAGTGGCGGGTCTCCTGGATCACCGTGCCGCCGCCGTTCAGCACGGCGGCGTGGCGCTGGATCTCGAAGCGGGCCGCGCGCTCCACGGACCGCAGCGAGTTGACGTTCTTCGTCTCGGAGCGGGTGCCGAACTTGTCGGCGTCCTTGGGCATCAGCGACAGGTTGACGTCGCAGCGCATCTGGCCCATCTCCATCCGGGCCTCGGACACGCCGAGGGCCCGGATGAGCTCGCGCAGCTCGCGGACGTAGGCCTTGGCCACCTCCGGGGCCCGCTCGCCGGCGCCGGTGATCGGCTTGGTGACGATCTCGATCAACGGGATGCCTGCGCGGTTGTAGTCGAGGAGCGAGTGGGACGCGCCGTGGATGCGGCCGGTGGCACCGCCGACGTGCGTCGACTTGCCGGTGTCCTCCTCCATGTGGGCGCGCTCGATCTCCACGCGGAAGGTCTCGCCGTCCTCGAGCTGCACGTCGAGGTAGCCGTTGAAGGCGATCGGCTCGTCGTACTGGGAGGTCTGGAAGTTCTTCGGCATGTCCGGATAGAAGTAGTTCTTCCGGGCGAAGCGGCACCACTCGGCGATCTCGCAGTGCAGCGCGAGGCCGATCTTGATGGCGGACTCCACGCCGGTCGCGTTGACGACCGGGAGCGCGCCGGGCATGCCGAGGCAGGTCGGGCAGGTCTGGGTGTTCGGCTCGGCGCCGAGCGCGGTCGAGCAGCCGCAGAACATCTTGGTGGCGGTGCCGAGTTCGACATGGACCTCAAGGCCCATGACGGGGTCGTACGACGCCAGCGCGTCCTCGTACGACACCAGGTCGGTCGTGGTGGTCACGGTGAAAACTTCCCTCTCAGCCCAGCAGGACGTCGTCGTCGCCCAGCCGCTTCAGCTCGCGGTAGAGGATGGCGAGGCCGGTGACGATCGCGACGGCGGACACGGTGGCGTCGATCAGGCGCAGCGTGTCGTGCTCGGCGCGGGCCTTCTTGATCTGCTTGGCGACACCGACCGCGCCGAACGCGGTGGTGGCCATGGACAGGTACGTGCCGGACTTGGACTTCTTGAAGCCCTTGGCCTTGGCGAGTGCCTTACTCACAGCGACGGAGCCTCCTCGAGCAGCGGGTGACCCCACTTTTCCACGAAGGCGGCCTCGACGGCGGCACCCACCTTGTACAGCCGGTCGTCCTTCATCACCGGGGCGATGATCTGCAGGCCCACCGGGAGGTTGTCCTCCGGGGCGAGCCCGCAGGGCAGCGACATGGCCGCGTTGCCCGCCAGGTTGGTCGGGATGGTGCACAGGTCGGCGAGGTACATCGCCATCGGGTCGTCGGCGCGCTCGCCGATCGCGAAGGCGGTGGTCGGGGTCGTCGGGGAGACGATCACGTCGACCTGCTCGAACGCCTTGTCGAAGTCCCGCTTGATCAGGGTGCGGACCTTCTGGGCGCTGCCGTAGTACGCGTCGTAGTAGCCGGAGCTCAGCGCGTACGTGCCGAGCATGATCCGGCGCTTGACCTCGGCACCGAAGCCCTCCTCACGGGTGAGGGAGGTGACCTCCTCCGCGGAGTGCGTGCCGTCGTCGCCGGTGCGCAGGCCGTAACGCAGGCCGTCGAAGCGGGCCAGGTTGGACGAGCACTCGGACGGCGCGATCAGGTAGTACGCCGACAGGGCCAGGTCGAAGGACGGGCAGTCCAGCTCGACGATCTCGGCGCCCAGCTCCTTGAGCAGCTCGACGGACTCGTCGAACCGCTGGATGACGCCGGCCTGGTAGCCCTCGCCGCGGAACTGCTTGACGACGCCGACACGCATGCCGGCGACGCTGCCGTTGCGGGCGGCCTCGACGACCGGCGGGACCGGCTCGTCGATGGAGGTGGAGTCGAGCGGGTCGTGCCCGGCGATCACCTCGTGCAGCAGGGCCGCGTCCAGGACCGTACGGGCGCAGGGGCCGCCCTGGTCGAGGGAGGAGGAGAAGGCGACCATGCCGTAGCGGGAGACCGCGCCGTACGTCGGCTTCACGCCGACCGTGCCGGTGACGGCGGCCGGCTGGCGGATGGAGCCGCCGGTGTCGGTGCCGATGGCGAGCGGGGCCTGGTAGGAGGCGAGCGCGGCGCTCGAACCGCCGCCGGAGCCGCCGGGGATCCTGGTGAGGTCCCAGGGGTTGCCGGTGGGCCCGTAGGCGCTGTTCTCGGTGGAGGACCCCATGGCGAACTCGTCCATGTTGGTCTTGCCGAGGATCACCACGTCGGCGTCCTTCAGCCGCTTGGTGAGCGTCGCGTCGTACGGCGGGATCCAGCCCTCGAGGATCTTGGAGCCGACCGTGGTCGGCACGCCCTCGGTGGTGAAGATGTCCTTGAGCGCGAGCGGCACGCCGGCCAGCGGGCCGAGCTTCTCGCCGCGCTCCCGCTTCGCGTCGACGGCGCGGGCCTGCGCGAGCGCGCCCTCGCGGTCGACGTGCAGGAAGGCGTGCACCTTCTCGTCGACGGCCTCGATCCGGGCCAGGTGGGCCTCGGCGACCTCGACGGCCGTGAGCTCGCCGGAGGCGATCTTCTCGGCGGTCTCGGCGGCGGTGAGCCTGATGATGCTGTTCATGTCCGTCACGGCTCTCACTCCTCACCCAGGATCTGCGGCACCTTGAAACGCTGCTGCTCCTGGGCCGGGGCGCCGGAGAGCGCCTGCTCGGAGGTGAGCGACGGACGGACCTCGTCCGCGCGCATGACGTTGGTCAGCGGCAGCGGGTGGGAGGTCGGCGGTACGTCTTGGTCGGCGACCTCGCTGACGCGGGCCACCGCGCCGATGATGTCGTCGAGCTGTCCCGCGAGGTGGTCTAGTTCCTCGGGCTTCAGCTCCAGACGCGCCAGCCGGGCGAGGTGGGCGACCTCCTCGCGCGTGATGCCAGGCATGCAGCGATCCTCTGGGGTGAGTGTGTGTGCTTTGGCTCAATCCTATGGGGCGGGGCGGGGTGGCCGTGAAACGGTTTCCCGGACGGCGCCGCACGGGGCCGGCGTTCAGCGCCGCGCGTCCCCGGCGCGACCGCTCAGGGAGTGGCTGTCGTGCGGGTCCAGCGCCTCCGGCAGGCTCTCCGGGGCGGCCGCGTCCGGGCGTACGCGCTGGGGGTGGCGGAAGTACGCGAAGCGCTCGGCGCCCGGGGTGACAGGGGTCGTCACTCGTCGGCCGCCGCCGCGGGCAGCGCCGCGGCGGGCCGCTGCCAGCCGCGCGACCCGCGCGCCCGCAGCCACGCCGTCGTCTCCTCCGGCGGCATCGCGGCCGCGACGAGCCAGCCCTGTACGGCGTCGCAGCCGAGGTCCCGCAGCCGTTCCCAGGTCTCGTCGTCCTCGACGCCCTCCGCGACGACGAGCAGACCGAGGGAGTGCGCGAGGTCGACGGTGCAGCGCACGATCTCGGCGTCCTCGGTGTCGACCGCCAGCCGGGCCACGAACGAGCGGTCGATCTTCAGCTCGCTCACCGGCAGCCGGCGCAGGTGCACCAGCGAGGAGTAGCCGGTGCCGAAGTCGTCCAGCGACATCTTCACACCGTGCCCGGTCAGGGCGTGCAGGGTGTCGGCGGCCCGCTGCGGGTCCTCGAGCAGGACGTGCTCGGTGATCTCCAGCTGGAGCGCTCCGGCCGGCACGCCGTGCCGGGCCAGCCGCGCGGCCACCGAACCGGCGAACCCGGGTATGTGCACATCGCGCGGGGAGACGTTGACCGCGACCGGCACGTACAGACCCTGGGCCCGCCACCGGGCGACCTGCGCGAGCGCGGTCTCCAGCACGTACTCCGTCAGATGGGGCATCAGGCCCGAGGACTCGGCGATCGCTATGAACTCGTCCGGCGGCACCTTGCCGCGCTCGGGGTGCACCCAGCGGACCAGCGCCTCCAGTCCCGCGACCTGCCCGTCGAAGCGGACCTTCGGCTGGTAGTGCAGCCGGACCTCGTGGGCGTCGAGGGCCCGGCGCAGATCGCCCAGCAGCCCCAGCCGGTCGGGGGTGTTGGAGTCACGCTTGGACTCGTAGACCTCCACGCCCGTGCGGTCCCGCTTGGCCTGGTACATCGCCACGTCCGCCCGGCGCAGCATGCCTTCGGCGTCCTGGGCGTGGTCGGGGAAGACGGCGACTCCCGCGCTGGCCTCCAGGACCAGGGTGAGTCCGTCGAGGTCGAGCGGGGAGCTGAGGACGGTGACCAGGGCGCGCGCGATCCGGGTCGCGGACGTCGTGGAGTCGGCGACCGGCAGCAGCACGGCGAACTCGTCGCCGCCGAGCCGCGCGGCCTCCGCCCCGCGCGGCAGCGCCTGCCGCAGCCGGTCGGCGATCTGCAACAGCAGCCGGTCCCCCGCGAGATGACCGAGTGTGTCGTTGACCGAACGGAACCGGTCCAGGTCGATCAGCATCAGCGCGGACCGGGCACCGATGCGTTCGGCGTCGTCCAGGGCGGTCCAGATGCGCTCCAGGAGCCACTGCCGGTTGGGCAGTCCGGTCAGCGGGTCGCGGAGCTGCTCCTCGGCCCGGGCGCGGGCTATCCACAGGGAGGAGTCGAGGGCGATGAGCGGGACGGCGAACAGCGGCAGCAGGACGGGTTTGGCCACGGCCACGACACAGACCAGCGGGGAGATGCCGAGCAGGGCGACGGCGACCAGGCCCTGTCTGATCACGGCGGTGCGGGCGACGGCGGGCGCTCCGGGGCCGCGGAAGTGGTGCACGAACCAGAGCAGGCCGCGGGTGACGAGCAGGTAGGCCCCCGCCGCCAGCACGACCGGGGCCACGGTGGAGGTCGTCCAGCCGGCCGGGTTCCAGGGGCTCTCCACGGTCGGCACGCGGCCGAAGGCGCCCAGCACCAGGCCGCCGGCGCCGATGCCGAGGATGTCCACCGCCCCGTGCAGCACGCCCTGCCGCCAGCGGTGGCGCCGGGCCGCCGCGACCAGGACGACGACGGTGAGGCTGACCATGCCGGCGGGCACCCAGCCGTAGAGCAGCAGCACGGCGACGGTGAGGGTGGCGCCGGAGCCGGTGCCGCCCCACCAGCGGGCCCGGCCGAGCATGACCAGGTGACCGACGATGACGCCGGTGAGCAGGGCCAGGCACCAGCCGGCCGTGCCGGACGGGAAGAGCGCGTGCTGGTCGGTGAACGCCCGGTACACGCCGACGCCCAGCACGGACACGGCCGCGGCGACGATCGACGGGGGCAACACGGAGCGGGACGGGTGCCGTTCGGGTTCGATGCCGGACGGTCCGGAGAAGCGTTCGACGGCCGTGTGTGCGGAGGCGCGGGCGCGCGCGACGGTGTACTGTCCCGCAACGCGTCCGGCGTGCTCCGTCGCGCGCGGACGCGCCGGCGTCCGCTCCCGTCTCCCCCGCCACGCGTCGGCCATCCGGCGCAGCCGTGAGTGCGGGGCGGCGCTCTCGGTCGGTTCCATTCCCGTCCCTCTCACAGCCGGCGGTTGCCCACGCCACGCGGCCCGATGCCCCACAACCCCTGGACGGCACCGCGCTGAAAAACCCTTCCACGTACTCCTGACGAGCACGGGGATGCCCCGACCGCGGTTGGGCACGGCGGGCGCACAGCTCAACAGTAGGCCGCGGAAGGCTTCCACGGGCAGCGGTCGCCGACGGTTGCCCGAATGCGCCCCGGCCACCCGTATGCATCTGGTATGCGCCGAACGGACGGAGTTCAACCGCTACTCGTCGGCCGGAAGCGCGACTTCGGCCGCCGCGTCCGGTCCGCGCTCCAAAAGGACGCCGAAACCGTCCTCGTTCAGCACGGGCACCTTGAGTTGCATCGCCTTGTCGTACTTCGAACCGGGGTTGTCACCGACCACCACGAACGAGGTCTTCTTCGACACCGAACCGGTCACCTTCGCCCCACGGGTCTGCAGCGCCTCCTTGGCGCCGTCGCGGGTGAACTGCTCCAGCGTACCGGTCACCACGACCGTCAACCCCTCGAGCGGGCGCGGGCCTTCGTCCTCGCCCGAGCTCTCCTCCTCCATGCGGACGCCGGCCTCGCGCCACTTGCGCAGGATCTCCTGGTGCCACTCCTCGGCGAACCACTCCTTGAGCGAGGCGGCGATGATCGAGCCGACGCCCTCGGTGTTCGCCAACTCCTCCTCGCCGGCCTGTTCGATGCGGTCGATCGAGCGGAACTCCCGGGCCAGCGCCTGGGCCGCGACCGGTCCGACATGACGGATCGACAGTCCGGTGAGGACGCGGGCGAGCGGGCGCTGCTTGGCTGCCCGGATGTTCTCCAGCATCGCCAGCGCGTTCTTCTTCGGCTCGCCCTGCTGGTTGGCGAAGACCGTGACGACCTTCTCCTCGCCGGTCTTCGGGTCGCGCTTGGGCAGACCGCTGTCCTGGTCGAGGACGTAGGCCTTGATGGGGAGCAGTTGCTCCACCGTCAGGTCGAACAGGTCGCCCTCGTCCTTCAACGGCGGCTCCGCGGGCTCCAGCGGCTTGGTGAGGGCGGCCGCGGCGACATAGCCGAAGTGCTCGATGTCCAGCGCCTTGCGGCCCGCCAGATAGAACAGGCGCTCACGCAACTGGGCCGGGCACGCACGCGCGTTGGGGCAGCGCAGATCGACGTCGCCCTCCTTCATCGGCCTGAGCGGCGTACCGCACTCGGGGCACTCGGACGGCATCACGAACTCGCGCTCACTGCCGTCGCGCAGGTCGACGACCGGCCCGAGGATCTCCGGGATGACGTCACCGGCCTTGCGCAGCACGACCGTGTCGCCGATGAGCACGCCCTTGGCCTTGACGACGTCCTGGTTGTGCAGGGTGGCGAACTCGACCTCGGAGCCGGCCACCGTGACCGGCTCGACCTGCGCGTACGGCGTGACCCGGCCGGTCCGGCCCACGCCCACCCGGATGTTGACGAGCTTGGTGTTGACCTCCTCCGGCGCGTACTTGTACGCGATCGCCCAGCGCGGCGCGCGCGAGGTGGAGCCCAGCCGGCCCTGGAGCGGGATCTCGTCGAGCTTGACGACCACGCCGTCGATCTCGTGCTCCACGGAGTGGCGGTACTCGCCGTAGTGCGCGATGAACGCGCGGACGCCGTCGAGGTCGTCGACGACCCTGTTGTGCCGGGAGGTGGGCAGGCCCCAGGACCTGAGCAGTTCGTAGGCCTCGGAGAGGCGGGTCAGGCCCTCGAACCCCTCCAGGGCGCCGATGCCGTGGACCACCATGTGCAGCGGCAGCGTCGCGGTGACCTTGGGGTCCTTCTGGCGCAGCGAACCGGAGGCGGAGTTGCGGGGGTTGGCGTACGGCTTCTCGCCGGCCTCGACGCGGCGGGCGTTGAGGCCCTGGAAGGCCTCCATCGGGAAGTAGACCTCCCCGCGGATCTCCACCAGGCTCGGCACACGGTCGCCGTTCAGCCGGTGCGGGATCTCGGCGATCGTCATCACGTTGGGCGTGATGTCCTCGCCGACGCGGCCGTCGCCGCGGGTGGCCGCGCGGGTGAGCCTGCCGTCCTCGTAGGTCAGGTTGACCGCGAGGCCGTCGACCTTGAGCTCGCACAGGAAGTGATGACCGGTGGTGCCGACGTCCTTGGCGACCCGGTCCATCCAGGCGGCGAGCCCCTCGTCGTCGAAGACGTTGTCCAGGGACAGCATCCGCTGGCGGTGCTCGACCTCGGCGAGGCCGGTCTCGTACGCCACGGCGACCTTCTGGGTCGGCGAGTCGGGCGTGCGCAGCTCCGGGTACTCCTCCTCCAGCGCCTCCAGTGAGCGCAGGAGCTGATCGAACTCGGCGTCGCTGATGACGGGAGCGTCTTTGACGTAGTACCGGAAGCGGTGCTCCTCGACCTGCTCCGCGAGCCGCGCGTGCTTCTCCCGTGCCTCGGCGGGCACCGTTGTCTCCGCTTGCTGCTTGTCGCCGGCCACCGTGTTGTCCTCCCGTTACTCTGGGTTGTCCGCGAGCGATCTCGCCGCCCGGACGCAGTGGGCGAGCGCCTGGCGCGCGTACGCGGGGGAAGCGCCCGCGAGTCCGCACGCCGGGGTGACCGTGACCGCCTCGGCGAGAAGCTCCGGCCGCAGCCCCAGCCTGCGCCACATCGTCCTGACACCCATGACGCTACCGGCAGGGTCTGACAACGGGCCGTCCGTGCCGGGGACGACACCGGCGAGGAGCCTGGTGCCCGCCTCGACCGCCTCCCCGATCGCCTCGTCGTCACGCTCGGTGAGAAGCGAGACGTCGAGGGAGACCGCCGCGGCGCCCGCGCGGCGCAGCAGGGCGAGCGGAACGTCCGGAGCGCACGAGTGGACCACGACGGGCCCCTCGGCATGCGCCCCGAGGACGTCCCGGAGGGTGGCCTCCACGATCTGCCGGTCGACGGCGCGGTGGGTCCGGTAGCCGCTGGCGCTGCGCACCTGCCCGCGCAGGACGGCGGTCAGGGAGGGTTCGTCGAGCTGGAGGACGAGCCGGGCGCCGGGAACGCGCCGGCGCACCTCGGTGAGATGGAGCCGCAGCCCCTCGGCGAGCGAACCGGCCAGGTCCCGGCAGGCGCCGGGGTCGGACAGGGCCGCCTCGCCGTTCCTGAGCTCCAGGGCGGCGGCGAGCGTCCACGGCCCCACCGCCTGCACCTTCAGCGCACCCTCGTACCCCTGGGTGTACTCCTCCAGGGCGTCGAGATCCTCCCCGAGCCAGGACCTCGCCCGCCGGGTGTCCCGGCCCGGCCGGTCCCCGAGCCGCCAGCCGCTGGGCTCCACGCGCGCGTAGAGCTCGACGAGCATCCCCGCGGTGCGCCCGATCATGTCGGCGCCGGGGCCGCGCGCGGGCAGCTCGGGCAGGAAGGGGAAGTCCTCGAAGGTGCCGGTGACGGTCTTGACGGCCTCCCGGGCGTCCCCACCGGGCATGGACCCGACGCCGGTTGCGGCACCGAACCTGAACTGGCTGTTGTCGCTCACCCGGGAAGCCTACGCAACCCGGCGGGGTCGGGGCCGCCTCAGGGGGCGGCGGCCCCCCGGGACCGCCGCCGGCCTCGCGTCACCGGCCCGGACGCACCGTCAGGTCGTTGACCTCCGCGTCCCGCGGCAGGTCGAGCGCCATGACGATGGTCGTGGCGACGGAGTCGGGGTCGATCCACTTGCCGGGGTCGTACTCCTTGCCCTCCTGCTGGTGGATCTTGGCCTGCATACGGCTGGCGGTGCGGCCCGGGTAGACCGAGGTGACCCGGACACCGTTGCCGTGCTCCTCGTGGCGCAGCGAGTCCGCCAGTGCCTTCAGACCGTGCTTGGAGGCGGCGTACGCGGACCAGTCGGCGTGGGCGCTCAGGCCCGCGCCCGAGTTGACGAACAGCACGTGGCCGCGCGAGGCGCGGAGCTGGGGCAGGAAGTGGCGGGTCATTTCCGCGGGGGCGATCAGATTGACGTCGAGCTGGTGGCGCCAGGTCTTCGGGGTGAGTTCACCGACCGGGCCGAGGTCGACCACACCCGCGATGTGGAGCAGGGAGTCCACCCGGTCGGGCAGTGTCTGGTGGGAGAACGCCCAGCTCAGCCGGTCGGGTTCGGCCAGGTCGCCGACGAGCGTCCGGGCGCCGGGGAACGCGGCGGCCAGTTCCTTGGCGCGCCCGGCGTCGCGCGCGTGCAGCACGAGCTCGTCCCCGCGCGCGTGCAGGCGGCGGGCGACGGCCGCGCCGATGCCGGAGCCGGCCCCGGTGATCACATGAGTAGCCATGCCCGCCATGCTCGCACCACCGGTTCAGCCGGTACGCAGCGCCTCGTCCAGATACGTCATCGCGCCCGCGGGCTCCTCGGCGAAGAACACCAGCTCGGCGAGCGGCCGGGGCAGGAACCCGTCCTCCTCCATCCGGCGGAACTGCTGCTTGAGGCCGTCGTAGAAGCCGTCGGTGTTCAGCAGCACCACCGGCTTCTCGGTCCGACCGTGCTTCTTCAGCTCCAGGATCTCGGTGGCCTCGTCGAGCGTGCCGGTGCCGCCCACCATGATCACGACGGCGTCGGCCTTCTCCAGGAGCAGCCTCTTGCGCTCGGCAAGGTCCCGGGCGATCACCATCTCGTCCGCGCCGGGCCGCGCCTTCGCCGACAGGAAGTCGACCGACACGCCGATCAGCCGGCCGCCCGCCTCCTGCACACCGTCCGCGACCACCTTCATCAGACCGGTGTCGGATCCGCCCCAGACCAGGCTGTGACCACCCTTGCCGATCAGACGGGCGAAGTCCCGCGCGGGGCGGGTGTAACGGTCGTCGAGGTCGGCGGCGGAGAGGAAGACGCAGATGTTCATGCGCCCACGGTACGCGGCGGGGACACCGGCCCCGAGGGCGGGAAGAAGCGGGGTCCTGCGGGCGCTGTACCGGCTATGACCCAAGGACACACGATCACGATCGACAAGAGCGGCGAACGCGTGCGTGTGGTGCGCGACGGCCAGATCCTCGCGGAGAGCGACCGCGCCCTGGTACTCCGCGAGACGGGGTGCCCGCCGCGCTACTACCTGCCGCCCGAGGACGTACGCCTCGACCTCCTGGCGGCGTCCGACACGCACACGCACTGCCCCTTCAAGGGCACGGCGTCCTACTGGTCCCTGCCCGGTGCGGCGGACCTGGCGTGGGCCTACCCCGACCCGAAGCCGGGTGTCGCCGAGATCAAGGACCACCTGTGCTTCTACGACGTGGAGGTGTTTTGACCCGATGAGGCCGCCGCCGCGTGGCAGTCTTCAGTGGCATGACTGGCATGTCGGGCATGGACAAGAAGACCGTCTCACGTGACGGCACCTCCCTCGCTTACCACCGCACCGGGCAGGGCCCGGTGGTCGTCCTCGTCAGCGGCGCGATGTCGACGGGGGCCACGGTGGCGTCGCTTGCTGCCGCGTTGTCGGACCGCTGCGACGCCGTCGTCTACGACCGCCGGGGCCGCGGCGGGAGCGGGGACACGGCGCCCTACGCGGTGGAACGCGAGGTCGAGGACCTGGCCGCGCTGATCGACGCGGTGGGCGGCGAGGCGGCGCTGTACGGCGTCTCCTCCGGCGGCGCGCTGGCCCTGCGGGCGGCGGCCGGCGGGCTGCCGGTCCGGCAGGTCGCCGTCTACGAGGTGCCGTTCGCCGTGTACGAGGGCGGCGGGCGGGAGCGCGCCGAGTACACCGCCGAGCTGACCGCGGCGCTCGCCGAGGGCCGGCGCGGGGACGCTGTGGAGCTGTTCCTGCTGCTGACCGGGCTGGCGCCGCAGATGATCGCCAGCGCCCGCCAGTCACCCATGTGGGCGGGCATGGAGGCGATCGCGCCGACGCTCGCCCACGACGACGCGGTGATGGGGGACGGGCTGGTCCCCCGCGACCTGCTGGCCTCGGTCACCGTGCCGGTCCTGTCCGTGGCGGGCGGCGCCAGCCCGTCCTGGCTGCGTGAGGCGGCCAGGGAGGTCGCCGAGGCCGCGCCCCGGGGCACGTACCGGGCCCTGGAGGGCCAGACCCACGCGGTGGAACCGGAGGCGCTCGCGCCGGTTCTGACGGAGTTCTTCGCCTCCTGAACCGGACGCTGCCGCGGTCCTCGGCCCAACCGGCCCCGCGGTTGTGCGGTGCTTCCGCGTCGGCCTGCCGGGCGTCGGCCAGGACAGCCGCGTCCCTGGTCGCGGCCCGGCCGGCCTCCGCGCTGTGCGGGCGCGGTCCTCGCCGACGGCGTGGTGGTCCGGAGCCGGAAATGCGCCGGGCCCCGGCGGTGTTGGCCCCCGACGAGACGGCGGCACGCCCGACGGGTGCCGCTCGCCGCGACCGAAGGGACACCGCAGCCATGACCAGCACCGCACCCGACGCCACCGAAGCCACTTCCGCGAGGAGTGCTCCCCGCCCCTGGACCGTGGCCGTGCTCGGCCCCGGCGGCGTCGGCGGACTGCTCGCCGCGCTGCTGTCCCGCGCGGGTCACCGGGTGATCTGCCTGGCCGGGGACGCGACGGCGCGGTCCCTGCGCGAGGGCGGGATACAGGTGCGCAGCGGCCAGTTCGGGGACTTCACCGCCAAGGTCGAGGCGGACACCGAGCTGCGGGAGCCGGTCGACCTGTGCGTGGTGGCCGTCAAGCACACCAGCCTGGACGCCGCCCTTGACCGGGTCCCGCCCGCCATGCTCGGCGCGGACGGCCTCGTCCTGCCGCTCCTCAACGGCATCGAGCACCCCGGGACCCTGCGCCGCCGCTACGGCGACGACCGGGTGGCCGCGGGCGTCATCCGCGTCGAGTCGACCCGCGTGGCGCCCGGTGTCATCGAGCACGGCAGCCCGTTCACCGACATCGACCTGGCCGGGGAGAGCACGCACCCGCTCACCGGCCTGGCCGCCGTGCTGGAGTCCGCCGGGGTGCGAACCCGCGTGGCCGGCCCCGAGACCGCCGTCCTCTGGGCGAAACTGGCCTTCCTCGCCCCCTTCGCCCTCCTCACCACCCGCTACGACGCCGCCATCGGCACGGTCCGCACCGACCACCGCGAAGAACTGCTCACCCTTGTCGGCGAGATCACCGCCGTCGGCCGCGCCGCCGGGGCGCCGCTCGACGCGGACCGGACGCTGGCGATGTACGACACGTTTCCGGTCGGCATGAAGTCCTCGATGCAGCGTGACGCCGAGGCCGGCCGCGCCCTGGAGCTCGACGCCATCGGCGGCGCCGTGCTGCGCGCCGCCGAGCGGTACGGCGTTCCGGCGCCGACGGCCGCCCGGCTGGTGTCCGAACTGGCACCCCTGTGACCGACTCAACATCTTTCAGGGGGAGTTGGCGACCCTAGACTCCCTGCGCGGGGGCGGCGAACGACCGTGCCCGCACGGGGAGCAGCCATGCGTTACACCGACCAGCCCGGCACCCACCGCGAGGTGCACATCGCGGCGGAACCCTCGCGGGTGTGGGAAGTCGTCACCGACGTCGAGGCCATGGCCGGGTGGAGTCCCGAGCTGGTGCGCGTGGAGTGGCAGGACGGCGCCGACCGCCCGGCTACGGGCGCCCGTTACGTCGGGCACAACCAGAATCCGCTCGTGGGCGAGTGGCACACCCTCTCCCACATCACGGAGGCCGTCCCGGACCGCACCCTCACCTGGTGCGTGATGGACCCGACCGGACGGTACGGCAAGGCCTCCGAGGACCCGGCGGACCGGATGGCCACCTGGTCCTTCGCCCTCGCCCCGGCGCCGGAGGGGGGCACCGTGCTGCGCCAGTCGGTCACGATCGGCCCCGGCCGCTCCGGCCTGAGCGGGTACATCGACCGCGCTCCCGACCAGGAGGAGGCGATCATCGCCTTCCGCCTGGACCAGCTCGGCCAGGGCATGGACGCCACCCTGACCGGCATCAAGGAGACGGCGGAGCACCGGTCCTAGGCAGGCGCCCGGCGCCGTCCCCGGTCCGTGGGCGGTCCGTGCGTCAGACCGCCGTGCTCGGCTCCTTCGCCCTTACCGTCGTGGCGATCGTCGCCGAGCCCACCACGCGTGTGCCGTCGTACAGCACGACCGCCTGGCCGGGGGCCACGCCGCGGACCGGCTCGGTGAAGGCGACCCGGAGTTCACCGCCGACGAGTTCGGCGGTGACCTCGGTCTCGCCGCCGTGGGCGCGCAACTGGGCCGTGTAGGTGCCGGGGCCGGACGGGGCCGTGCCGCACCAGCGGGGCTTGATCGCCGTGAGGCCGGTGACGTCCAGGGCGGAGGCCGGGCCGACGGTCACCGTGTTGTTCACCGGGGAGATGTCCAGGACGTAGCGCGGCTTGCCGTCGGGCGCCGGGGTGCCGATGCGCAGGCCCTTGCGCTGGCCGATGGTGAAGCCGTACGCGCCCTCGTGGCTGCCGACGACCGCGCCCGACTCGTCGACGATGTCGCCCTCGGCCTTGCCCAGGCGGCGGGCAAGGAAGCCCTGGGTGTCGCCGTCGGCGATGAAGCAGATGTCGTGCGAGTCGGGCTTCTTGGCGACGGCCAGACCCCGGCGCTCGGCCTCCGCGCGGATCTCGTCCTTGGTGGTGAGCGTGTCCCCGAGCGGGAACATGGCGTGCGCGAGCTGCTGGTCGTCGAGGACGCCGAGGACGTACGACTGGTCCTTGGCCATGTCGGAGGCCCGGTGCAGCTCACGAGTGCCGTCCTCGTTGAGGATCACCTTGGCGTAGTGGCCGGTGCAGACCGCGTCGAAGCCGAGCGCCAGCGCCTTGTCCAGGAGCGCGGCGAACTTGATCTTCTCGTTGCAGCGCAGGCACGGGTTCGGCGTGCGGCCGGCCTCGTACTCGGCGACGAAGTCCTCCACGACGTCCTCGCGGAAGCGCTCGGCGAGGTCCCACACGTAGAACGGGATGCCGATGACGTCCGCGGCGCGGCGGGCGTCGCGCGAGTCCTCGATGGTGCAGCAGCCCCGCGCGCCCGTACGGAAGGACTGCGGGTTCGCGGAGAGCGCGAGATGGACGCCGGTGACGTCGTGGCCGGCTTCCGCGGCGCGCGCGGCGGCGACGGCGGAGTCGACCCCGCCCGACATGGCGGCGAGGACGCGGAGGGGGCGGGAGCGCTGCGGGGTGTCAGTCATAGCCCTTCCAGGGTACGGGGCGCGGGAACCGGGGCCGCCGGAGATGCGTTGAAGATCGCATGGGGGCGAAGAAGACGGACGGGCAGCGGCGGCTGGGGCGGCGGGCCCTGCTGCTCGGCGGGGTGGCGCTGGTGGTGGGCGGGGCCGCGGTGGAGCGCAGCGGGCTGGCCCGGCTGTGGTGGCGGCTGCCCGGCGCGCAGAAGCCGCGGGTGGAGGGCGCGGTCGACTTCGTGGGCGCCCGGTGGGTGGCGGCCTCCCCGGCGAACTACCGGGCGGCGGACCGCCCCGACGACTACCGGATCGACCGGGTCGTCATCCATGTCACCCAGGGCAGCTACGCGAGCGCGGTGAAGGTGTTCCAGGACCCGGGGCACGGGGCCGCCGCGCACTACATAGTCGGCGCGGACGGGCATGTCACGCAGATGATCCGCGAACTGGACGTGGCGTTCCACGCGGGCAACCGGGCGTACAACGAGCGGAGCGTCGGCATCGAGCACGAGGGCTTCGTCGACGACGCCTCGTCGTTCACCGACGCGATGTACGCCGCCTCGGCGCGGCTGACGGCCGGGATCTGCGGCCGGTACGGCATCGCCGTCGACCGGGAGCACATCATCGGCCACGTGGAGGTCCCGGGCACCGACCACACGGACCCGGGCCCCCACTGGGACTGGGACCGCTACATACGCCTGGTCCGCGCGGCCAGAACCGCCCGGACCTGAACCCGCCCGGACCTGGGACGCGGGGCCTCGGTGTGTTACGTCAGCCCCGCCGCGCGGGCCCGTTCCACCGCCGGGCCGATGGCCTTCGCGACCTCGTCGACGTCGGACCGGGCGGACGTGTGGCCGAGCGTGAAGCGGAGAGTGCCGCGGGCCAGGTCCGGGTCGGTGCCGGTGGCGAGCAGGACGTGGCTGGGCTGGGCGACGCCCGCTGTGCAGGCGGAGCCGGTGGAGCACTCGATGCCCTGGGCGTCCAGCAGGAGCAGCAGGGAGTCGCCCTCGCAGCCGGGGAAGGTGAAGTGGGCGTTGGCCGGAAGGCGCCCCTCCGGTGCCGGGTCGCCGCCGAGGATCGCGTCCGGGACCGCCGAGCGCACGGCGGCGATCAACTCGTCGCGCAGCGCGCCGATCTCGGCGGCGAACCACTCGCGCCGCTCGGCGGCGAGCCGGCCGGCCACGGCGAAGGAGGCGATCGCGGGCGCGTCGAGGGTGCCGGAGCGGACGTGCCGTTCCTGGCCGCCGCCGTGCAGGACGGGCACGGGGGCGTACTCGCGGCCCAGGATCAGCGCGCCGACGCCGTACGGGCCGCCGATCTTGTGGCCGGAGACCGTCATCGCGGCCAGTCCCGAGGCGGCGAAGTCGACCGGGACCTGCCCGAACGCCTGCACCGCGTCGGCATGCAGCGGGACCCCGTACTCGGCGGCCACGGCGGCCAGTTCGCGCACCGGCAGCAGCGTGCCGATCTCGTTGTTGGCCCACATGACGGTGGCCAGGGCCACGTCGTCGGGGTTGCGGGCGACGGCCTCGCGCAGCGCCTCGGGGTGGACGCGGCCGTAGGAGTCGACCGGCAGGTACTCGACGGTGGCGCCCTCGTGCTCGCCGAGCCAGTGCACGGCGTCGAGGACGGCGTGGTGCTCGACGGGACTTGAGAGGACGCGCGTGCGGGCCGGGTCGGCGGCGCGCCGGGCCCAGTACAGGCCCTTGACGGCGAGGTTGTCCGCCTCGGTGCCGCCGGAGGTGAAGACGACCTCGCTGGGACGGGCGCCGAGGGCCTCGGCGAGGGTTTCGCGGGCCTCCTCGACCCTGCGGCGGGCCGCGCGCCCGGACGCGTGGAGAGAGGAGGCGTTGCCGGTGACACCCAGTGCCGCGGTCAGCGCCTCTGCCGCCTCCGGGAGCATCGGGGTGGTCGCGGCGTGGTCGAGGTAAGCCATGGTGAGGCCGATTCTACGGGCGGCCGCGGCCGCCCGTAGATCAGGATGGGCCGGGCCAGGTGTCACAAGCTCCAGGACAGCGTGTGGTCCGCCTGCACGAAGGCCAGCAGGACCACGAGGTCGGCGATGCCCAGGGTCAGGCCGAGGAGGGCACGGCCGCGGCGGCCGGTGCCGCGCCAAAGGGCCACGCCGGCCAGGACGATGGCGACGGGGCCGAGGAACAGGTTGAGGACGAGCAGGCCGAGCAGGCCGAGGACGAAGGACGCGACGGCCATCCCGTCCGTGTCGTCCATGTGGTCCGTGTCGTGCGTACCGGTGCGGCGCACGGCCGGTGCGGTGAGTTGCATGGCGGTTCTGCTCCTGACGGTCGTGACGGACGGGCCGGGTCGGTGGGGCGTCAGCGGGACGTGCCGCGGCCGCGGCGCTCGCGGAGGGCGAAGACGCCGAGCCAGACGGCGATGACCACGGCCGCGGCGACCGTGAGGTCGAGCGGCGCGTGGGCCACCGTGCCGAGGACGACGCCGAGCAGCAGCAGTGCTGCGACGAGGAACAGCATGAGATCGGATCCCCCTTGTCGGTGAACGCTTGTAGTTACACTTGTTCACTGACTACCCAGTCTAACGCGCCACCGGGCTTTGACAATCCGGAGAACACTTGTTGACTGAATGGCATGAGTCACACTCCCGGCGTCCGGCAGGCCCAGAAGCAGAAGACCCGACAGGCCCTGATGGACGCGGCGCTGGGGCTGCTGGAGGAGCAGAGCCTGAGCAGCCTCGGCCTGCGTGAGGTCACACGCGCCGCCGGCGTCGCCCCGACCGCCTTCTACCGCCACTTCCACTCCACCGCGGATCTCGGCGTGGCCCTGGTCGAGCAGGCGCTGAGCAGCCTGCACCCGATGATCCGGTCGACGGTGTCCCCGCTGGACGACAGCGAGCAGCGCATCGCGCGGGCGGTCGACCTGATAGCCCGTCACGTCGAGGCGTACCCCGCCCATGTCCGTTTCATCGCCCGCGAGCGCCATGGCGGGGTGCGGCAGGTGCGGGAGGTCGTGCGCGGTCAACTGGCCCGGTTCGCCCGCGAGGTGAGGGACGAACTGGCCAAGGACCCCCAGTCCGCGGGGTGGAGCGAGGACGACCTGCTCATGCTCGCCCAGTTGTACGTCGATCAGATGCTGATCGCCGGTTCGCTGTTCCTTGAGACGCTCGACGCCACGGAGCAGGAGCGCGAGCGCGTCACCAAGGTCGCGACCCGGCAGCTGCGTCTGATCAGCGTCGGCCGCCGGCACTGGCTGGACTGACGGTCCGGCCGGGCGCCGGGGCGGCCCTTCTCCGGTCGAGCCCGGCCCGCGCGGGCATCAGCCGAGCCCGGCCCGTGCGGGCGTCGGCCGAGCCCGGCTCGTACGGCTCTCAGCCGAGCCTGACCCGTGCCAGTTGCCGGGACTGCGCCACCAGCCGGTCGGCGGCGTCCCAGACCTCGGCGTCCTCCTCCAGGAAGCCGCCGGCCAGGTTGCGGGTGGTGATGGACACGCGCAGCGGGCCCGGCGCGGGGCGGCAGCGGACGTGCACGGTCAGCTCGACGGTCGGCACCCAGCCCTTGACGCCCAGCTCGAACGCGGTCGGGGGCAGCGCGTCCACCGCGAGCAGCAGGGAGAGCGGGTCGTGGTCCCGGCCGTCGGCGAGCCCGAACCAGGCCCGCATCTCCCCCTTGCCGGAGGGCGCGCCGAGCGCCCAGCCGAGGGTGGCGGGGTCCAGCTTGAGCATCAGGCGGTCGGTGATGGACGAGCTGCCGGGTACGGGCACGGGGTCGCCGGGTGCGTCCTGGGGGCCGAAGCACTGCTCCAGGGGCGGGAGCGCGGGCGGCTTCGCCGAGGTGCGCACGTCGTCGGGCAGGGCGCCGAGGTCGCCGTAGGAGGCCAGGACGCGGATGCGCTCCACCTCGCGGCCGTCGTCGTCGCGCTGGAAGAGGGAGGCCTGGCCGGTCGACAGGGTGCGGCCGGCGCGCACCACGTCCGTGCGGACGACGGCGGGACCCGGCCGGGACGCGGTCAGGTAGTGGGCCGAGATCGTGAACGGGTCCGGATGCGGCAGGGCGTCCGCGAGCGCGCGGCCGAGGACGGCCAGCAGATAGCCGCCGTTGACGGCGTTGGCGATCGTCCAGCCGGCGGCGAGGTCGATGCCGTAGACACCGGGCTCGCTCCGGGTGACCGCGGTGTCCCGGTCGAACTCGCTGTCGCCGATCGCGGCCCGCGCGGCGGTGGCTGCTTCTGACATGAGTGAACGATACATCAGGACACTACTAAGCGGTAGCTTTTCCCCCATCCGGCCTGGTGCGACCCGAAGTGGCCCGGTGCCGCCCGGTGCCGCCCGGTGCCGCCCGGTGCCGCCCGGTGTGCTCATACGACAAGCCCTCCCGCAGGGTGAGACCCAGGCAATATCTCGGTAAGTGTCCGCACTTGCCCGTAACCCCGAGGCCCTGTCCACCCTCTATCGGGACATGAGCCTCACCGGGACTCCGTTCCTGTACACCACCGTCGTGCTGGCCGTGGCCGCGCTGGCCCTGCCCTTCGTCCTGTGGACGCGACTGAAGGGCCCCAAGGTGCTGCGCACCGCCCTGCGGGCGCTGATGCTGCTGTTCGCCCAGGCCACAGCCATCACCCTGGTCTTCGTACTGGTGAACAACGCCAACAACCTGTACGACAACTGGGCCGACCTGCTGGGCACGGGCAACCATGTGCAGCAGGCCGCCAACCTGGGCACCGACGGCACCGGCGGCATCGCCTACCGGGAGCTGCCCAGGGTCGCGCAGAAGTTCACCCCGGCCGACGGACCCGGGATGCGCGCCTCCGGAGGGGTCAGGGTCACCCAGCTCAGGGGTCGGGTCTCCGGGGTGAACGCCGAGGTCTACGTATGGCTGCCGCCGCAGTACGACGAGCCCGCCTACAAGAACAAGAAGTTCCCGGTGGTCGAGCTGCTGTCGGGCTACCCGGGCTCGGCGAAGGCCTGGTTCGGCTCCCTGAAGGTGCACCAGCAACTGGAGCCGCTGATGCGCAGCGGACAGGTCGCGCCGTTCATACTGGTGGCGCCGCGCACCAACCTGATCGCCAAGATCGACACGGGCTGCGCCAACATCCCGGGCACCGTGAACGCGGACACCTGGCTGAGCATCGACGTACCGAAGATGATCACGGACAACTTCCGTGCCGCGCCGGCCCCGAACGGCTGGGCCACCGCCGGCTACTCGGCCGGGGCGCACTGCGCGACCAAGCTCGCCGTCGCCCACCCGGACCGCTACCGCGCCGCGGTGAGCCTGTCCGGCTACAACGACCCGATCGGCGAACGCAATTCGCTCGCCAACCAGAACCTCGGGCTGCGACGCGCGAACAACCCCTACATCCTGCTGAAGAACTACCGCGTCCCGCCGCGCGTGGCGCTCTACCTCTCGGGCCAGAGCGGCGACGGGTACCAGGCCGGCGTCGCGCTGGAACGGATCGCGAAGCCGCCGACGACCGTGCACGTGGTCTTCGTGCCCCGCAGCGCGGGGGGCCACAGCATGGCGCTGTGGCGGCCGCAGGTACCGGCGGCGTTCCGCTGGCTGTCCGAGGAACTGGGGCAGCGGCCGCCCCACCGCCTCCGGACGGCCCTCACTCCTCCCGTACCGTCGACCGTCGGTTCCAGGCCCGCGGAGCTCGCCAGTGGTACCGCATCGCGAGCAGCCGCAGAGCGAAGGCGGTGACCACCGCCAGACCGCTGGTGTACGGGTTCAGCGCGTCGTAGTGGATGCACAGCACCACCATGGTGGCGCCGACGATCGCCGGGACCGCGTACAGGTCGCGGTCCCAGCGCAGCAGTGACGGCACCTCGTTGGCGAGCACGTCCCGCAGCACACCGCCGCCCACGGCGGTGGCCATGCCGAGCGTCGCCGACGCGGTGAGGTTCAGCCCGTAGGCGTACGCCTTCGTCGTGCCGGCCACGCAGAACAGGCCGAGACCGGCCGCGTCGAACACGTACACCGCGGTCTGGATGCGCTCCATGTGCGGGTGCAGGAAGAAGACCACGAGCGTGGCGAGCAGCGGGGTGAGGAAGTACCCGAGGTCGGTGAAGGCGGCCGGGGGCACGGCCCCGATGACGATGTCACGGAACAGCCCGCCGCCCAGCGCGGTGACCTCGGCGAGGACGGCGATGCCGAAGACGTCGAAGTTCTTGCGGACGGCCAGCAGCGCTCCGGAGATGGCGAAGACGAAGATGCCGACCACGTCGATCGTGTGCTGGACGGAGGGACTGAACAGTTGCTGAAGCACGCCACATTGTCACCCGTGGCCGGTTCGTCCCCGGACACGGCGAAGCGGGAGAGTGCGGCGGCCGGGTCCACCGGCCGAGCACTCTCCCGCTCGGGCACGTACGCGGCTTCACCGCGCCGCTTCGCCTACTTCCCGGCCGGCTCCTGGCCGTCGGGGCCCTCGGTGCCGGACTCCGGGGAGCCGGCGGACTCGGAGTCCTCCGCCGCCTCGCCGATCTCCGCGGCCACCGCGGCCGACGTCGCCGCCGACTCCGCCAGGACCTCGTCGGCCACCAGTTCCGCGGCCGCCTTGGCGGCCGTGAGCAGCACGGTGTCCTGCGGAGCCTGGTCCTCGAAGTTCTCCGGGTGGTGACAGGCCACCCGCTGACCGGGCCTCAGCTCCTTGAGCGGCGGCTCGGTGGTACGGCAGATCTCCGTCGCCTTCCAGCACCGGGTGTGGAAGCGGCAGCCGCTGGGCGGGGCGATCGGCGAGGGCACGTCGCCGCGCAGCAGGATCCGCTCGCTCTTGCCGCCCTGACGCTTCGGGTCCGGGATCGGCACCGCCGACATCAGCGCCTTGGTGTACGGGTGCATCGGCGACTGGTACAGCGAGGTGCGGTCGGCGAGTTCGACGATCTTGCCGAGGTACATCACCGCGATCCGGTCCGAGACGTGCCGGACGACCGAGAGGTCGTGCGCGATGATCACGTAGGTCAGGCCCAGCTCCTCCTGGAGGTCGTCCATGAGGTTGACCACCTGGGCCTGGATGGAGACGTCCAGGGCGGAGACCGGCTCGTCCGCCACCACCAGCTTCGGCTTGAGCGCGAGCGCCCGGGCGATGCCGATGCGCTGGCGCTGGCCGCCGGAGAACTCGTGCGGGTAGCGGTTGAAGTGCTCGGGGCTGAGGCCGACCAGCTCCAGCAGCCGCTGGACCTCCTTCTTCACCCCGCCCTCGGGCTCCACGCCCTGGAGCCGGAAGGGCGCCGAGACGATCGAGCCGATGGTGTGGCGGGGGTTCAGGGAGCCGTACGGGTCCTGGAAGATCATCTGGATGTCGCGGCGCAGCGGGCGCATCTTCCCGGCGTTCAGCCGCGTGATGTCCTGGCCCTCGAAGGTGATCGTGCCGCTGGTCGGGTCCTGGAGGCGGGTGATGACCCGGCCCATGGTCGACTTGCCGCAGCCCGACTCGCCGACGACACCCAGGGTCTCGCCCTTGCGCACCTCGAAGTCGATGCCGTCGACGGCCTTGACCGCGCCGACCTGCCGCTGCAGGATCCCCTTCTTGATGGGGAAGTGCTTGGTCAGGCCCTCGACCCGGAGCAGCACCTCGCGGTCCGCGGAGCCGCTGTCGGATGCCTGCGCCTGCCGCGGGACCTCGGCCTGGCCGGCGGCGTCCGTCTTCTTCGTCTCACTCACAGCTTCGGCGCAATCTCTTCGGTCCAGATCCGCGTACGGTCCTCAGCCGAGAGGTGGCAGGCGGACCAGTGTCCGGCGTCCACCAGCTCCAGCTCCGGACGCACCGTGCGGGTGACGTTCCCCTTGGGGATGTCCGCGTACGGGCACCGCGGGTGGAAGGCACAACCGGACGGGACGTTGATGAGGCTCGGCGGCTGGCCCTTGACCGGGATGAGCCGCTCGGAGGTCTCGCGGTCGATGCGCGGCATCGAGCCGAGCAGCCCCCAGGTGTAGGGGTGCTGCGGCCGCTCGAAGATCTCGTCGACCCGGCCGCGCTCCACGCACCGGCCGCCGTACATCACCAGCACGTCGTCGGCGATCTCGGCGACCACGCCGAGGTCGTGCGTGATGATGATGACCGCGGAGCCGAACTCCTTCTGGAGGTCGCGGATCAGGTCGAGGATCTGCGCCTGGACGGTGACGTCGAGCGCGGTGGTCGGCTCGTCCGCGATGAGCAGTTCGGGGTTGTTGACCAGCGCCATCGCGATCATGGCGCGCTGGCGCATACCGCCGGAGAACTCGTGCGGGTAGCCGTCGACACGCTTGTGCGGCTCGGGGATGCCGACCCGGTCGAGCATCTCGATGGCCCGGGTGCGGGCGACCTTCCTGCTCACCTTGTGGTGCACCCGGTAGGCCTCGACGATCTGGTCGCCGACCTTGTAGTACGGGTGCATCGCGGACAGCGGGTCCTGGAAGATCATCGCCATCTCCCGGCCGCGCAGCTTGCGCACCTCGTCCGGGTCGGCGTTGACCAGTTCCTTGCCGTCCAGCCAGATCTCTCCGGACATCTGGACGTTCTTGCCGCGGGCGCCGAGCCGGTGCAGGCCCATGATCGCGAGCGAGGTGACCGACTTGCCGGAGCCCGACTCGCCGACGACGGAGAGCGTCTTGCCCTTCTCCAGCTGGAAGTTCAGCCCGTCGACGGACTTGACCAGGCCGTCGTCGGTCGGGAAGTGCACCTTGAGGTCGCGGACCTCGAGGAAGGCCGTCGGGGCCTTGGCGGTGGCGGCCGGCTCGCCCACGGCGGCGCCGGTCTTGGAGAGTTCGGTCATGAGAGCCTCACCCGCGGGTCGGCGGCGGCGTACAGCAGGTCCACCAGAAGATTTGCGATCACGACGAAGAACGCGGCGAGCATGGTCACGCCGAGGATCTTGGGCAGGTCGTTGTCGGTGATGCCCTGCACCGCGTACTGGCCGACTCCGTGCAGCGAGAACACGGTCTCCGTGATCAGCGCACCGCCGAGCAGCAGGCCGATGTCCATGCCGAAGACGGTGATGATCGGGGTGAGCGCGGCCCGCAGCCCGTGCCGGACCACGACCGTGCCCTCGCCCAGGCCCTTGGCCCGTGCGGTGCGGATGAAGTCCTCGTTCATCGTCTCCAGCATGCCCGAGCGGGTGAGCCGCGCGTAGATGGCGGAGTAGAGCAGTGCCAGGGAACACCACGCGGGGAAGAGCGTGTTGGCCCACTGAGCGGGGTTCTCGGTGAACGGGACGTAGGTGCGTCCGAAGATCGGCCACTGGTAGGTGAAGAGCAGGATCGCCAGGTTGCCCGTGAAGAACATGGGCAGGGAGACACCGGCGAGCGCGACACCCATGAAGGTGCGGTCGAAGAACGAACGAGGCTTGAGGGCGGAGATGACGCCGACCGTCACGCCGGAGAGCAGCCACAGGGCGGCCGCACCCGAGGCCAGCGAGAACGTCACCGGCATACGGGTGGTCAGCTCGGGCCAGACCGCCTCATGGGTCTTGAAGGAGTAGCCGAAGCACGGCGCGTCGCAGTGCACCGAGGTGGGCCCCAGGTCATAGGTGGCGCCGGCCACGATCCCCTTGATGAAGTGCCAGTACTGGACGTAAAGGGGCTGGTCCAGACCGAGGTTGTGCTTGACCGCGATGATGTCGGCCTTGGAGGGGCTCTTGCCGATGTACTGCTGCGCAAGCTGGTCAGCGGTCTGACCGGCGAGCCGCGGCAGCAGGAAGAAGATGGCGAAGGTGACCGCGGAGACGACCAGCAGCAGGATCACTGCTGCGAACGTCCGGCGGAGGATGTACGAGATCACGGGGCCGGCGCCGGTGCCCGCGGGCGGCGAAGCCCGCGGGCACCAATGCCTTCACCTGCCTTCCGGGGCTGCTACTTCGTGGTGCCGATGTTGAGGTAGTCGTACTGACCGCTCCAGGCCGCCGAGGAAACCAGGTTCGTGGCGTTCTGCGGGCGGGCCAGCAGGACCTTGAAGTAGGTCAGCGGGACGATCACGGCGTCGTCCATGGTCTTCTTGTCGATCTGCGCGTACAGGCTGTTGCGCTCGGTGTCGTCCTGAGTCGCGATCGCCTTGGACAGCAGGGTGTTGACTTCCTTGCTGTTGTACTGCGACAGGTTGGTGTTACCCGACTGGCTGATGGCCTCGCCGTTCAGGATCTGCTGCAGGAAGCCGTAGCCGGAAGGCCAGTCGGCACCCCACTGCATCATCATCAGACCGATGTTCTGCTTCTGCGTGACCTTCGGGACACCCGCGTAGTCGGTGAAGTACTTGCCCGACGGGTACTGCTTGAGGGTGGCCTTGATGCCGACCTTCTGCAGGGAGTTGATGATCGCCGTGGCGGCGTCGATCTCCTGCTGGCGGTCGGAGCGCGCCGAGATGTTCGTCGTGATCGACGTCTTGCCGCAGGCCTTCAGCTGCTCCTTGGCCTTGGCCTCGTCGCCCTTGTTGTCGGCGGTCGCGTAGACGTCCGACTTCTCGTAGCCGGTGATGTCCGGAGGCAGGACGGTGGAGGCGATCTCACCGCGGATCGGGCCGCCCTCGGCGGTCTGCACCGAGGCCTTGTCGATCGCGTACTGCACGGCCTTGCGGCACTCGACCTTGTCGAACGGCGCGACCTTGGTGTTGATCGCCATGTAGACCAGGCGGCCACCGAAGGTGTTGTCCGTGTTGGCCCGCTTCTTCGGGTCGCTGAGAAGCTGCGCCTGGGTCGAGGCCTGGACACCCGTGCCGACGAGGTCGATCGCGTTGCCCGCGAGGACGTCCTTGTCGATCGTCTCGGGGTTGACCTTCATGTTGACGACGATCTTGTCCGGCAGCTGCGTGCGCAGCGGGTCCGTCTTCGCGTCCCACTTGTCGTTGCGCACGAGGGTGACCTGCTTGCCCTCGGAGTAGCTCTCGAACTTGTACGAGCCCGAGGACACGATGTTCTTGACATAGTCGACGCCCTTGTCCTTGGCCTGAGGCACCGGAGCGGTCTCCGGGGCGGCGACCAGGTAGTCGAACTCCTGGAAGGCCTGCTTCAGGTGGAAGACGATGGTGGTGTCGTCCGGCGTCTCGATCGAGGACAGGCCCTTGGCGCTCTTGTCCTTGTAGGGGCCCTTGTACTTGTCGCCGCCCGCGAGGAGCTGCTGGAAGTAGTTGGGGCCGAGCGAGAGCACGTCACGCGCGAAGTTGGACCGCTCGACGGCGTACTTGACGTCCTTCGTCGTGATCGGCGTGCCGTCCTCGTACGTCAGACCCGGACGGATCTTGTACGTCCAGGTCTTGCCGCCCTCGCTCGGGGTGCCCTTGCCCTCGGCCAGGTCCGGGACCAGGGTGTTGCCCTCGGTGCCGGCGCCGGGCTTGAAGGTCATCAGCGGGCGGGCCCACAGCCGGCTGAGGTTGTACATGTACGCGTAGTACGTGTTGCCCGGGTCGAACGAGTCCGGGACGTCGGACATCTCGTAGGTGAGGGTCCCGCCCTTCTTGCTGGAGGCGTTGACGACCCCCTTGGTCGCGGCGTCGGCCCCAGCCGACTTGGTGCCGCTGCCGTTGTCGTTCTTGTTGTCATCGGCCTTGCTGCAACCTGCGACAAGCAGGCTGACGGAGCCGATGGCCGCGATCGCGGCCAGCGCTGACCTTCGCATGATGGGCGGGTTCCCCTCCATTGTACGGAAACTTGTTGTGCTCTCGGCAGCAGGCGTCAGCGGCTGCGCGGGTCGAGAGCGTCGCGGAGACCGTCGCCGAGCAGGTTGAACGCCAGGACGGTCACGAAGATGGCGAGCCCGGGCACGATCATGTACTGAGGATCGACCTCGTAGAACGTGACCGCTTCGCGGAGCATGCCGCCCCAGGAAGCCTGCGGGGGCTGGATGCCGACGCCGAGGAAGCTAAGGGAGGCCTCGAAGAGGATGTTGGTCGGGATCAGCAGCGTCGAGTAGACGATGATCGGGCCGACCAGGTTGGGCATCAGTTCACGGAACAGGATGTACGGGCCCTTGGCGCCCATGCCCCGGGAGGCGTCCACGAACTCGCGCTCGCGCAGGGCGAGCGTCTGGCCGCGGACGATCCGGCCCAGGTAGGGCCAGTTGAAGAAGCCGATGATGAAGATCAGCACGCTGAGGTGCAGCGGCAGTCCGGTGAGGCCGAACGCGCCGCCCTGCAGGGTGGCGGAGATGGCGATCGCGAACAGCAGCAGCGGGAAGGCGAGGAAGGTGTCCATCAGACGGCTGATGATCGTGTCGACGCGGCCGCCGTAGTAGCCGGCCACGACGCCCATGATGGCCCCGATGACGTTGGACAGGATCGTCGCGCCGAACGCGACCACCAGCGACACCCAGGATCCCTCGAGGATGCGGGTGGCGATGTCTCGGCCGAACTTCGGGTCCACGCCCAGCGGGTGGTCCGCGCTCATGCCGCCCCAGGCGCCGTTGGGCAGCGAGGTGTTGGGGTCGATCAGATCCTGGTTGAACGCGTTGGGGTCGAGCCCGAACACGGCCTGGATGGGACGCGAGAGGATCGCGAGCAGGATCAGCAGGACCACGATGACACCGCCGGTGACCGCGACCTTGTCCTTCTTGAACCGGGTCCAGGCGATCTGTCCGAGGGAACGGCCCTCGATCCGCCGCTTGTCGGCACCGGTGAGCACAGCCTCCGGCTGCGTCTCGGCTGCCGCCCCGGTGGTCTCGATCGGTGCGGTCACAGTGACCTGACCCCTCTCGCCGGTGGTTGACCGGCCTTTTCTCCGCCGCTGTGGACGGCTTTGGTTCGATTGCCTGCTGCGCGATGGCGGCAGATGGATGCGGCACAACTGTCCGGCGGATCCCCCGATTGGTTCGATCACAGGATCGAAGGCTCTGCATCCGCGAGGCGAGTCTTCAACGGGCCGGCGATCACTCGCCAGGGCTGACCATGAATGGATGCGCAAACGTGATGCGGGTTGGGGGTTTCCGTTATCCGGACACAGGGTAGCGCCTCTCGAACGTCCTCTGCTCCACCCAACTGGCCGGATCACGGCTCCACTTGGCCCCTGCCCGACGGTCGCAAACCAGACGAACAGCGCTTTCTCATCCGGTACCGCCAAGCCGTATACGCCCTGCTCAGAGCCTTTCGCAAGGCCTTTTGCGCGCAGGGGGCGCGGCCCGTTCCGGCAGGAGACGCGGTGCCGGTGAACCGGCGTTCCGGTACGGTGCGCACGGGCCGGCGAGGGCGCGACGCGGCTCCGTCACCAGGCGTCTCGACAGGGGAGCCGCCGCGCCGGCGGCCGGACTTCCCGCCGCTTCACGACCGGGCCCCGATGAGGCATGACGGCCGTGAGCCGGGACCCGGGGCCGGTGTCCCGCCGGACAGGCGGCGCGCCCTGGCCGCCCGTCCTGCTCAGCATGGCGTGATACATCCACTCGCCGCGGACGCGATGTCACGGACGGCGTCGACGGCCGGGGTGCGGTTCGCTCCTCCGCCCGGACCGCCGGCCGGTGAACACGCTCAGTGGGCCCACTGATCCGGACGGGGATACCCGGCCGCCGGGGACGCGTGGCCCTCACGGTCGTAGAACGGGCGGGAGTTGGCGCGCAGCCACATCGCGACCGGGTCGTACTCGTCGGACATCGCGACCGTCGACACCGGCAGCCCGTCGGGGACGGCGCCGATGGACTGCTGCATCATGACCCGCACCGAGTCGACGGCCGGCGGCGAGGTGTCGTACACGTCGAGCCCGATGGCGAGGTACGGCGCTCCGTGCGCGGGCTGCACCCAGGCGCGGCGCAGTGAGCGCAGGGCCGGGGTGCGTTGGGCGTTCTGGGTGAGCAGGCCGTAGAACTGCGCTGCCTCGACGGCCGGTTCGGACAGGCTGAGCGGTCCCGCGGGCTGGCGGTCCAGGCCGGTGGCGATGCGGCGCAGATCCAGCCAGGGGACTCCGACGCCGCCGCCCGGGGCGTGCGGGTTCAGCCAGAGGCCGTAGTGGTCGGGGTAGAGGGTGCGGGCCACGTCGAGGCCGTCGACGACCTCGTACGAGCGGTTCCAGCCGCTGGCCGACAGCTCCTGGGCGGAGGTCACGCAGGGGGCGTAGCCGTGCCCGTCGACATCCATGTGGCCGTACTGGGCGTCGGGGGAACCGGCCTGACCGTGCCACAGCAGCATCCAGACCTGACCGGAGGACGGGGTCGCCAGGGCGCGCAGCAGCGCCTCGTAGGCGTCGTAACGCCCGGGCGTCACCTGGCGCAGCGTCTGCTCGACCTGCCCGGCCGTGATGCCGCTGGCGCTCACTTGTACCGCCCCTCCATACAACCGACGTTTCGACCGAGCCGTGGGTCCGGGTCCTGTCGTCATCTTCCCGTCGTCCGCCCGGCGGGCAGGCGGGAAGGTGACGGCAGGCCTAGCTTAAGCCGCCGCCCGGCGGCCGGGGACTCGCCGTGCGCCGCCGATCGCTGATCGTGTGCGCCTGCCCGCGTCCCGGGCGGGACTCAGTGGGCGTGCTGGTAGAACGGGCGGACGTTCTCCCTCATCCAGTCCGCCACCGGATCCTGGGTCACGTCCAGCAGGACCAGGTTGACCGGCCACTTGGCCGGGTTGCCCGCCAGGGCGCGGCCCAGGGCCTCCAGGGGGGCGGCCTGCGGGTCGCCGTCCCACTGGGACAGTTCGACGCCCACGAACATGACCGGGTCGTCCGTCTCGACGGCGGCCAGGCAGCGGCGGGCGGTGCTGACCACGCCGGTCGCGGCGAACTCGGCGCCGGCGGCGGCGAGGAAGTCCACGGGGTCGTCCTGCCAGTCGGGCTCGAAGAGGCGGACGCGGCCGCCGCTCGACGGACCGTCCAGCGAGCTGCGCCCCGCCCGGCACAGTTCGGCCACGGCGGCCGGCGGCAGCGGGAGGCCGACCACGCCGTCCGGGTTGAGCGCGATGCCGGCCTGCGGGGGCAGTCCGCGCGCGAACTCGACGGCGGGCGCGACGGTGTACGCCATGTGCGGGCCCACGACCTGGCGGAACTGCTCCTCGGAGCTGAAGACCGGCACGTACGCCTGACCGTCGATGTCCAGCGTGGGCAGGTCGAGCGGGCCGCTGTGCGGACCGCCGCCGTTGGGCAGGGGCACCCAGAGGAAGCTGCGGCCGAGCGCCTCGAGGATGCGGCCGCCTGCGGACGGTACGCCGAGGGAGGCGGACAGCACCTCCTCCAGCTCGTTGCCGGGCCATCCGCCGTGCGGATGGGATTGCGCCTGTGCCGGAAGGTCTGCGGAGAAGTCCGCCGGGAAGTCCATCTGCTACCGCCTGCTGTGAACCACTGCTGTGGCCGAAAGGTTATCGGGTATTCGCAGGACGTAACCGCGTACTTACTGCCACAGGACGGTCACAGATGCCGACCTGCCGCGAAGCGGGCCAGGCGTGCAATGATGTCCGCGCAACTGCATATCGGCCGCTTGAATCCGCGCGGGAGAGTCCCCAGCCGTCTCGCTGGGGCGCCGAAGGAGCAAGTACCTCCCTTGAATCTCTCAGGCACCGTTACCGCGCGGGCGAGGCACATCTGAAAAGCGGGCCGCTGGCGCAGTGGCTCCACCCAAGGTGCAAGCCGTGCTCCGTCCGTCCGACGGCGGTCATGGCGAACCTCTCAGGTTCCGATGACAGATGGGGAGGACATGGATCCGTCCTCGCCTGTCATGCCTGGGAGACCGCCCGATGAGCAGTACCGAACCCGACCGCCCCCGCCGCACCGCGCTCGACGCGCTGCACCGCTCGCTCGGCGCGACGATGACCGACTTCGCCGGCTGGGACATGCCGCTGCGCTACGGCTCCGAGCGCGACGAGCACATCGCCGTGCGGACGAAGGCCGGCCTCTTCGACCTGTCGCACATGGGCGAGATCACCGTCAGCGGCCCGCAGGCCGTCGCTCTGCTGAACCATGCCCTGGTCGGCAACATCGCCACCGTCGGCCTCGGCCGCGCCCGCTACACCATGATCTGCCAGGCCGACGGCGGCATCCTGGACGACCTGATCGTCTACCGGCTGGGCGAGACCGAGTACATGGTCGTCGCCAACGCCTCCAACGCCCAGGTGGTGCTCGACGCGCTGACCGAGCGGGCGGCCGGCTTCGACGCCGAGGTCCGCGACGACCGGGACAACTACGCGCTGCTCGCCGTGCAGGGCCCCGAGTCCGCCGGCATCCTGAAGTCCCTCACGGACGCCGACCTCGATGGCCTGAAGTACTACGCCGGGCTCCCCGGCACGGTCGCCGGCGTCCCCGCCCTGATCGCGCGCACCGGCTACACCGGCGAGGACGGCTTCGAGCTGTTCGTGGCGCCGGGCGACGCGGAGAAGCTGTGGCAGGCGCTGACCGAGGCCGGCGCGGACGCCGGTCTCGTCCCCTGCGGTCTGTCCTGCCGGGACACCCTGCGCCTGGAGGCGGGTATGCCGCTGTACGGGCACGAGCTGACGACCTCGCTGTCCCCGTTCGACGCGGGCCTCGGCCGGGTGGTCAAGTTCGAGAAGGAGGGCGACTTCGTGGGCCGCGAGGCGCTGCAGGCCGCCGCCGAGCGCGCCGCCGCCGAGCCGCCCCGGGTGCTCGTCGGCCTGGTCGCCGAGGGCCGCCGGGTGCCGCGCGCCGGGTACGCGGTCGTCTCGGGCGGCGAGGTGATCGGCGAGGTCACCTCCGGCGCCCCCTCCCCCACCCTGGGCAAGCCGATCGCCATGGCGTACGTCGACGCCGCGCACGCCGCTCCGGGCACGGCCGGTGTCGGGGTGGACATCCGGGGCAACCACGAACCGTACGAGGTCGTGGCGCTGCCCTTCTACAAGCGGCAGAAGTGACACGGCCGTAGCCGCCACGGAGGCGACGTGAGACACGTCACCCCTGGTCACGCACGCCTTTCGCACTCCCCATTCATCACCATTCACCCGCGTACAGGAGAATTCTGGCCATGAACAACCCTCAGCATCTGCGCTACAGCAAGGAGCACGAGTGGCTGTCGCCCGTCGAGGACGGCGTGGCGACGGTCGGCATCACGGAGTTCGCGGCCAACGCGCTCGGCGATGTCGTCTACGCCCAGCTCCCGGAGGTCGGCGACACGGTGGCCGCGGGCGAGACCTGCGGTGAGCTGGAGTCGACCAAGTCGGTGTCCGACCTGTACTCCCCCGTCAGCGGTGAGATCACCGAGGTCAACGAGGACGTGGTGAGCGACCCGTCGCTGGTGAACTCCGCTCCCTTCGAGGGCGGCTGGCTGTTCAAGGTGCGCCTGGCCGAGGAGCCCGCCGACCTGCTCTCCGCCGACGAGTACGCCGCCGAGACGGCCGGCTGAGAATCGGACACACGCACATGACTGTTCTCAACACTCCCCTGCACGAGCTCGACCCGGACGTGGCCGCCGCGGTCGACGCCGAGCTGCACCGCCAGCAGTCCACGCTGGAGATGATCGCCTCCGAGAACTTCGCCCCGGTGGCGGTCATGGAGGCCCAGGGCTCGGTCCTCACCAACAAGTACGCCGAGGGCTACCCCGGCCGCCGCTACTACGGCGGCTGCGAGCACGTCGACGTGGTCGAGCAGATCGCCATCGACCGCATCAAGGAGCTGTTCGGCGCCGAGCACGCCAACGTGCAGCCGCACTCCGGCGCGCAGGCGAACGCGGCCGCGATGTTCGCGCTGCTCAAGCCCGGCGACACGATCATGGGTCTGAACCTCGCCCACGGCGGGCACCTGACCCACGGCATGAAGATCAACTTCTCCGGCAAGCTCTACGACGTCGTCGCCTACCACGTGGGCGAGGACGGCCTGGTCGACATGGCCGAGGTGGAGCGGCTGGCGAAGGAGTCCAAGCCGAAGCTGATCGTGGCCGGCTGGTCCGCGTATCCGCGCCAGCTTGACTTCGCCGCGTTCCGCCGGATCGCGGACGAGGTCGGCGCGTACCTCATGGTCGACATGGCGCACTTCGCCGGTCTGGTGGCCGCGGGCCTGCACCCGAACCCGGTGCCGCACGCCCACGTGGTCACCACCACCACCCACAAGACGCTGGGCGGCCCGCGCGGCGGTGTGATCCTGTCCACCGCCGAGCTGGCCAAGAAGATCAACTCCGCGGTGTTCCCCGGTCAGCAGGGCGGCCCGCTGGAGCACGTGATCGCGGCCAAGGCCGTGTCCTTCAAGGTCGCCGCGAGCGAGGAGTTCCGCGAGCGCCAGCGTCGTACCCTTGAGGGCGCCCGCATCCTGGCCGAGCGCCTGGTCCAGGACGACGTCCGGGCGGTCGGCGTGGACGTCCTGACCGGCGGCACGGACGTGCACCTGGTCCTGGTCGACCTGCGCGACTCCGAGCTGGACGGCCAGCAGGCCGAGGACCGCCTCCACGAGCTCGGGATCACCGTCAACCGCAACGCGATCCCGAACGACCCTCGCCCGCCGATGGTCACCTCGGGCCTCAGGATCGGCACGCCGGCCCTGGCCACCCGCGGTTTCACGGCCGAGGACTTCACCGAGGTCGCGGACGTGATCGCCGAGGCGCTGAAGCCGTCCTACGACGCCGACGCCCTCAAGGCCAGGGTGCGCGCCCTGGCCGGCAAGCACCCACTGTACCCGGGTCTGAACAAGTAAGTCCCGTTTTGAGGAGTGCCTCGTGCGGGCCGGAGACCCCGGCCCGTACGCGGTGCCCCGCCCCTGGCACCCCCAGCACCACCCCGTCTTGAGGAGTCACCGTGGCCATCTCGGTCTTCGACCTGTTCTCGATCGGCATAGGCCCGTCGAGCTCCCACACGGTCGGCCCGATGCGGGCGGCCCGCATGTTCGCCCGCCGGCTGCGCAACGAGGACCTGCTGGAGCGGACCGCGTCGGTCCGCGCCGAGCTGTACGGCTCCCTCGGGGCGACGGGCCACGGCCACGGCACACCGAAGGCGGTGCTGCTCGGTCTCGAGGGCGCCTCGCCGCGCACGGTGGACGTGGAGACGGCCGACGAGCGGGTGGAGACGATCAGGACCTCCGGCCGGCTGAACCTGCTCGGCGAGCACGAGATCGCGTTCTCCTACGACGACGATCTGGTCCTGCACCGTCGCAAGACGCTCCCCTACCACGCCAACGGCATGACCCTGTGGGCGTACGACGCCTCCGGGGCCGAGCTGCTGGCCAAGACGTACTACTCGGTCGGCGGCGGCTTCGTCGTGGACGAGGAGGCGGTGGGCGCGGACCGCATCAAGCTGGACGACACGGTGCTGAAGTACCCCTTCCGCTCGGGCGACGAGCTGCTGCGCCTGACGAAGGAGACGGGCCTGTCGATCTCCTCCCTGATGCTGGAGAACGAGCGGGCCTGGCGCACCGAGGCGGAGATCCGCGAGGGCCTGCTGGAGATCTGGCGGGTGATGCAGGCGTGCGTGGGGCGCGGCCTGGCCCGCGAGGGCATCCTGCCGGGCGGTCTGAAGGTGCGCCGCCGCGCTGCCGTCACCGCCCGCCAGCTGCGCGCCGAGGGCGACGCGACGGCCCGCGCGATGGAGTGGATCACCCTCTACGCGATGGCGGTGAACGAGGAGAACGCGGCCGGCGGCCGGGTGGTCACCGCCCCGACCAACGGCGCGGCCGGCATCATCCCGGCGGTCCTGCACTACTACATCAACTTCATCCCCGGCGCGGACGAGGACGGCGTGGTCCGCTTCCTGCTCGCCGCCGGAGCGATCGGCATGCTCTTCAAGGAGAACGCCTCCATCTCCGGCGCCGAGGTCGGCTGCCAGGGCGAGGTCGGCTCCGCCTGCTCGATGGCGGCGGGCGCCCTGGCCGAGGTCCTGGGCGGCACCCCCGAGCAGGTCGAGAACGCCGCCGAGATCGGCATGGAGCACAACCTCGGGCTCACCTGCGACCCCGTGGGCGGCCTGGTCCAGATCCCCTGCATCGAGCGCAACGGCATGGCCGCGGTCAAGGCCGTCACCGCCGCCCGTATGGCCATGCGCGGTGACGGCTCCCACAAGGTCTCCCTCGACAAGGTCATCAAGACCATGAAGGAGACCGGCGCGGACATGTCGGTGAAGTACAAGGAGACGGCCCGCGGCGGGCTCGCGGTGAACATCATCGAGTGCTGACGAGGTCCGGCCCGCGCCGCCGCGCGGGCCGCTACCTCCTGGCGATCAGCCAGACGGCCAGCGCGATCACCGCGAGCGCCACGAGCGAGGCGGCGACGATCTTGCCGGTGCTGTACGGGCGCTCGCCGACCACCTCTCCGGTGCGGGCGTTCACCGTCACCTGCCAGGTCCGCCCGGCGTGCAGGTAGGTCAGGAACCACACCGGGAGCAGCATCAGCTTGAAGGTGACGTCGGAGTAGTGGGTGTCGACCGACTCGACCCGCTGCTCGTCGCCGCCGATGTCACTGCGGCAGTCACCCTCGATGACCTCGGCCATCCGCTGCTTGGCCGTCTCCAGGCCCGCCTCGGGCTCGATGTCGTAGCGCACCGTCTGGAAGCCCGCCAGGTACTCCTCCTGGTAGGGCCTGGCCTCCTCCAGCGGCCAGGGCGTGAGCTTGTCGAGCTGCTTGGCGGTGACATGGCCGGTGCCCGGGACCAGGACGTCGTCGAAGTCCCGGGACACCGTTCCGGAGGCCGGGTACCAGCGGGTGTGCCGCACCTGCTCGGTCACGGTGCGGGTCTCGCCGTTCTCGGTGACGGTGCGGGTCACGGTCTCGTAGTAGTACTCACCGCGCCGGCCCCGGTAGTCGGAGACGGTGGCCGCGTCGTACGTCCAGTGGGGCAGGTAGCTGCCCTTGAAGGACTCCGCCTCGGTGACCTTCTTCAGGTCCTTGGGGGCGAACCAGCGCGAGGACGTCCAGGTGCGCAGCGCGTCCCGGGCCCCGTCGCGGTCGAGGCCGAAGGGCACGACGGCCTCGGGGACGACCCGCTCGGTGGCGCCCGCGTCGGCCACCAGGGGCGTGGCGCAGAACTGGCAGCGCACGGAGAGCGTGTCGCTCTCGGTGCGGGCCCCGCAGCCGGGGCAGACGAAGGTGTTCACGGAGCCGGGCCCGGCCTGTGGCTTGGCGGGGAGGGCCGCCAGCTCCTGGATCGGGTGCTCCCGCACCGCGCGCTGCACGGGCACGATGGCCTGCTGGTGCGCGCAGTAGGGGCAGCGCAGCGCGTCGGTCCCCGGGGCGTACTCCACGGTGGCACCGCAGGCCTCGCACGGGTACGAGCGGGCGGCGGTGGCCTGGTCCTCGGTCATGGTCGTCGTCCCCGTCCGCTCAGGCCTGGGGCGGCAGCGGCGGCGGGACGCTGCCGAAGAGGCGTTCGACCTCCGGGACCTGTTCGGCGGGGAGCCAGCCGGACATGCCGTTCTGCCAGACCAGGGTGGTCCGGGCGAGGGTGCCGGCGCCGATCAGGCCGGTCAGCGCGGCGGTGTCGTACGGGCCCTGCTGGGCGCCGCCGGCGCCGATGAACCACTGCTGCTGGGGCAGCGGCGGCGGGGCGACCGGAGGGGCGGCGGGCGCGGGGGCCGGAGCGGCGGCGGGCTGCTGCGGGGTGAGGCCCTCCGCCATGCGCCGGCCGAGGGCCATGCCGACGCCCAGTCCGACACCCTCGCCCGCGGCGCCGGGATTGCGCGCGGCGTCGCCGATCGCGTCGGCCGCCTGGAGCTGGGTGTACTGGTCGAGGTTGCCCACGATCCCCATCCGGGAGCGGGCGTCGACGGCGGCCTCGACCTCGGGCGGCAGCGAGATGTTCTCGATGATGAACTTGGGCACGGCGATGCCGACCGGGGCCAGTTCCTCGGTGAGGGCGGCCGACAGCGCGGCGCCGAGCCCGTCCTGACGGGTGGCCAGGTCCAGCATCGGCACCCCGGCCGTGGCCAGGGCGGTCGCCAGTCGCCCGACGATGAGCTGCCGCAGGTACTCCTGCACCTCCTCGGTGCGGAACTGCGGGTCGGTTCCTGCCAGTTCTCGCAGCAGCGCGGCGGCGTCCACGACGCGGGCCGCGAAGGCGCCGAAGGCCCGCAGCCGCACCATGCCGAACTCGGGGTCACGGACGATGACGGGGTTCTGGGTGCCCCACTTGAGGTCGGTGAACTGGCGGGTGGTGACGAAGTAGACCTCGGCCTTGAAGGGCGAGTGGAAGCCGTACTTCCAGCCCTTCAGGGTGGACAGCACCGGCAGGTTCTGCGTCTCCAGGGTGTAGGTGCCGGGCGTGAAGACGTCGGCGATCTGCCCCTCGTTGACGAAGACCGCCGTCTGCGACTCGCGGACGACGAGCTTGGCGCCCATCTTGATCTCGTTCTCGTAGCGCGGGAAGCGCCAGACGATGGTGTCGCGGCTGTCGTCCGTCCACTCGATGATGTCGATGAACTCACCGCGTATACGGTCCATCAGTCCCATGGCCCGCCCCCGTTTCCTCTGCTTTCGGCTCACTTCGCGACCGCACGATAGCAATCGCCGCCGCCCCGGGGGTCCGGCACCTGATCGAACCTGTTCCCCCGGGGGCTACCGCACGGTAACCGTTCTTCCCTACGCTTCCGCTCAACTCGACTACGAACAAAGGGAGTTGGCCATGAGCGGGACGAGAAGACTGGCGGGCTTACTGGGTGCGGTGGCGCTCCTGACTGCGGTCCCGGGCAACGCACGCGCGGCGGAGCCGACGTTCGCCGGTACGACGGCGATCGGTACGCACAACGCGTACGAGAAGGCCAAGTACACCTACTTCGCACAGGCGCTGGACTCCGGGGCCTCGCTGCTCGAGATCGACGTCTACACCGACCCGCTGACCCGGCGCTGGCGGGTCAGCCACAGCAATCCGCTGGGCAACAACAACAACTGCGAGGCCGCGAAGACCCCCGGCGAGCTGTACGGCAAGAGCCGCGACCAGGACCTCGGGAGCTGCCTGGACAACATCGCCGCCTGGCACCAGCTCCACCCCGACCACCGGCCCATCGTCTTCAAGATGGAGATGAAGAACGGCTTCAACAACACCCTCGGACTCGGGCCCGCCGCGTTCGACACCCTGGTGCGGCAGAAGCTCGGCGACATGGTCTACAAGCCGTCCGACCTGCTCGGCGGGAAGCACGCGTCGCTCGACGCGGCCGCCAGGGCCGACGCCTGGCCGTCCCGGGACGCCCTGACCGGCAAGGTCCTCTTCGAGCTGATCCCCGGCACCGTGGAGCAGGCCAACCCCTTCGACCACTACTGGACCGACCAGGAGTACGGCGACCACCTGCGCGACCTGTACGCGGCCGGGAACATCGCCTCCGCCCAGGCGTTCCCCGCCGTCCTCGGCGCCGCCGCCGGTGACCCGCGCGCGAGCCGCTACGACACCTCGATCCGCCCCTGGTTCGTGTTCTTCGACGGCGACGCGGCGACCTACGCCACCAAGGGCTACGACACGTCCTTCTACTCCCGGAACCACTACATCCTGATCACGACGGACGCGGCCCAGGTCGCCCCGGCGATCTCCTCGACCGATCCCACGGACGCGGAGGTGGCCGCCCGCCTGTCCCTCCTGGCCGGGCAGCACGCCAGTCTGATCACCTCGGACTGGTCGGCCAAGTCGGCCGCCGTACTGGGTTCGGTGGCCCCCCGGAGCTGATGTTCGAACGCCCTGAAGGGATCGCCCGTACCAGTTGTGGGGCAGAAACCGACCACCGACTCCTCCCCCACGGCACCTTCAGGGAGTGTGCATGCTGCACGGCATCGATGTGAGCGCCTACCAGTCCTCCACCTACGGCACGAGCGGCCTCTCCTTCGTCTTCATCAAGGCGACGGAGGGCCGCACGTACGTCAACTCCAAGCTCAGTGCCCAGACCAAGCACGGCCGTGACGCCGGTCTCGTGGTCGGCTTCTACCACTTCCTGTGGCCCGGCAACATCACCGCGCAGGCGGAGTACTTCGTCTCGCAGGCGCCCGAGAAGGCGGGCGACGTCCTCGCCGTCGACTGGGAGACGACCGGCGAGGGCACGCACGCGACCAACGCGGAGAAGGACGCGTTCATCCGCGCGGTCAAGTCCCTGCGCCCGCACAACCGGGTCGTGCTCTACACGAACAGGAACTTCTGGCTCAACATCGACACCACCTCCTACGCGGGCGACGGCCTGTGGATCGCCGACTACGTCGCCGCCGGGGAGCCCCGGATCAAGGCGAAGTGGCTCTTCCACCAGTACACCGACGACCCGCTGGACAAGGACGTGGCGAACTTCGCCGGCGCGACCGCGCTGCGGCAGTGGGCGGCCGTCTGAGCCGGCACTACCCCCGGAACTGCGCCGGCCGCTCCGGGGACGCCTCGGCCAGGGCCTTGGCGACGGTGTCCGCGCCTGCCTGGAGGCCGTAGACCGGCGTGCCGGGCTGCTGGCGCCAGGAGTCGTCGATGCCACCGCCGTCCACGGTGTCGAAGCCGAGCTGGTCGACGAGCGCCCGCACCTTCGCCTTGGCCGCCTCGTCGTCGCCCGCCACCGGGAGCGCCGTGCGGTCGGGGGCCCCGGCCGGGCGGGGACGTTCGAGGAGGTCCTGGGCGTAGGTCCCGTTGAACGCCTTGATCACCGGATGACCGATCTGCCGTTCGGTCCAGCGGCTCTCGGTGAGCCCCTCGTCCTCGATCCCCGCGATCCTGCCGTCCCGCTCGCGCGGGTAGTAGTTGCCGGTGTCGATCACCGTCACGCCCCCGGCCGCCCCGTCGAGCAGCCCGGGCGGCAGGTTCGGAACCGCCTTGACGGGGACGGTGACCACGACGACCTCGGCGCCGCGCGCCGCCTCCTTTGCGTATACGGGGGTCGCGCCGGTCTCCTCGGCCAGCGCGCCGAGTGTCCGCGGGCCACGGGAGTTCGCCACGGAGACGTCGTGCCCGAGGGCGGTGAGCCGCCGGGTGAGGTTTCCGCCGATGTTGCCCGCGCCGATGATGCCGATCCTCATGTCCGCTCGCCCTGCCTCTCCGGGTCGGTGTCCGGCACAGCTTCCGCAGGTGAGTCGAAACCCCGGGGCGGCGCCGGATATTTCCGTCCCGGTGCCGGCCGGGTGACGCGCGTCACCGGCCATGCCCGGCATGATCACACAACCGTGGACGGATCCCGCGGGTCTACTGAGCGAGTCGTCCCGCCCCCGGGGTGCGGCGGCTCCACTCTTCTCGCTCCTCACGAAGGACATCGCGGATCCGCTATGGGTAGACCTCGCTACATCTGGGGTACGGCTGCCGTCGCCACGGCAGGGATCGTCGGAGGGCTCCTACTGACCACAGGCTCCGATCAGCCGGGCAAGGGCACCGACGGTGACGGCAAGCCGGGTCCCGTCACGAGCCAGGCCCGCACGGCCGCGCTGACGGCGAGCGAGCAGGGCACCAGCGCCGCTCTGAAGCAGGAGCGGACCGAGCCGTTCAGCATGCTCGGCATCACCTGGAACGACCCCTCGGCGCGGGTCGACGGCACGATCGAGGCCCGCACCCGCGCGGCCGGGTCCGGCCAGTGGTCGCAGTGGCTGCGGCTGGACGGCAGCGGCGGTCAGGGCGAGGCGTCCGCCGAGCGCGGCGGCACGGAACCGGCCTGGGTGGGCCCCTCCGACGGCGTGGAGGTGCGGGTCACCGCGGGCGGACGCACGTCCGACCGGCTGCCCGCCGGGCTGCGCCTGGACATGATCGACCCGGGCAGGGCAGCCACGGGCGGCACGGGAGCGATGGAACCGGCGGCCTACGCCGTCGACGCGCCCGACGATCCGTCCGAGTCGCCCGACCCCACGGCCGGCCAGCCGGCCGACACTCCGCCGGAGGAGACACCGGCAGGCGACGATCCCACCACGGAGCCGGTCGAGTCCGGGACTCCGGCCGAGTCCACCCCGCCGAGCCAGGCGCCGAGTTCTTCCGCACCGGCCTCCCCACCCCCGTCCACAACCCCCAGCCCCAGCCCCAGCCCCAGTGCCACCGGACCCAAGGCTCCCCCGTCCACCGCGCCGCGGCCGGCGATCGTGTCGCGGGCCGGGTGGGGCGCCGACGAGACGCTCAGCCCCGAGGCACCCGACTACCTGCCCGGCGGAAAGATCAAGGCGGTGGTGGTCCACCACACCGCGGAGAGCAACAACTACACCTGCGCCGAAGCCCCCGCGATCGTCCGCGGCATCTACGCGTACCACGTCAAACAGCTGAAGTGGAAAGACCTCGGCTACAACTTCCTCGTCGACAAGTGCGGCACGGTCTACGAGGGCCGCAAGGGCGGAGTGGACCTGCCGGTGATGGGCGCCCACGCCTACGGCTTCAACTCCGAGACCACCGGCATATCCGTCCTCGGCACCTACACCGACGTCGCCCCGAGCGACGCGGCGCTGACCTCGGTCGCCCGGATCGCCGCCTGGAAGCTGGGGCAGTACGGCGTGGACCCGGCCGGCACGGCGACCCTCACCGCCGGTGACAGCGGGAGCAACTACGCCCGCAAGACCTGGGCCAAGGGCGCCAAGCTGAGCCTGCCGGCCATCCACGGGCACCGTGACGGCTTCAATACCCAGTGCCCCGGCAACGCGTACTACGCCAAGCTCCCCACCGTCCGTGCCTGGGCCGCCGGCCCCGTCACCGGGCTGGCGATCAAGTCCGTCACCGGTGCGGGCCTGTCCGGCGCGACGTACTACACCCAGGGCGCGATCACCGTGGGCTGGACGGCGACCACCCCGTCCGCGCTGATCGGCGCGTACGAAATCCTCGTCGACGGACAGCCGGTGACCAAGGCCGCCGGAACCGCCACCTCGGCCAAGGCCACGCTGACGCCCGGCAGCCACCAGGTGCAGGTCCGCGCCACCCACCAGTCCGGCAGGACGGCCGTCTCCGCGGCGGCCACGGTCGTCGCGGAGACCACCGCACCGACCTTCCCCACCAAGCCGGCCCTGGCGCTGCGCGCGGGGACGGTGAACACGACCGCGGTCCCGGTCACCCTGAGCTGGAAGGCGGCCGACAACACCGCGCTGAAGGAGGTCAGGCTCACCGCCCCGGCCGCCGCCACGTACGGTCCGACCGCGACCAGCGCCGCCCTCACCGCCACGTCCGGTGCCGCGACCACCTGGTCCCTGACCGCGTACGACCAGGCCGGCAACACCGGCACGGCCGCGGTGTCCGGCACCCCGGTCCTTGTCCAGGAGACGGCCGCGACGAAGACCGGCACCTGGGCGGGCAAGTCCTCGGCCAGCTACCTGGGCGGCCAGTCCTTTGGCAGCTCGACCAAGAACGCCTCCCTGACCTGGGCCTTCACCGGCCGCTCCGTGGCCTGGCTGGTCTCCCGCGCGAGCACCTCCGGGCAGGCCGACATCTACATCGACGGCACCAAGGCCGCCCGGGTCGACCTGCAGTCGGCGACGACCAAGTACCGCGACGCCATCTGGACCAAGACCTGGCCCACCAGTGCGAAGCACACGATCAAGATCGTGGTCGTCGGCACCGCGGGCCGCCCCGCCGTCACCACGGACGGCATCGTGTACCTCAAGTAGGACCACCCCGTCGGGCCCGGCGCCGCCCCATACCGTCGCCGGGCCCGTACGGCCCCCGCGGTCAGCCGTTCACGCGGGCGCGGAGAGCGGCGATCACCCAGGCGAACTCCGTCTCGTACGTCGGAGCGGACGTGCCCTTCAGAGTCGCCAGCAGCTCGCGGTAGCGGGCGAGCCTGGTGTTGTGGGACGCCTCCAGGCGTGCGAGGACGGCCGCATGGTCGGCGTTGCCGAGGAGGTCGTCCAGTACCTCGTCGGCTTCGGGTGCCTCCGGGGCCAGGCCGCGTTCCAGGGCCTGGCCGGTCAGCTGGACGAGCCGCCTGACGAACCACATGGACGCCCCGGCGGGCGTCTCGTGGCCGCGGTCGGAGGCGTTGAACTCGGCCACGCTGCGCATCCGGGCCCGGAACTCCGGGTCCCGCACCAGCTCCGCCAGTTCCACCCAGGCGTCGACCTGCTCGGGTGTCGGGTCCTCGGGCAGGTCCATCGCGGTGCGCCGCATACGTTCCCGGATCTCGGGATCGGCGGTGTCGAGGCCGTGGAACATCTCCTCCACGAACTCCTCCATGATCCGCCTGCGTTCGGCCGCCGACAGCCGGGCCAGTTTGTTCATCAGGGTCATCTCCTCCGCACTCGAGCCGCGCCGGGCCACGGTCGACAGCACCGCCCGGGTCACCTTCAGGGAGCGGATCTGCGCGTCCAGTGCGGCCACGTGGGCCGCCGCGACCTCCGCGACCGTCCGCTCCCCCGCAAGCACCCTGCGCACATCGGCCAGGCCGAGGCCCAGCTCGCGCAGGGTGCGGATCAGCTCCAGGCGGGCGACGCAGGCCGCGTCGTAGAGGCGGTAGCCGCCCGTGGAGCGGGCCACCGGGGGCACGGCGCCCTCGTCCGACCAGTAGCGGATGGTGCGTACGGTCAGTCCGGTGATCCGGGCCAGCTCGCCGATGGTGAGAAGGCCGGTGCCGTCTTCGGTCATGTCGGCGAGTGTGGACCCTCCAGCGGCTGGAGACTCAAGGCGAGTGGTGGGCCGTGGCGCAGCGCGGCCCCGGGCCCGGACCGCGGCCCGGGCCGCCGCCCCCGCACGTCCCCGGTCCGAGGGCGGCGGCGGTCCGCCGCCGCAGACGAGTGGTGATCATGCGCGGCACGATCCCGGCTCCGCGGCGGCGGACGGCGGATCGTCACCCGGCAGTGGCGTGTCCAAGCCATGTCCGACCGGTGCCAACCCGCCGCGGGTCAGCGGAAGACGCCCGTGTGGCCCAGTGAGTAGCGGCCCGGCTGGGGGTACACCGCGAGGCCGTGGGGGCCGCTGCCGACCTTGATGCGGGCCAGTTGGGCGCCGGTGCGGGTGTCGATGGCGTACACCTCGGAGTTGTAGCGGCCCGACAGCCACAGCACCTTGCCGTCGGCGGAGACGCCGCCCATGTCGGGGCTTCCGCCGTTCGGCAGGCGCCACTTCTTGGTCAGCCTGCCCTCGGCGAAGTCGAAGACGGAGATGGTGCCCTCGCCGCGGTTGGAGACGTACATCTCGCGGGAGTCGCGGCTGACGTACAGGCCGTGGGCGCCCTTGCCGGTGGGCAGGAAGCTGGGCTTGCCGAAGGTGTCGCCGTCAAGGATCCACAGCCCGTTGGCCACCATGTCGGCGACGTAGAACCTCTTGCCGTCGGGCGAGATCTTCACGTCCTGCGGCATGGCGCCGCGGACGTCCAGCTTCTGCCGGCCGACGACCTCCATCCGCGCGGTGTCGACCTTGAGCAGTTCGCCGCTGAACTCGCAGGAGACGATGAAGTAGCGGCCGTCCAGGGAGAAGTCGGCGTGGTTGACCCCGGAGCAGGTGACCGGGACGGCCTTGGCCGTCTTCATGGTGTGCGCGTCGCGGAACACGAGCTGGTGGTCCTTGGAGGCCATGACGACGGCGTACTTGCCGTCGGGCGTGAAGTAGAGGTTGTACGGGTCGTGCACGTCGACCGGCTTGCCCGTCTTGCCGGTCCTCGGGTCGATGGGCGTCAGGGAGTTGCCGAGGTCGTTGTTGACCCACAGCGTCTTCAGGTCCCAGGACGGCACGACGTGCTGGGGCTGGCGGCCCACCGGGATGGTCTCGATGACCTTGTACGTCGCGGGGTCGATGACCGTGACGGTGTTGGAGTTGGTGTTGGGGACGTAGACGCGGGACGGAAAGTCCCTGACGACCGGGGATAGTTTGCCGGGGCGGTCGGCGGCGTAGACGTCGGCCGGGTCGAGGACCGGCGGCATGCCGGGCAGCACGTCGGCGGCCTGCTGCTGCCCGGGAGGTACGGGTTCCTTGCTGCCGAGGCCTTCGTCGGCGTGGTTCTTCGAGCCCCCACCGGTGCAGGCGGACAGCGCGGTGAGCGCGAGGCAGGCGGCGCCGGCGGTCAGGGCCCGGGCGAATCGAGTGGGTGACATCAGCTCAGCAGCTCCGTGGTGGTGACCGCGTGGAGGCCGCGGCGGTCGAGTTCTTTGAGTACGTCGGGAAGGGCGGCGACCGTGTCCGGGTACCCGAAGTGCAGGCTCACCACGGATCCGCTCCGTACCTCCGCCAGGACCTTGCGGGTGACGGCCGGGGCGCCGGGCCGGGTGTAGTCGAGGGAGTCGACGTCGTAGGACAGGACGTGCGGGTACCCGGCCGCGCGGGCCAGCCGCTGGACCAGCGGGGAGGCGGTCGGAGCGCGCGAGGGGCGGAACCAGGTGCCGATCGAGCCGGTGAGCCGCTTCAGCCGGTCCGCGCAGCCGGTGATCTCCGCGCGGGCATCGGCCTCCGCCATGTCGTTGACGGCCACGTGGCGCTGGGTGTGGTTGCCGAGGTCGTGGCCGCCGTCGAGGATCCGCCGGGCGAGCTGCGGATACTGGTCGAGCCAGGTGCCGACGGCGAGCACGGTGAGGCGGGCCCCGTGCTCCTCGGCCGCGGTGAGCAGGCCGCGGGCGGTCTCGGGGTCGCCCTGGCCGTGGAAGGTGAGGGCGACGCGGGGCCGGTCGCGCGGGCCATGGGTGATCTGCGCGGGCTGCCGGGGGAAGGCACGCGGCGCGGGCGCGGCCCGCGGGGCGGCGGCGGGCGGGGACTCGGCGGAGGGGGCCGAGGACGCGGCGGAGGACGCGGCGGCGTGGGGGGCGGCACCGGTGGAGGAGCACCCGGCGGCGAGCCCGGCACCGGCGACGAGCCCGGCACCGGTCCGCAGCACGCCGCGGCGGTCGGTCGTGGTCACCCGCACCATTTAAGAGGCGGAGGGTAAGAAAACGGGCGATTCACACGTATGGACGCGAGATGAGCGTCAGTCAGTCGATCGGCCGGCGGTCAGCGGTCGGCCACGCGCATCTCGAACCAGGTCGTCTTGCCCCGCGGCAGCAGATCGACGCCCCAGCGGTCGGACAGCTTGTCGACGAGGAACAGTCCGCGCCCGCTGACGTCCAGCTCCTGCACGGGCATCAGACAGGGCAGCCCCCGGGAGGGGTCGCGGACCTCGACGCGGAGCCAGCCGCGGCGGCGGCGCATCCGCAGACCGAAGACGCGGGCGCCGGTGTGCCGCACCGCGTTCCCGACGAGTTCGGAGACGAGCAGGACGGTGTCCTCGGCCAGTTTCGGGGACAGTCCCCACTGGCGCAGGACGACGACCTGGGTGATCCTGCGGGCGATGGCGGCGGACTCGGGGAGGGACGGGAGCGGAACCTCGCCCTCCGTCGGATTGCCGTGCGACTCCAGCGCTTCGAGCGCCCGTTCGTCCTCGACCGCGGGCGACCAGCGCGCCGCGGTCGCACGTGACTGTCCCCGCGGCTGTCCGATGCCTTCCAGCCCCGCCATGCCCCCATCATGGCCGTCCGGCACCTCCGTGGGGGTCGTTCCGGCGGAATACGCCCCTCGGGCGCCTTCCGCGCACGGCTTGCGAACGGCAGGCGCCGGCGGCACTTCGGGTCCGTCAAAACCCCCGTCGACCTGGGCGGACGGATCGGCTGGAGGCAATCGACCGGCTCCCTCGGCAAGGCAGGCTTGAAGCTGGCTCAAGGCTGCCACAAACCGCCCGCCGAGGGGCCCGAATCAGACGTCACGTCAATTGCAAGGCCGCGGGGGGAGGATTCACCTGCTCTGTTGCGAGGAGGGCCCGGCGTTCACGCCGGATAGGAATCGCATCCTGTGACAGCGGCGCGGAGTGCCACCGCATCCGGATTACGGTGCGCGGGGCGCCCTGACGGTCTGCCCGGCGGAGCCGGTCGAACGCGAACACGTGTACCGGCATGCGCTGGTCGGGGTGATCGCATCGGGAGTGGGATGCGACTGTTCGGGTGTCGTTCGTACGGTCGCATGGTGGGTGCCGAGTGATCGGGGATGCCGGGCATAGCGGCGGTGCGGGAGACCGAGAGGGCGGGGCACGCCCGGTACACGTACCGGTTACGGGTGTCGGCCACGGCCCAGGCGGGGCTGGAAGGGGAGTGGGGGCGCTGCCGGTGGCTCTGGAACGAGTGCGTGGCCCGTTCCAGGAAAGCCCACGCCAGGGGTGAGGCGTGCGGTCCGGCGCGGCTGGACCGGATGCTGACCCGGGCCCGCGCGGTGACACCGTGGCTGGCCGCAGGTGCCTCGGTGCCGCAGCAGCAGATCATCCGCGACTTCGCCGCATCCCGTACAAGGGCACTCAAGGACATCAAGGACCGGCTGCCGCTGAAGCGGCGGGCGGGAATGCCCCGGCACAAGAGGAAACGCGGGGCCGATCCGACGCTGAACTACACCCGGCGCGGCTTCCGGCTCAAGGACGGGCACCTGCACCTGGCGGGCGGGATCGTCCTGACCGTGGTGTGGTCCCGTCCCCTCCCGGCCGAACCCTCCTCGGTGCGCGTCTACCGCGACCATCTCGGCCACTGGTATGCCTCGTTCGTCGTCCCCGCCCCGCTTCAGCCACTCCCGCCGACTGGTACGGTGATCGGAATCGACTGGGGAGTGAGGGAGACCGCCACCACCACCTCCGACGCCCACGACCTCCCCCACCCGCAGCACGGCCAGAAGTCCCAGGCCAAGCTGGGCCGGTACGACCGGATGATGGCCCGCCGCAGGCCGAAGAAGGGGCGGGCCGCGTCGAAGGGCTACCGGGAGGCGAAGAGGTGGCGGGCGAAGACCTACGCGAAGATCGCCCGGCAGCGCCAGGACACCGCCCGTAAGTGGGCGAAGAAGGTCGTGCGCGACCATGACGTGATCGCGGTGGAGGACTTCCGGCCCAAGTTCCTCGCCAGGACGTCGATGGCCCGCAAGGCTGCCGATGCCGCGATCGGCGCCACCAAGCAGGCCCTGATCGAGATGGGCCGCAAGCACGCGCGGGATGTGCGACTGGTGCATCCCGCGCACACCACCATGGACTGCGCGCGATGCGGAGCGAGAACCAAGCACGCACTGCCGCTGTCAGAACGCACCTACACCTGCACCGCGTGCGGAGCCGTCTGTCCCAGGGACAAGAACTCCGCCCGCGTGATGCTCGTCCGGGCAGGTCTGGACCCGGCTGGTGCCGAGGGCGCAAGACCTCCTGGAGCGCCGCTCCAGGAGGCAGCCTGAGCCAGGAATCCCCCCCCCATCGGGGAGGGAGCAGTCAAAGGAACTTCGCCTTGCCGGGACCCTCCTCGACGAAGCTGCGCATGCCGCGCTCGCGGTCCTCCGTGGCGAACAGGCCCGCGAACCAGTTGCGCTCGATGGCGAGCCCGGTCTCCAGGTCCGTCTCCAGGCCGGCGTCGACCGACTCCTTGGCGGCGCGCAGCGCGATCGCGGGCCCCCGGGCGAGCCGGGCGGCCCAGGCGTGCGCCGCCTCGTACACCTCGGCGGCCGGCACCACGCGGTCCACCAGGCCGATCGTGAGGGCCTCGTCGGCCTTGACCTGACGGCCCGTGAAGATGAGGTCCTTGGCCTTGGAGGGGCCGATCAGCCGGGACAGCCGCTGGGTGCCGCCCGCGCCCGGGATCAGGCCGAGCAGGATCTCCGGCTGGCCGAGCTTGGCGTTGTCGGCGGCGATGCGGTAGTCCGCGCAGAGCGCGAGTTCGCAGCCGCCGCCCAGCGCGTAGCCCGTGACCGCGGCGACCACCGGCTTGGGGATACGGGCCACGGCGGTGAAGGAGTCCTGCAGGGCGCGGGCCCGCACGACCATCGCCGCGTGGTCCATCACCTGCATCTCCTTGATGTCCGCGCCCGCCGCGAACACCTTCTCGCCGCCGTAGATCACCACGGCGCGCACGTCCTCGCGGCGGGTGGCCTCCTCGGCGAGCTCCCTGATCCGGTCCTGCGTCGCGACGTCGAGCGCGTTCATGGGCGGGCGGTCGAGGCGCAGCGTGCCGACGCCCTCGGCGACTTCCAGAGATACGGTCATGAGGGCAGGTTAACGTCCACTAACGACAGCCCGCCCGGTGCGGTCGGTCACACCGGGCGGGGCCGTCAGCGGAGACGTCGGGAACGGTCAGGCCTTCCAGTCCTCCCAGGACATGTTCCAGCCGTTCATGCCGTTGTCCGGGGCCACGGTGCGGTCCTGGGAGTTCTTCACGACGACCACGTCGCCGATCAGCGAGCGGTTGAAGAACCAGGCGGCCGGCACCCCGCTGTCGTAGCCGCCGCGCACGTCGCGCAGACCGACGCAGCCGTGGCTGGCGTTGTAGTTGCCGAAGGCGCCGCCGCCCCAGTAGTTGCCGTGGATGAAGGTGCCGGAGTCGGTCAGGCGCATGGCGTGCGGGACGTCCTTGATGTCGTACTCGCCGCCGAACCCGACCGTCTCACCGTTCATACGGGTCACCGTGAGCTTCTCGGTGATGACCATCTGGCCGTTCCAGGTGGCGTTGCCCGGCCGGCCGGCGGTGATGGGGATGGTCCTGACGACCTTGCCCTCATGCATGACCTTCATGGTGTGCTTCTTGGCGTCGACCACGGAGACCTGGTTGCGGCCGATGGTGAAGGAGACCGTCTTGGTCTGCTTGCCGTAGACACCGGGACGGCCCTGGACACCGTCGAAGTTGAGCTTGACGGTGACCTTGGTGCCGGCCTTCCAGTAGTGCTCGGGCCGGAAGTCGAGCCGGTCGTTGCCGAACCAGTGACCGGCGACGTCGACGGCCGGCTCGGTCTTGATCTCGATCGCCTTCTCGACGTCCTTCGGGGCGGTGATGCCCCGGGTGAACCGGAGGGAGAACGGCATTCCGACGCCGACGGTGGAGCCGTCCTCGGGCGTGAAGTAGCCGACGAAGGTGTTCTGCGGCGTCAGTGTGGTGAAGCTGGAGTCCTCGGCCGCCTCACGGCCCGCGGAGTCCTTGGCGACCGCGTGCACCGTGTACTTGGTGGAGGCGGCCAGGTGGAGGTCCGGGGTCCACGAGGTGCCGTCGGCGGATATCCGCCCGGCTATCGCGGTGCCCTTGCCGTCCTTGACGTCGACCTGGGTGAGCTTGCCCTTGCTCGCGCCGACCTTGAGTGCGCCGCTGGTGTCGACGGACTCGGCGCCGTTCTTGGGCGCGATGGTCACGACCGCCTGCGACTGCTCGCTGCGGGCGCTTTCGGCCTCCTTGTTCTTCCCCGTACTGGATGCCGGGTCCTGGGTGTCGCCCCCGCCGCAGGCGGTGACGGCCAGGAGCAGCACGCCGGAGGCCAGCGCGAGCAGCCCCTTGCTCCCCCGTCGCCCGCGCGCGCCCACCGACGCCCCCGATATCGGCCGCATGTTCACTTGTTTCTCCCCTCCCCGGGCCGGCCCCGACCCGTACCCCAGCGCGCCGTACGCGCTCTGGCGCATATTAACCACAAGGTCAGAGGCGAGATGTCAGGCGATTGTCACTGTTCCGTCCCAACTTCAACGACCGCCGGAAACAACCCTCTTGTCTCGACGCCGGCCCCACCGGATTACTTCACCGCGCCGCCCTTCTCCCAACCCTCGGTACGGCGGCCGGTGCGGCCCCCATGCGCCGTGTGCGCCCGGTTACGTGCCTCATGGGCCGCCCAACGACCGTCGTGCCCCCGGGAAACGTGAGTGCGAGGCAAGCTCTGGGCAGAACAGAGGGGAGGACCGCGCGACGGGGAGCCGCGACCGGGGGGCAGCCGCAGGGGGGGGCGGGGCCGGAGGCGGGCACGAGCCGGAAGAGCCGCACAGAGTCGCAGAGAGCCGCAGAGAGCCGAATAAAGGGGCCGCCCTGGTGTCCAGCGCAGCCGAACAGGAGGCGGTGGCGGGCGGGCGCGCCACCGGGGAGGAGCGGCCGTCCGCCGCCGTGAACGGCGTGCGGCGGGCCGCGCCGCCGTCCGGCGTGCCCGTGTGGCCAGGTGCGCCGACGCCACTGGGCGCCCGTTTCCGGGCGGGCCCCGACGGGGCGGCCGGCACCGGCTTCGCGCTGTGGGCGGGCGGGGCGGAGGCCGTCGACCTGTGCCTGTTCGACGGTCCGGGCCCGGACGCCAGGGAGACGAGGGTCCGGCTGACCGAGCTGACGCACGAGACCTGGCACGGTTTCATACCCGGGATCCTGCCGGGGCAGCGCTACGGCTACCGCGTGCACGGCCGCTGGGACCCGTGGACGGGCGCCCGCTGGAACCCGGCGAAGCTGCTGCTCGACCCGTACGCGCCTGCGGTGGACGGCGAGTTCCGGCTGCCGCCGGAGGTCTACGGGCACGTACGCGACTGGCCGGACCAGCACGTGGCGGACACCGTGCGCGACGAACGGGACTCCGCGCCGTACGTGCCCAAGGGCGTCGTCGTCCACGATGACGACGACTGGTCCGACGACCGCCGCCCCGGCACGCCCTGGGCGGACTCGGTGATCTACGAACTGCATGTGCGCGGCTTCACCAGGCTTCACCCCGGGGTCCCCGAGGAACTGCGGGGGACGTACGCGGGTCTGGCCCACCCGGCGGCGGTCGAGCACCTGGTGAGGCTGGGCGTGACGGCGGTGGAGCTGCTGCCGGTGCACCAGTTCGCGCACGAGGACCATCTGCTGCGCCGCGGCCTGCGCAACTACTGGGGCTACAACTCGATCGGCTACTTCGCCCCGCACGCCGGCTACGCCTCCTCCGGCACCGCGGGAGCGCAGGTGGGCGAGTTCAAGCGGATGGTGCGCGCCCTGCACGCGGCCGGGATCGAGGTGATCCTCGACGTGGTCTACAACCACACGGCGGAGGCCAACGAGTACGGCCCGACACTGTCGTTGAAGGGCGTCGACAACCAGCGCTACTACCGCCTCCAGCCGGACGCCCGCAGGTACGCCGACTACACCGGCTGCGGCAACACCCTGCACGTGGTCCAGCCGAACGTGCTGCGCCTGATCACCGACTCGCTGCGGTACTGGGTGACGGAGATGGGCGTGGACGGCTTCCGCTTCGACCTCGCCGCCGCCTTGGCCCGCGCGATGCACGACGTCGACATGCTCTCGCCGTTCCTCGCGGTCATCGCGCAGGATCCGGTGCTGCGCCGCGTCAAGCTGATCGCCGAGCCGTGGGACGTCGGCTCGGGCGGCTACCAGGTGGGCGCCTTCCCGCCGCTGTGGACGGAGTGGAACGACCGCTACCGCGACACGGTGCGGGACTTCTGGCGGCACGCGCTGCCGGACGTGCGGGAGATGGGCTACCGGCTGTCCGGCTCCAGCGATCTGTACGCCTGGGGCGGCCGCCGCCCCTACGCGTCCGTCAACTTCGTCACCTCGCACGACGGTTTCACCCTGCGCGACCTGGTGTCCTACGAGCGCAAGCACAACGAGGCCAACGGGGAGGGCAACCGGGACGGCACCGACGACAACCGGTCCTGGAACTGCGGGGCGGAGGGCGAGACGGACGACGAGCGGGTGCGGGCGCTGCGGCGCCGGCAGCTGCGCAACCTCGTGACCACCCTGCTGCTGTCGACGGGTGTGCCGATGCTGGTCGCGGGCGACGAGCTGGGGCGCACCCAGGGCGGCAACAACAACGCCTACTGCCAGGACAACGAGACGGGCTGGCTGGACTGGAGCCTGCTCGAGGACCCCGGCTGGCGGGAGCTGTCGGAGCTGACCTCCCGTCTGATCGCGTTGCGCCACCGGCACCCGGTGCTGCGCCGCCGCGCGTTCTTCTCGGGGCGCGCGCACTCGGCGGACGGGCTGCGGGACCTGGCCTGGTTCACCCCGTGCGGCACGGAGATGACGGAGCAGGACTGGTACGCCCCCGCGGCCACCCTGGGGATGTACCTGTCCGGCCGGGACATCCCGGGCCGCGACGAGCGCGGTGCCCCGATCGTCGACGACAGCTTCCTCGCTGTGCTGCACGCCGGGGACCGCCCGGTGGACTTCGTCCTGCCGGGGCCGCCGTGGGCGCGGCGGTACGAGGTGGTCGTGGACACCTCGCGGGAGGACCAGACGCGGGCGCCGGGCGAGGAACACGCCTCGGCCGCCGCGATCACGGTGCCGGCGAGGTGCGTCCTGCTGCTCAGGGTCGTGGACTAGGGCCGCTCATCGGACTTTCAGCCGAGGATGCCCCGGTCGTAGGCGACCGCGACCGCCGCCGCGCGGTCCTTGACGCCGAGCTTGGCGTACAGGTGGGTGAGGTGGGTCTTCACGGTGGCCTCGCTGATGAACAGCTCGCGGGCGATCTCCCGGTTGGAGGTGCCCCTGGCGACCAGGGCCAGCACCTCGCGCTCGCGGGCCGAGAGCGGCTCCTTGCCCGGGGCGGGCGCGCGGACCGCCGAGACCAGCCGGGAGGCCACGGCCGGGGAGAGGACCGTACGGCCCTCGGCCGCGGCGCGGACGGCCGTGAACAGCTCGTCGCGCGGGGCGTCCTTGAGCAGATAGCCGGTCGCGCCCGCCTCGATCGCGGGCAGGGTGTCGGAGTCGGTGTCGTACGTCGTCAGGACCAGCACCTTGGAGCGGGCGCCGCGACGGGTCAGCTCCCGGATGGCGTCCACGCCGGAGCCGCCCGGCATGCGCAGGTCCATCAGGATCACGTCCGGGTCGAGCGCGGCGGCCTTCCGGACCGCCTCGACGCCGTTCGGCGCCTCGGCGAGGACGGTGAATCCGGGCGCGGACTCGAACATGCCGCGCAGGCCGTCGAGCACGACGGGATGGTCGTCGACGATCAGCAGGGAGATCACGGCGTCATCGGTCATGGCGCACCAACGGTACGCGAGCCGAGACGGCCGTGCCGTGCCCCGGCTCCGACTCGACCGTGAGGGAGCCCGCGATGCGCTCGGCGCGGGCCCGCATGCCGTCCAGACCGAAGCCGCCACCGCGGGTGCGCTCGGGTACGGCGGCCGGGTCGAAGCCGGTGCCGTCGTCGCGGACGTCCAGCGTGACCTCGTCGCCCATGAAGGACAGGGTCACCCCGACCCGGGCCGGGCGGGCGTGCCGGGCCGCGTTGGAGAGGGACTCCTGGGCGATGCGCAGCAGGGTCGCCGAGACCTCGTCGTGGAGCTGCTCGGCGGTGCCGGTGACGGTGAAGCCGGCCCGTACGCCGGTGCGTTCGCCCCATTCGGCGACCGTCTTCGTCAGCGCCCCCGGCAGCCCGTCGTCGGCGAGGGCGACCGGGGCGAGGTTGTGCACCGAGCGGCGGGCCTCGCCGAGACTGTGCCGGGCCAGGCCGGAGGCACGCTCCAGGTGGACGCGGGCGGTGTCCAGGTCAGGGGCGTTCGCGACGACCTGGAGCTGGGCGATGATCCCGGTCAGGCCCTGCGCGAGGGTGTCGTGGATCTCGGCCGCGAGCCGGCGGCGCTCGTCGGCGACACCCGCCTCCCGCGCCTGAACAAGGAGTTGGGCGTGCAGCGCCGCGTTCTCGTCGAGGGCCTGCTGCAACGCCGTGTTGGTGCGCTCCAGTTCGGCGATGGTGTCGGCCTGGACGGCGGCGCGGGCCTGCTCCTGCTCGGCATACCGGGTGAACACACTGACCAAGCACATGTTGATGGCCAGGACCAGGAAGAAGCCGAGCCACAGGATCACCCCGTGCGGCGGCATGCCGCCGATCTCGCTGCCGGACATGGTGACGGCGGTCAGGAGGAGACCGGGCATCACCAGGCGGCGGGGCAGCTCGCGGCCGGCGGTGTAGTAGCCGGTCACGGCGTAGAAGGCGAAGAACGGATTGATCCAGGTCAGCACGAAGCCCATGGCCCAGCGCAGGAGATAGAGGCCGGCACCGGTACGGCTCGGACCCGGCCGCCTCCGTTTCACCCTCGCCCAGCCCACCTGCAGCACGACCGCCGCGGCCACGAGCACGCCCGAGACGGCCGTCTCGGACCGGTCCATGCCGATCAGGCGCGCGGACAGGGCCGCCGCGACGACACTGGCGGCCAGCAGCGCCCAGGGCCCCCAGGTGTCGAAGGAGGCCCGGGGCTGCTCGTACGCCGTGCACGTCATCCCACCAGTGTCCGGCACGGCCCGCTTACTCCCAGCGGAACCAGCGTGCGGCCCCCGCGGTGAGCAGCACCGTCCACGCGGCCGTCACCCCCAGGTGGGACCAGCCCGGCCAGGGGCCCGCCGCGGCCTGGTTCAGGGCCTGGGCGGCGGCGCCGAACGGGGTGAAGCCGACGATCCGGGCGAGCACGTCCGGCATGGCCTGCACCGGCAGCCACAGGCCCGCGCTGAACATCATCGGGAAGAGCGCCGCGGACCCGATCGCGCCCGCGATCCGCGTGGTGCGGGACAGCGCGGAGATCATCGCGCCCAGGGCGAGCGCGGCGGACACGGCCAGCAGCAGGGCGAGGACGTAGCCGAACGGCTGCCTCGGCAGGGTCACGCCGAAGGCGAGCCGGCCGACGGTGAGCGCGAGCAGCGCCGAGGCCAGGGCCGCGCCCCCGAACACCACCATGTGCGCGGACAGCAGGGCGGCGGGCCGGACCGGGGTGGTGGACATCCGGCGCAGGATGCCGCGTTCGCGGTAGCCGGTGAGGACCTGCGGCATGCCCTGGAGTCCGCCGAGGAGCAGCCCGAGCAGCACCGTGACCGGCACGTAGGCGTCGATGGGACGCAGGCCCCCGAAGGACGGGTCGGCCTGGCGGAAGGACGGGATGGAGCCGAGGATCACCAGGAGCACGGTGGGGAACAGCAGAATCCAGAAGATCGCGCCGGGCTCACGGCCGAACAGCCGGATCTCGGTGCGCAGTACGGCCGGGTCGACCAGGGTGTTGCTCATGCCCCGACCTCCGTCAGGTCCAGGAAGGCGTCGTCGAGGGTGGCGTCGACGACGCGGAGTTGATGGGCGGTGATGTGGTGGCGGGCGAGCAGCGTGATGACGGCGTTGACGGTCTCGTCGGATCCGGAGAGGGTGATCCGGCCGTCCTTGCGGGCGATGGAGGCGAGTTCGGGCAGCGCGTTCAGGTCACGGTCGTCCAGCGGCGCGGACGGGGTGAAGCTGATGACGGTGGCGCCGGCCGAGCGCCGGATCAGGCCCTGCGGGGTGTCCAGGGCGGCGATCCGCCCCCGGTCGATCACGGCGATCCGGTCGCACAGCCGCTGTGCCTCCTCCATGAAGTGCGTGACCAGCAGCACGGTGACACCGCCCGCGCGGACGTCCTCGATGAGCTGCCAGGTGTCGCGGCGGGCGCGCGGGTCCAGGCCGGTGGTCAGTTCGTCGAGGACGACGATCCGCGGGTTGCCGACGAGGGCGAGCGCGATGAACAGCCGCTGCTTCTGGCCGCCGGAGAGCTTGGCGAAGCGGGTGGTGAGCTTCTCGGTCAGGCCGAGGCGTTCGGCCAGTGGCCGCCAGTCGGCCGGGTCCGGGTAGAACGACGCGTACAGCTGGAGCGCCTCGCGGACGGTGAGCTTGGCCTGCAACTCGCTCTGCTGGAGCTGGGCACCGAGCACGCGGGCGACCTGTTCGTGGTCGGCGACGGGGTCGAGGCCGGTGACGCGGACGCGGCCCGCGTCGGGGACGCGCAGGCCCTCGACGCACTCGACGGTGGTGGTCTTGCCGACGCCGTTCGGGCCGAGGATGCCGAAGATCTCGCCCTCCTCGACGGCGAAGGAGACGCCGTCGACGACGGTCCGGCCGCCGTAGGACTTGCGCAGTTCGCTGACTTCGATGACGGACATGGCACCAGAATCCCGGCGGACGGGGCCCGCGCACATCGCCCGGCGCGCTCGATGCCGTATCAGCCGATCGGTTGATACGGCCCTACGACCGGACCGGGTCCGACGTGGTCCCCGCGGTCGAAAACGCAGGTCGTAGGACCAGCGGCGGAGTCCGGTCCGGTCAAAACTCGGTGGGCTGCGCCGGTGCCGGTCCGTAGGCTCGCCCGTGATGCCCACGACACCTGACACCCCCGAGGACCGTACCGGCCCCCCCGGTCCGACCGGCCGTTCGGCCGTCCGCACCCTGTTGCGCCTGTGGCCCTATGTGCGGCCGGTCCGCATACGGCTGTTCATCGCCGCGTCCACCGCGATCGTCGCCTCCTGCGTGGGGCTGGTGATCCCGCTCGTCCTGAAGTGGATGGTGGACGGGCCGATCGCCGACCGGGATCCGCGCGGCGTGTGGCTCGGCGCGCTGTACCTGCTGCTGCTCGGGGTCGGGGAGGCACTACTGTTCGGGCTGCGGCGGTGGCTGGTGGCGCGGCCGCTGTCGCACGTCGAGGCGGAGATGCGGGCGAACCTGTACGGGCATCTGCAACGGCTGCCGGTCGCCTTCCACGACCGGTGGGCGTCGGGGCAGTTGCTGTCCCGGGGCACGACGGACCTGATGCTGCTGCGCATGTTCCTCGCCTTCCCGCTCATGTTCCTGCTGGTCAACGGGGTCACCATCCTCGTGGGCGTGGTCATCATGCTGATGCAGGACTGGACGCTCGGACTGGTGATGCTGGCGCCCGCCGTGCCGCTGATCGCCTTCAGCGCGGTGTTCGAGAAGCGGTACGCGCACGTGGCGCGGCTGGCGCAGGACCAGGTCGGGGATCTGACGACGGTGGTCGAGGAGAGCGTGCTCGGCGTCCGCGTCATCAAGGGGTTCGGCCGGCACCGCAGCCAGGCGCGGGCGTTCCGCGACCTGTCGCGGACCCTGCGGGGCACGGAGCTGCACAAGGCCCGTCTGCTCGCGGCCATCTGGACGGTCATCATGACCCTGCCGGAGGTGGCCATCGGGGCCACGCTGGTGGTGGGCTCGGTGCAGGTGGCCTCCGGCGGTCTCTCGGCGGGGACCCTGGTCGCCTTCCTGTCCACGGCGCTCGCCCTGCGCTGGCCGGTGGAGTCGATCGGCTTCCTGCTGGCGATGAGCCAGGAGGCGGCGACGGCGACCGAGCGGTACTTCGAGGTGATGGACGCGGAACCGGAGTCGGGGCGCCCGGCGGCGCCCGGCGCGCGCACGCCCGGGCCGGCCGGCGGCTCGGACGGCCCGGCGCACGAGGGGCTCCGCTTCGACAACGTCCGCTTCCGCTACCCCGACGCCCCGCCCGGATCCCCGCCCCTCCTGGACCGCATCGACCTGCACATCCGCCCCGGTGAGTCGATGGCCCTGGTCGGGGCGACCGGCAGCGGCAAGACGACCCTGACGGCGCTGGTCCCCCGCCTCCACGAGGTGACCTCGGGGCGGATCACGCTGGACGGCGAGGACATCACCGCGATGTCCCGCGAGGAACTGCGCACGATGGTCGCGGTGGCCTTCGAGGAGCCGACCCTGTTCTCGGCGAGCGTCGGCGACAACGTCCTGATGGGCGCCGACGGCAGCGCCGGGGACGCCGAACTGGACCGCGCGCTGTCCGTCGCCCAGGCCGGCTTCGCGCACACCCTCCCCCAGGGCACCGCGACCCAGGTCGGTGAGCAGGGCCTCAGTCTCTCCGGCGGCCAGCGGCAGCGCCTCGCGCTGGCCCGTGCCGTCGTCGGAGGGCCCCGGTTCCTGATCCTGGACGACCCGCTGTCCGCCCTGGACGTGCACACGGAGGCGGCCGTGGAGGCGGCCCTGCGCCAGGTGCTGACCGACACCACCGCCCTGATCGTGGCGCACCGCCCCTCCACGGTCCTGCTCGCCGACCGGGTCGCCCTGCTCTCCGGCGGCCGGATCACCGCCGTGGGCACCCACCACGAACTGCTGCGCACCAACACCGAGTACGCCCATCTGATGTCGGGCGGACGCTCGCCGGAAGAGGAGGACGACGAGCGATGACGGCACCCACGAAGCCCGTCCGGACCACCGGCGACGAACAGGACCCGCCTCGCCCCGAGGACACCCGCGACCCCTTCGACCGCGACGTCCTGCCCACTCCGCCGGGCGCCACGTCCGCCCTGCTGCGCTCCCTGCTGACACCCATGAAGGCCCGGGTCGCCGGCACCACGCTCCTGCTGCTGCTCCAGCAACTGGCCGTCCAGGCGGGCCCGCTGCTCGTGGCGTACGCGATCGACACCGCCGTACCGGCGTTCCGCGACCACGACCGCGGCCCGCTGATCGCGGTGGCGGTCGGCTATCTGCTGTGCGCGCTCGCCTCCGGCGCGCTCCAGTGGGCGTTCATCGTCGCCTCGGCCCGGGTCAACCAGGACGTGCTGCTGGATCTGCGCGGCCGGATCTTCCGCCAGGGGCAGGCGCTCAGCGTCGACTTCCACGAGCGCTACACCTCGGGCCGGCTGATCTCCCGTTCCACCACGGACGTGGAGTCGCTGCGCGAACTGCTCAGCGAGGGGCTCCAGGAACTCGTCACGGTCGTACTGTCCTTCTTCTGCATCTCGGCGATGCTGCTGTGGCTGGACCTGGGTCTCGGCGCGGTGGCGGTGGCGTCCTTCGTGCCGCTGCACGTGCTGGTCCGGGCGTACCGGCGGCGCGCGGGGCGGGTGTTCCAGGAGCGGTCGACCGCGATCGCCGCGGTGATCGTGAAGTTCGTGGAGACGATGAACGGCATCCGGCCGGTGCGCGCGTTCCGCCGCGAGGCCGCCAACGACGCCGGTTTCCGGATCCTGAACCGGCGCCACGAGCGCACCAACGGCGACGCCCTGCTGGAGATGGCCCGCTATGTCGTCGGCTCCCGGCTGGTGGCCAACACGGCGGTCGCGGTGATCGTGCTGTGGGGCGCCTACCGGGTGACGGACGGCTCGCTGGAGCTGGGCGTGCTGGCGGCGGCGGTGCTGTACCTGCGCCGGCTGTACGACCCCATCGACCGGCTCGGCATGTTCCTCAACTCCTACGAGTCGGCGGCCGCGTCGCTGGAGAAGATCGCGGGTTTGCTGGCGCAGACGCCGTCCGTGCCCGAGCCGTCGGCGCCCCGGCCGCTCCCGGCGCCGAGGCCGGGCCTGCCCGGCCGCGAGGTGGTCTTCGACGGGGTCGGCTTCGGCTACCGCACGGGCGGCGAGGTGCTGCCCCGCTTCGAGCTGGTCGTTCCGGCCGGGCAGACCGTCGCCGTGGTCGGCTCCACCGGCGCGGGCAAGTCCACGCTGGCCAAGCTGCTGGCCCGCTTCTACGACCCCACCGAGGGGCGGGTGCTGCTCGACGGGGTGGACCTGCGCGAACTCGCCGTGTCCGAACTGCGGCGCGGGGTGGTCATGGTGACGCAGGAGACCTTCCTGTTCTCCGGCACGGTCGCGGAGAACATCGCGATCGGCCGCCCGGACGCCACCCGTGAGGAGATCGAGCAGGCGGCGAAGGCGATCGGCGCGCACGACTTCATCAGCGCCCTGCCCGACGGCTACGACACGGACGTACGCAAGCGGGGCGGCCGCATCTCCGCGGGCCAGCGTCAACTGGTCTCCTTCGCACGGGCGTTGCTCGCCGATCCGGCGGTGCTCATCCTCGACGAGGCGACCAGCTCGCTGGACGTGCCCGGCGAGCGGGCGGTGCAGACGGCGATGACCACGGTGCTGCGGGGGCGTACGGCGGTGGTGATCGCCCACCGGCTGTCCACCGTGGAGATCGCCGACCGGGTGCTGGTGATGGAGCACGGCCGGATCGTGGAGGACGGCGCCCCGGCCGAACTCGTCGCGGGCACGGGCCGCTTCGCGGACCTGCACCGCGCCTGGCGCGACAGCCTGGCCTGAGGGGACGGGACACACGGTGATCGACGCCTATGAGGATCCCGGGACACCCGACTGCCGGGGCGGATGGCGGTATCTGTGGTGGCTGGTGATGCGCCAGCCGGGCCGGTCGGCGGCCGGGGCGCTCCTGGCCAGCGCGTGGATGGTGCTGCTCGCGGCCACGCCGTACCTGATGTCCCGGGCGATCGACGACGGACTCCAGCGGGGGAACATGGCCGCGCTGGCCGGCTGGACCGGGCTGCTGTTCGCGGTCGGGGTGTTCAACGCCTGGCTGAGCATGATGCGGCACCGCACGATGACCCGGGTGCGGATGGACGCCAACTTCCGCACCGTCAAGGTCGTCGTCGACCACGTGGTCCGGCTGGGCGCCGCGCTGCCGCGCCGGGTCGGGGCCGGGGAGGTCGTCACGATCGGCGTCGGCGACGTCCAGACGATCAGCACGTGCCTGACCGTGGTCGGCCCGGGGGTCGGCTCGGTCGTGGTCTACGCGGTCGTGGCCGGGCTGCTGCTGTCGGTCTCGGCGCAGTTGGCGGCCGTCGTCCTGCTCGGGGTACCGCTGATCGCCGTGCTGGTGGGGCCGCTGATGCGGCGGTTGCAGGGTACGGAGGGCGAGTACCGGGAGCGGCAGCGCGTGCTGACCGCGCGGATCGACGACCTTGCGGGCGGGCTGCGAGTCCTCAACGGGCTCGGCGGCAAGGGGCTGTTCGCGGACGCCTTCCGCCGCGACTCGCAGCGGCTGCGGGCGCAGGGCTACCGGGTGGGCGCGGTGACCAGCTGGATGCAGGCCTTCGGCGTGGGCCTGCCGACCCTGTTCCTGGCCGTGGTGACCTGGCTGGCGGCCCGGCTGGCCGCCGAGGGGCGGATCACGGTGGGCGAGCTGGTGTCGGTGTACGGCTATGTGGCGGTGCTGGTGGGGCCGGTGGCGTTCTTCGTCGACATGGGGTACCAGCTCGGCCGGGGTGTGGTCGCCGCCCGCCGGGTGGCACGGCTGTTGCGGGTGCAACCGGAGGAAGACACCGGAACGCACGACGGGCCGGGCGAACCGGCGGTGCTGTACGACCCGGTCTCCGGGGTCCGGGTGGCGCCCGGCCGGCTGACCGCGCTGGCCGGGGCCCGGCCCGCCGACGCGGCGGCCGTGGTCGACCGCCTGGGCCGGTACGAGCCGTCCGCGGCCACCTGGGGCGAGCTGCGGCTCGACGCGATCGGGCTGCCCCGGGTCCGGGAGCGGATCCTGATCGCCGACAACGAGGCCGACCTGTTCGCCGGGACCCTGCGGGAGCTGGTGTGCGGGCGCCGGGAGCGCGCGGACGCCGAGATGACGCGGGCGGTGCGCGCGGCCGTCGCCGAGGACGTCGTGCAGGGGCTGCCGGACGGGCTCGACTCGGCCGTGACCGCCCAGGGCCGCAGTCTCTCCGGCGGTCAGCGGCAGCGGGTCCGGCTGGTGCGGGCGCTGCTTGCCGACCCGGAGGTGCTGCTGGCCGTGGAGCCCACCTCGGCACTCGACGCGCACACCGAGGCCGCGGTCGCCGACCGGCTGCGCGGGGCCCGCGAGGGCCGCACGACGGTCGTCACGACCACTTCCCCGCTGGTGCTGGACCACGCCGACACCGTCCACTACCTGGTCGACGGCAAGGTCGCCGCCAGCGGCAGCCATCGCGAACTGCTCGACTCGGAACCGGGTTACCGGGCGCTGGTGGCGCGCGACACCGGGGACGGCGACACCCTGAGCGCACAGGAGGCAGCACGGTGACGGATCGGGCTCCGGGACGGTTGCCGGTCGCCGGACCGGCGGACGTACGGCGGGCGGCGCTGCGGCTGATCCGGGCGGACCGGCGGGCCTTCGCGGCCGTGCTGGCGCTGAACGCGCTGGCCGCCGTCGCCGGCCTCGCCGGGCCCTGGCTGCTCGGCCGGATCGTGGACCACGTGAGGGCCGGGGGCGGGGTCGGCGCCGTGGACCGGATGGCGCTCGCCATCCTGGTGTGCGCGCTCGCGCAGTTGCTGCTGGCGCGCTGGGCCCGGTACGTGGGCCACCGCTTCGGCGAACGCACGCTGGCCCGGGTGCGCGAGGAGTTCGTCGGCCGGGCGCTGGGCCTGCCCGCCTCGGTGGTCGAGCGGGCCGGCACCGGCGATCTGACCACGCGCGGCACCGCCGACGTGGCCACCGTGGGCACGACGCTGCGCGACGTGGGGCCCGAGCTGCTGGTGTGCGGCATGGAGGCGCTGTTCGTGCTGGTCGCGGTGTTCGTGCTCGACCCGCTGCTGGGCGTCGTGGGCGTGCTGGCGCTGACCCCGATCTGGTTCGCGCTGCGCTGGTACCTGCGCCGGGCGCGGGACGGCTACCTCGCCGAGGGCGCGGCCACCTCCGAGGTGGCCGAGGTGCTGGCGGCGACCGCCTCCGGAGCCCGTACGGTCGAGGCGTTCCGCCTGGCCGGACGGCGGGTCGCGGCGAGCCGGGACGCGCTGGAGACGTCCCGGCGCACCCGCCTGTACACGCTGTTCCTGCGCAGCGTGTTCTTCCCGGCGGTGGAGGTGTCGTACATCCTGCCCGTGGCCGGGGTGCTCCTGGTGGGCGGTGCGCTGTACGGGCGCGGGACGATGAGCCTGGGCGCGGTGGTGGCCGCCGCGCTGTATCTGCGGCAGTTCACCGAGCCCCTCGACCAGATCCTGATGCGGGTGGAGCAACTGCAGAGCAGCGGGGCCTCCTTCGCGCGAGTAGAGGGCCTGGCGCGGGCACCGGAGGCCGTACCGGGCGGCTCACCGGAACCGGCGGACGACCGCATCGACGTGACCGGGGCGCGCTACGCCTACGAACGCGGCGGCGAGGTGCTGCGCGGAGTCGACCTGACGGTGCGTCCCGGGGAGCGGCTGGCGGTGGTCGGCCCGTCCGGCGCGGGCAAGACCACGCTGAGCAGGCTGCTGGCCGGCGTCGACGCGCCGACGGCGGGCTCGGTCACCGTGGGCGGGGTACCCGTGGCCGGTCTGGAGCCGGAGCGGCTGCGCCGCCAGGTCGTCCTGGTCACCCAGGAGCACCATGTGTTCCTCGGCACGGTCCGGGACAACCTGCGCATCGCCGAACCCCGTGCCACCGACGAGGAGTTGTGGTCGGCCCTCGCGGCCGTGGGGGCCGACGCCTGGGTACGGGAACTGCCGCAGGGCCTGGACACCGGGCTGGGTGCGACCGGTCACCGCACCGACGGCTCGCAGGCCCAGCAACTCGCCCTGGCCCGCGTGGTGCTGGCCGATCCGCACACCCTGATCCTGGACGAGGCCACGGCGTTGCTCGACCCGGCCACGGCCCGCCACACCGAGCGCGCCCTCGCCGCCGTCCTGCGGGGCCGCACGGTCATCGCCATCGCCCACCGCCTGCACACCGCCCACGACGCCGACCGGGTCGCCGTCATGGAGGACGGCCGCCTGACCGAACTGGGCACCCACGACGACCTGGTCGCCGCCGGCGGGGCGTACGCGGCGCTGTGGCACACCTGGCACGGGAACGGCGCGACGCCGTCGGGCGAGGGCGGCGGCGCGGTCTCGTAGGAGCCGCCGCGGGGTGCCCGCGGCCGGGGCGGGCCGCCCGCCGAACCTTCTGATTTCGGTCGACATCGTGCCGTCCTGCCATGGCGACCACGGCATCGATCCGGCCGCTCGGATGGCTGAAAATCGCCCACCCCCCGGCAGGCTCCACAGCCGGGACCTCGGACACCGGATCCGAGGTCCAAGCCGCCTTCCGAGGCCAGTTCATGACGCCGCAACATTTACCGGACAGTCATCTTTGAGCCAACATCACTTCGGGGCGCTGACATGTACGCGTCCTTGGTGCCACTCTTCCTCCACCCGCCGCACGAGCACAGCACCCTCACCCCCGATCCGGGCCGGCAGCCCCACGCCGAACCGGGCACCCCCACATAAGGAGCTTGTGTGACTCCCCGCTACGCGCGTCACAAGCGCATCGTTCTGGCCGCCGCCACCGCAGTCGCCGCCGGAGCCCTCCTCAGCACTGGTCTGACCACCAGTGCCTCGGCCCAGACCACGGCCGAATCCACGGGCGCGGCCCACCTCGCCGCCGCCCCCACCTTCCTGACCGCCGCCGCCCGCACCTCGCTGATCCAGCAGGCGCAGGCCGACGTCTCCGAGACCGCCCAGGAGATAGGCCTCGGCGTCAAGGAGGAGCTGGTCGTCAGGGACGTCATCCAGGACGCCGACGGCACGACGCACACCCGCTACGAGCGCACCTACGCGGGTCTGCCCGTCCTCGGCGGCGACCTGATCGTCCACAGCTCCAAGGCCGGCAAGACCCAGGGCGTGACCAGAGCGAACAAGGCGGCCATCAAGGTGGCCACGCTCACCCCGAAGGTCGCCACCGCCAAGGCCGAGAAGCAGGCCGTGACGCTGGCCCGGGCCGCCGGTTCGGAGCAGACCACCGCCGACCAGGCCCCGCGCAAGATCATCTGGGCGGGCGACGGCACGCCGGTCCTCGCCTACGAGACGGTCGTCGGCGGTCTCCAGGAGGACGGCACCCCGAACCAGCTGCACGTCATCACCGACGCGGCCACGGGCAAGAAGCTCTTCGAGTACCAGGGCATCGAGACCGGTACGGGCAAGACCCTGTACTCGGGCACCGTCACCCTGACCACCACCCTGTCGGGGTCGACGTACCAGCTGTACGACACCACCCGCGGCGGTCACAAGACGAACAACCTGGCCGGCGGCACGTCCGGCACCGGCACCCTGTTCACCAACACCACCGACGTGTGGGGCACCGGCACCGCCTCCAGCTCCACCACCGACCAGACTGCGGCCGCGGACGCCGCCTACGGCGCCCAGACGACCTGGGACTTCTACAAGAGCACCTTCGGCCGCAACGGCATCAAGAACAACGGCGTGGCCGCCTACTCCCGGGTCCACTACGGCAACAACTACGTCAACGCCTTCTGGGACGACAGCTGCTTCTGCATGACCTACGGCGACGGCTCGGGCAACACCCACCCGCTGACCTCGCTGGACGTCGCCGGCCACGAGATGAGCCACGGCGTCACCGCCAACACGGCCAAGCTGAACTACTCGGGTGAGTCCGGCGGCCTGAACGAGGCCACCTCCGACATCTTCGGCACCGGCGTGGAGTTCTACGCCAACAACTCGAAGAACCCGGGCAACTACCTCATCGGCGAGCAGCTCAACCTCAACGGCAACGGCACCCCGCTGCGCTACATGGACAAGCCCAGCAAGGACGGCGGCTCCGCCGACTACTGGTCCTCCACCGTGGGCAGCAAGGACGTGCACTACTCGTCCGGCGTCGCGAACCACTTCTTCTACCTCCTCGCGGAGGGCAGCGGCGCCAAGACGATCAACGGCTACAGCTACAACTCGCCGACGTACAACGGCGCCACGGTCACCGGCATCGGCCGCGCCAAGGCGCTGCAGATCTGGTACAAGGCGCTGACCACGTACATGACGTCGACCACCAACTACAAGGCCGCCCGCACGGCGACCCTGAACGCGGCGTCGGCGCTGTACGGCTCCAGCAGCACCGAGTACAACACGGTCGCCGCGGCCTGGACCGCCGTCAACGTGACCTGATCTCGGCCTAGTTGAACGGTGCGGCCCCCGGAAGGACACTCCTTCCGGGGGCCGCCCTACGCTTGGGTCGCATGTCGACGGCACACTTCACCTACGAGGAGGTCGGCGCGACCCGCGAACAGGGTCACTGCCCGCCCGACTTCCACCCCCTGCTCGTGCGCACCCGCATAGGCGAGGGCAGGGAGGTGTTCCGCCGGGCCTCCGAGGCCGTGATGACGTGGGAGATGCACCGCGCCCTCGGCGTCGGCATCGAGGCGAGCGCCGACCGGGCCGCGCCCGGCACCGACGTCACCGTCACCCTCGCCGGCGTGGTCCGCGCCCCCTGCCGGGTGGTCTGGACGGCGGAGGAGCCCCGCCTCGCCGGCTGGGCCTACGGCACCCTGCCCGGCCATCCCGAATGCGGTGAGGAGGCCTTCCTGGTGGACCGCACGGGCGACGGCACCGTCTGGCTCACGGTCACCGCCTTCAGCCGCGCCGCCAAGTGGTACGCCCGAGCGGCCGGCCCGGTCACCCGCGCCCTGCAACACGCCTACGCCCACCGCTGCGGCACGACCCTGCGCGGACTGTGCGCGGACATCCCGGAGCCGTGATCCGGGGACGACGCCCCGGGACAGGGCGCACGCGCCGGAGCCCGGGCCCCGAAGGGCCCGGACGGCCGGGTCATCGCAGCAGGACACCCGCCGTCTCGCCGGCCTCCTCCGGAGGGACCGTCACCAGGCCCAGTTCCGCCGGGGAGGACAGGAAGCGGTGGGTGGGGAGGATGCGCACCGTGTAGCCGTAGGGGCCGGTACGGTCCAGGGACAGCGGGCCCTCGTAGACCCAGTGGCCGTCGGCGTCGGGGGCGCCCGCGGGTTTGAGGGGGACGGCGGTGGCGTCGGTGATGCGGTCCTCCTCGTCCACCCGGCCCGAGACGGCCTGCACCTCCACGTCGTCCGGACCGAGGCTGCCCAGCCCCACCCGCACCCGCAGGCCGAAGGCGGCACCGAGTTCGGCGGTGGCCGTACTGGCCGAGGTCTCCACGTGGTCGACGGTCACCTCGTGCCACGCCGCCCGCACCCGCGCCTTCCACGCCGCGAGCTCACGCGCCGCGTCCGGGCCGAGCGCGCGGTGGGCCTGGGCGGCGGGAGCGTACAGCCGCTCCACGTACTCACGGACCATGCGGCCCGCCAGCACCTTCGGGCCGAGCAGCGACAGCGTCCGGCGGACCATCTCGATCCACCGCTCCGGCAGCCCACCCCGCCCGCGCTCGTAGAAGCGCGGCGCGACCCGCTGCTCCAGCAGGTCGTACAGCGCGGCGGCCTCGACGTCGTCGCGGTGGTCCGGGTCGGTGCCCGCCCCGTCCGCCGTCGGGACGGCCCAGCCGAAGTCCGGCTCGAACCACTCGTCCCACCAGCCGTCCAGCACGGACAGGTTCAGACAGCCGTTGAGCGCGGCCTTCATCCCGGAGGTCCCGCACGCCTCCAGCGGGCGCAGCGGGTTGTTCAGCCACACGTCGCAGCCGTGGTACAGCTTCTGCGCCATCGCCATGCCGTAGTCCGGCAGGAAGACGATCCGGTGGCGCACCCGCGGGTCGTCGGCGAACCGGACCAGCTCCTGGATGAGCCGTTTTCCTCCGTCGTCCGCCGGATGCGCCTTGCCCGCGACCACGATCTGCACCGGCCGCTCGGGGTGCAGCAGCAGATCCATCAGCCGGTCCCGGTCACGCAGCATCAGCGTCAGCCGCTTGTACGACGGGACCCGGCGGGCGAAGCCGATCGTCAGCACCTGCGGATCGAGGACGCCGTCGATCCAGCCCAGCTCGGCGGCCCCGGCACCGCGCTGTTGCCAGGAGGCCCGCAGCCGGCTCCGCACCTCCGTCACCAGCTGCTCGCGCAGTTCGCGGCGCAGCTCCCAGACGTCCAGGTCGGGGATGTCGGCGACGGCGTCCCAGCGGTCGGAGCCGCCCACGGTCAGCGCGTCCTCGGTGCGTTGGGCGCCGACCTGCCGGGCACCGAGCCGGAACACCTCCGGGGCGACCCACGTCGGGGCGTGCACCCCGTTGGTCACCGAGGTGATCGGCACCTCCTCGGGGTCGAATCCCGGCCACAGTCCGGCGAACATCTCCCGGCTGACCCTCCCGTGCAGCAGCGAGACGCCGTTGGCGCGCTGGGCCAGCCGCAGGCCCATCACCGCCATGTTGAACAGGTTCGGCTCGCCCCCGGGGTACGTCTCCATGCCCAGCCGCAGGATCCGCTCGACGTCGATGCCGGGCAGCTCGGCGTGGGGCCCGAAGTGGCGGGCGACCAGCTCCCGGTCGAAGCGGTCGATCCCGGCCGGGACGGGCGTGTGGGTGGTGAACACGGTCCCCGCCCGCACTGCCTCCAGACCCGAGTCGAAGTCCAGCCCCCGGTCGCACAGCTCGGCGATGCGCTCGAGGCCGAGGAAGCCCGCGTGGCCCTCGTTGGTGTGGAACACCTCCGGGTCGGCGTGGCCGGTGAGCCGGCAGTACGTCCGCACCGCCCGCACCCCTCCTATGCCCAGCAGCATCTCCTGGAGGAGCCGGTGCTCGCTGCCGCCGCCGTAGAGCCGGTCGGTCACCCCGCGCTCGCCGAGGTCGTTCTCCTCGACGTCGGAGTCGAGCATCAGCAGCGGAATCCGGCCGACCTGGGCGACCCAGATCCGGGCGTGCAGGGCCTTGCCGCCGGGCAGCGCCAGCGAGATCCTCGCCGGGGCGCCGTCGGACTCCTTCAGCAAGGTGACGGGCAGCTCGTGGGGGTCCAGGACCGGGTAGTGCTCCTGCTGCCAGCCGTCGCGGGACAGGGTCTGCCGGAAGTAGCCGTGCCGGTAGAGCAGCCCCACCCCGATCAGCGGTACGCCGAGGTCGCTGGCCGCCTTCAGATGGTCGCCGGCGAGGATGCCGAGGCCGCCGGAGTACTGCGGCAGCGCGGCCGTGATCCCGAACTCGGGCGAGAAGTAGGCGACCGCGGCGGGCAGGCCATCGGACCTGGCCTGGTACCAGCGGTCACCGGTCATGTAGTCGTGCAGGTCGTCGGCGGCGGCGGTCAGCCGGCGCAGGAAGCGGCGGTCGCCGGCCAGCTCGGCCAGCCGCGCGGGAGGCACGCTGCCGAGCAGGCGCACGGGGTCGCCTCCCGAGGAGGCCCAGCGCTCGGGGTCGACGGACTGGAAGAGATCACGGGTCTCGGCGTGCCAGGACCAGCGCAGGTTGCGGGCCAGCTCGCTGAGCGGGCGCAGGGGCTCGGGGAGAACGGGACGGACGGTGAACCGACGGATCGCCTTCACATGCCACCTCGGCGCGTTCGCTGGATGGACGCACTGCGCTGTGCGCCCCGTCACACAAAACCGTACCGGTCCGAGTGCGGGCACCGCTGAGTTCGGACACTGTCCGGCATCGACCTGAACAGACCGGTTCGACCCCTGTTGCGTCCGTGTCCGGACTGGACCGGTCTTGTGTCTGGACATACGCGCGAGTAGTTAACAAAGTGCCGGATTGCTCACCCGAATAGGGTGGGAAGGCTCCTCCGGTACACCGACAGCAGGACCACGCACGACCCAGCAGCACCCCGCAACGCAGGACCCACCTCCCCACACATATCCGCCCACACCCTCGTTGACGCGGACAGGAGCGGTCATGCCCGCCACGCACCACTCGGCAGCAGCACGGAAACCCAGCAAGAGCAGCCCCGGCGCCGCCGGTCGGCCCGGCGCCGACGCGCAGGCCCGCACCCGGGCAGCCCCCCACGAGACCTCGCCGGCCGCCGGGCAGTCCCCGGGGGGTGCCACGGCCGTCGGCCGGATACCCGTCCTCGACGTCCGCCCGGTCGTCCAGCACGGCCGCAGGCCCGCCAAGGCGGTGACCGGAGAATCGTTCGAGATCTCGGCCACCGTCTTCCGTGAGGGTCACGACGCGGTGGCAGCGAACGTCGTCCTGCGCGATCCGGAGGGCCGGGCCGGCCCATGGACGCCGATGCGCGAACTGGCCCCCGGCACCGACCGCTGGGGCGCCACCGTGACCGCCGGGCCCCCCGGCCACTGGACGTATCAGGTGGAGGCCTGGGCCGACCCGGTCACCACCTGGCGGCACCACGCGCAGATCAAGATCCCCGCCGGTCTGGACACCGATCTGGTCCTGGAGGAGGGCGCGCGCCTGTACGAGCGCGCCGCCGCCGGAGTGCCCGACGGGCCGGAGCGGGACACCCTGGACGCCGCCGTGGCGGCGCTGCGGGACGAGAACCGGCCGGCCGCGGCCCGGCTGGCGGCGGCGTTGACGCCGGAGGTGGACGCGGTCCTCGCCCGCCGTCCGCTGCGGGACCTGGTCACCGCCTCCGAGCCCCTGGACCTGCTGGTCGAGCGGGAGCGGGCGCTGTACGGGTCCTGGTACGAGTTCTTCCCCCGCTCCGAGGGCACCCCCGAGCAGCCGCACGGCACCTTCCGCACCGCCGCCCGCCGGCTGCCCGCGATCGCCGCGATGGGCTTCGACGTCGTCTACCTGCCCCCGGTCCACCCCATCGGCACCACCTTCCGCAAGGGCCGCAACAACTCCCTGGACGCCGGCCCCGACGACGTCGGCGTGCCCTGGGCCATCGGCTCCCCCGAGGGCGGCCACGACACCCTCCACCCCGCCCTGGGCACCCTGGAGGACTTCGACCACTTCACGGCCCGCGCCGCCGAGCTGGGCCTGGAGGTGGCGCTGGACTTCGCCCTGCAGTGCTCCCCGGACCACCCCTGGGTCCACAAGCACCCCGAGTGGTTCCACCACCGGCCCGACGGCACCATCGCCTACGCCGAGAACCCGCCCAAGAAGTACCAGGACATCTACCCCATCGCCTTCGACGCCGACATGGACGGCCTGATCGCCGAGACCCTGCGCGTGCTGCGGCACTGGATGGACCACGGGGTGCGGATCTTCCGCGTCGACAACCCGCACACCAAGCCCGTGGTGTTCTGGGAACGCGTGATCGCCGCCGTCAACGCCACCGACCCGGACGTGATCTTCCTGGCGGAGGCGTTCACCCGGCCCGCGATGATGCACACCCTGGCCCAGACCGGCTTCCAGCAGTCCTACACCTACTTCACCTGGCGCAACACCAAACAGGAACTCACCGAGTACCTGACCGAGCTGTCGGGCGAGGCGGCGGCCTGGATGCGGCCGAACTTCTTCACCAACACCCCCGACATCCTGCACGCCTACCTCCAGCACGGCGGCCGTCCCGCCTTCGAGGTCCGCGCCGTCCTGGCCGCCACCCTCGCCCCCTCCTGGGGCATCTACAGCGGCTACGAACTGTGCGAGAACACCCCCCTCAAACCCGGCAGCGAGGAATACCTCGACTCCGAGAAGTACCAGCTGAAACAACGCGACTGGGCGGCCGCCGCACGCGAGGGCCGCACCATCGCCCCCCTCATCACCAAACTCAACGACATCCGCCGACGCAGTCCGGCCCTGCGGCAGCTCAGGGACCTGCACTTCCATCACGCCGACCAGGACGCGGTGATCGCCTACTCGAAGCGGAGCGGATCGAACACGGTTCTGGTGGTCGCCAACCTCGACCCCCACCACACCCAGGAGGCCACGGTCTCGTTGGACATGCCGCAACTCGGCCTGGACTGGCACGAGTCGATGCCGGTGCGCGACGAGCTCACCGGCGAGACCTACCACTGGGGCAGGGCCAACTATGTGCGTCTCGAGCCGGGCCACCGGCCCGCGCACGTCCTCACCGTCCTGCGACCGTCCACCCCGCAGATCGGAGGGTCACCCACAACATGATCGTCAATGAACCCGTTCCGGACACCTTCGAAGACACTCCGGCCCAGGACCGGGACCCGGAGTGGTTCAAGCGTGCCGTGTTCTACGAGGTCCTCGTCCGCTCCTTCCAGGACAGCAACGGCGACGGCGTCGGCGACCTGAAGGGCCTGACCGCCAAACTCGACTATCTCCAGTGGCTCGGCGTGGACTGCCTCTGGCTGCCGCCGTTCTTCAAGTCGCCGCTCAGGGACGGCGGCTACGACGTCTCCGACTACACCGCGGTGCTCCCCGAGTTCGGCGACCTGGCCGACTTCGTGGAGTTCGTCGACGCCGCCCACCAGCGCGGCATGCGCGTGATCATCGACTTCGTCATGAACCACACCAGCGACCAGCACCCGTGGTTCCAGCAATCCCGCAAGGACCCCGACGGCCCCTACGGCGACTACTACGTGTGGGCCGACGACGACAAGCAGTACCAGGACGCGAGGATCATCTTCGTCGACACGGAGGCGTCCAACTGGACCTACGACCCGGTCCGCAAGCAGTACTACTGGCACCGTTTCTTCTCCCACCAGCCGGACCTCAACTACGAGAACCCGGCCGTCCAGGAGGAGATGATCTCCGCACTGAAGTTCTGGCTGGACCTCGGCATCGACGGCTTCCGGCTGGACGCGGTGCCGTATCTGTACCAGCAGGAGGGCACCAACTGCGAGAACCTCCCGGCCACGCACGAGTTCCTCAGGCGGGTGCGCAAGGAGATCGACACCCAGTACCCCGACAAGGTGCTGCTGGCGGAGGCGAACCAGTGGCCGGAGGACGTCGTCGACTACTTCGGCGACTACGCCGCCGGCGGCGACGAGTGCCACATGGCCTTCCACTTCCCCGTCATGCCCCGCATCTTCATGGCCGTCCGACGCGAAAGCCGCTACCCCGTATCCGAGATCCTGGCCAAGACCCCCGCGATCCCCGCCACCTGTCAGTGGGGCATCTTCCTGCGCAACCACGACGAGCTCACCCTCGAAATGGTCACCGACGAAGAACGCGACTACATGTGGGCCGAATACGCCAAAGACCCCCGCATGCGCGCCAACATCGGCATCCGCCGCCGCCTTGCCACCCTGCTGGACAACGACCGCAACCAGATCGAGCTCTTCACCGCCCTGCTGCTCTCCCTGCCCGGCAGCCCGATCCTCTACTACGGCGACGAGATCGGCATGGGCGACAACATCTGGCTCGGCGACCGCGACGCGGTGCGCACCCCCATGCAGTGGACCCCCGACCGCAACGCCGGCTTCTCCTCCTGCGACCCCGGCCGCCTCTACCTGCCCACGATCATGGACCCGGTCTACGGCTACCAGGTCACCAACGTCGAGGCATCGATGTCCTCGCCCTCGTCGCTGCTGCACTGGACCCGCCGCATGATCGAGATCCGCAAGCAGAACCCCGCCTTCGGGCTCGGCTCCTACACCGAACTGCCCTCCTCCAACCCCGCCGTCCTCGCCTTCCTGCGCGAGTACGAGGACGACCTGGTCCTGTGCGTCCACAACTTCTCCCGCTTCGCCCAGCCCACGGAGCTGGACCTGAGCGCGTTCCACGGACGGCATCCGGTGGAGCTGTTCGGCGGGGTGCGCTTTCCGGCCATCGGGGAGCTGCCGTACCTGCTGACCCTGGCGGGGCACGGGTTCTACTGGTTCCGGCTGCGCCGGGACGCCGTCGCGTGAAAGTGGCTCACGGTACCCGGGGCGGGGCGGGCGTTTCCTCCGCCCCGCCCGTGGGCACGCGTCAGTCACACCCGACCAGCGATTGGACGCGACGCCATGTCGGACGCCATGTCGCAAGCCGTCACACGCTCCGTCACCACCACCAGCCCCGGTCTGCTCGCGTCACTGGACCCCCTGCTGCGGGAGTGGCTGCCGCGGCAGCGCTGGTTCGCGGGCAAGGGCCGACCGGTGACGGGGTTCTCGCTGGTCGCCGCCACCGAGCTGCTGCCGGGCGACCGGAAGCTGGGCCTGTACCACCTGCTCGTACGCGCCCACCAGCCGCTTTCGCCCGTGCACGGCACGGTCCCGCACCCCGGTGACTGCTACCAGTTGCTGATAGGCGTGCGCGAGGCGCTGCCCCCACGGCTGGCGCCCGCGCTGATCGGCCATGTGCACGATGGCCCGCTCGCCGGCCGCACGGTGTACGACGCCCTGTACGACCCCCGGCCCGCCGAGGTGATCCTGGAGGCACTGCGCACCCGGGCCCGCATCGGCGGGCTCCGTTTCGAACGGCGGGACGAGATACGCCCCGACCTGGTACCCCGCGTGGTCACCGCCGAGCAGTCCAACTCGTCGGTGGTCTACGGCGATACGTTCATCCTGAAACTGCTGCGCCGGGTCCTGCCCGGCGTCAACCCCGACCTGGAACTGCCGCTCGCCCTCGCCCGGGAGGGCTGTTCGCGGGTGCCGCCGCCGACGGCGTGGATGACGGCGGAGCTGGACGGCGAGTCGTATGTGCTCGGAGTGCTCCAGCCCTTCCTGCAAGGCGCCTCGGACGGCTGGGAGCTGGCACTGCGCGAACTGGCCAAGGGCGAGGACTTCAGCGGCGAGGCGCGGGCGCTGGGCCGCGCCACCGCCGAGGTGCACACCGCGCTGGCCCGCGCTCTGCCCACGGTCACCCTCGGCCACATGCAGCTCGCATCCCTGGTGCACGGCATGACCGAGCGCCTGGAGTCGGCAGCGCAGGCGGTGCCCGCGCTCGGACCGTACGTCCCGGGACTGCGCTCCGCGTTCGAGGCGCTGGCCGATCTGGCGGCCGAGGGCCGGACCTGGACCGCCCAGCGCATCCACGGCGACCTCCACCTCGGGCAGTGCCTCCGCTCCCCCTCGGGACAGTGGTGGCTGATCGACTTCGAGGGCGAGCCGGCGAAACCGCTGGCCGAGCGGCGGATGGCCCAGCCGGTGGTGCGCGACGTCGCCGGGATGCTGCGTTCCTTCGACTACGCGGCGCACTCGGCGGGCGGCCCGCCGGCACCGGAGTGGGCCGAGGCCTGCCGGGCCGCGTACTGCACCGGATACGCCGAGGTCAGCGGCAGTGACCCGCGCACCGACCCCGTCCTGCTGCGCGCCTACGAGACGGACAAGGCGATCTACGAGGTCCTCTACGAGGCAAGGCACCGCCCCGAATGGCTGCCGGTACCGATGTCCGCGGTGCACCGCCTGGCGGCCCCGGACACGACCTGACCCCTTTCCACCGTCTCTCCCAGCTCCCCCGTCCACCGCACCCGACCTGCGCCGAGGAGGATCCGCCCGTGACCCCCCGCACCCCGTCCAGCGGTTCGGACCCGAAGAACCAGCCGACGCCTGCGAAGAAGGCGGCCACGAAGAAGGCAGCCGCGAAGAAGGCCACGGCCGAGAAGGCGGTGGCGAAGAGGACGACGGCCGCCAAGAACACGGCGGCGAAGAAGACCACCGCGAAGGCAACCGCCGCGAAGACCGCGGCCGCCGGGGCCGTGGCCAGGAAGACCGCCAAGAAGGAAGCGACGGCGGCGAAGAAGGCGGCCACGAAGAAGGCCGCCCGGTCGGCGGTGGTCAGTCCCACGGCACCGGAACCCCCGTCGCCGCCCGAACCCATGGCCGCCAGGAGTCCGGAGGGCGCCGCCCCGGCCGCCGTCGGACCCGGGGACCGGGAGCGGCTGCTCGCGGGGACGCACCACGACCCGCATTCCGTACTCGGCGCGCACCCGGTGCCCGGCGGGGTCGCCTTCCGGGTGTTCCAACCGTACGCGCTGGGCGTGACCGTGGTCGCCGGGGAACGGCGGGCCGGGCTGCGGGACGACGGACAGGGGTTCTTCTCGGGGATGCTGCCGCTGCCGGAGGTGCCCGCGTACCGGCTGGAGGTGGAGTACGCGGGGACGGTGCAGGACACCGAGGACGCCTACGGTTTCCTGCCCACGCTGGGCGAGTTCGATCTGCACCTGATCGGCGAGGGCCGGCACGAGCAGCTCTGGCAGGCGCTCGGGGCCCACCCGATGACCCACCAGGGCGTGACCGGCACCCGGTTCGCGGTGTGGGCGCCCAACGCCCGGGGTGTGCGCGTCGCCGGTGGCTTCAACTTCTGGGACGGCACCGGGTACCCGATGCGCTCGCTCGGCGCGACGGGCGTGTGGGAGCTGTTCGTGCCCGGGATCGGCGAGGGCGAGCTGTACAAGTTCGAGATCACCCGGCCGGACGGCTCGAAGACGCTGCGCGCCGATCCACTGGCCCGCCGTACCGAGGTGCCGCCGGCCACGTCGTCCGTCGTGCACGCCTCGCACCACGAGTGGGGCGACGCGGAGTGGATGGCCCGCCGCACCAGGCGCCCGGCCCACGAGGCGCCGTTCTCGGTGTACGAGCTGCATCTTCCCTCCTGGCGCCCGGGACTGACGTACCGGCAACTCGCCGAGCAGCTCCCGGCGTACGTCAAGGACCTCGGCTTCACCCACGTGGAGCTGATGCCGGTCGCCGAGCATCCTTTCGGCGGCTCCTGGGGCTACCAGGTCACCGGCTTCTACGCGCCCACCGCGCGCCTGGGCACCCCGGACGACTTCAAGTTCCTGGTCGACGCCCTGCACCGGGCGGGCATCGGCGTCCTGATGGACTGGGTGCCCGCGCACTTCCCGCGCGACGAGTGGGCCCTGGCCGAGTTCGACGGGCGGCCCCTGTACGAGCACGCGGACCCGCTGCGGGCCGCGCATCCGGACTGGGGCACCCTGGAGTTCGACTTCGGCCGCCGCGAGGTGCGCAACTTCCTCGTCGCCAACGCCCTGTACTGGTGCGAGGAGTTCCACATCGACGGCCTGCGCGTGGACGCGGTCGCCTCCATGCTCTACCTCGACTACTCGCGCGAGCCGGGCCAGTGGACGCCCAACGAGCACGGCGGCCGGGAGAACCTGGACGCGGTGGCCTTCCTCCAGGAGATGAACGCGACCGTGTACCGCAGGGTGCCGGGCGTGGTCACCGTCGCGGAGGAGTCCACGGCCTGGGACGGCGTGACCCGGGCGACCCACCACCGGGGCCCGAGCGGCTTCGGCGGCCTGGGTTTCGGGCTGAAGTGGAACATGGGCTGGATGCACGACTCGCTCCAGTACATGAGCCACGACCCCGTCCACCGCAAGTTCCACCACGGCGAGATGACGTTCTCGATGGTGTACGCCTACAGCGAGAACTACGTGCTGCCGATCTCGCACGACGAGGTGGTGCACGGCAAGCGTTCGCTGGTGTCGAAGATGCCCGGCGACTGGTGGCAGCAGCGGGCGAACCTGCGCTCCTACCTGGGCTTCATGTGGTCCCATCCGGGCAAGCAACTGCTGTTCATGGGCCAGGAGTTCGCACAGGGCTCGGAGTGGTCGGAGACCCGCGGCCCGGACTGGTGGCTGCTCGACCCGAACTACGGCGCCGCGGCCGACCACCGGGGGGTCCTTGACCTGGTCCGCGACCTCAACGCCGTCTACCGGGCCACGCCCGCCCTGTGGACGCGCGACGTCCACCCCGACGGCTTCCAGTGGATCACCGGGGACGCGGCGGACGACAACGTCCTCGCCTTCCTGCGCCACGACACCGACGGCACCCCGCTGCTGGCGGTGTCCCACTTCGCGCCGGTCGTCCGCCCCGACTACCGCATCGGCGTCCCCGACGACGTGCCCGCCTGGCGGGAGGTCCTCAACACCGACGCGGCCCGCTACGGCGGCAGCGACGTCGTCCACCCCGACCCGGTCAAGCCGGAGCCCCAGGGCCGCCACGGCCGCCCGGCGAGCATCCGCCTGACCCTGCCGCCCCTGGCGACGGTGTGGCTGCGACCGGCGTGAGCACAACCAGCCCGTCCGGCCTTTGAGGACGAGGCCGTCCAGGCCGAAGCGGGGGTCCGGGGGCGGCAGCCCCCGGAACAGCCACCCCTACTCCCCGAACGCCTCCCCCAGAGCCGGAGGCAACGCCTCCGAATACAGCACACCCAGCCGCTGCGTGGCACGCGTCAACGCCACGTACAGGTCGCTCGTGCCGTAGCGCGCGGGTTCGACCACGAGGACGGAGTCGAACTCCAGGCCCTTGGCCTGGCGCGGGTCGAGGAGGACGACCGTCCGGGTCAGGTCGGGCTCGGCGCCCGCCGTGACCCCGTCGAGCCGGGCGGCCAGCCGCCGGTGCAGATCGCGCGGGGCGATCACGGCGAGCCGGCCCTCCTCCGGGGTGAGTTCCACGACGGCCTTCTCCACCGCGCCGGGCAGGTCGTCGGTCGCGCGGGCCCAGGGCCGTACGCCCGTGGAGCGGACCGAGCCGGGCGGCTCGAAGCCGGGGTGCTCGGCGCGGACCACGGCCGCCGCCACGTCCATGATCTCGGCCGGGGTGCGGTAGTTGACGCCGAGGCGGGTGTGCTCCCAGCGGTCCTCGACGTACGGCCGGAGGATGTCCGCCCAGGAGCCGACGCCGGCCGCCTCCGCCGTCTGCGCGGGGTCGCCGACCAGGGTCATGGAGCGGGTCGGGCTGCGCCGCATCAGCAGCCGCCACGCCATCGGCGACAGCTCCTGCGCCTCGTCGACGATGATGTGCCCGAACGCCCAGGTACGGTCGGCGGCCGCGCGCTCGGCGGCGCTGCGATGGTCGTCCTCCTCCTGGCGTTCGGCGAACCGCTCGGCGTCGATGATGTCGTGCGCGGACAGCACCTCCGAGGCGTCCGGGTCGCCGTCCTCCTTGTCCTCGAACTCGTACGTGCGGGACGCGTACGACACGTCCAGCACGCCCTGGGCGTAGGCGATCCGGGTCTCGCGCTCGTGCTCGGCGCGGGCGCGGGCCAGGCGGTCGTCCTCGCCGAGCAGTTCGGCGGCCTCGTCGAGGAGGGGGACGTCCGCGACGGTCCACGCCCGGGTCACCGGGCGGCGGATCGCGGCCGCGTCCTCGTCGCCGACGTACCCCTCCGGCTCCGCCAGGAAGTCCGCCACCAGCCGCTGCGGTGTCAGCCGCGGCCACAACCGGTCGATCGCCGACCAGACCTCGCGGTTCTCGGCGAGTTCGTCGCGGATCTGGGTGATGTCGCTGGGGTCGAGGACGTTGGAGCCGTCGTAGGGGTCGGTGCCGATGCGTTCGGCGAGCAGGTCGGTGAGCGTGTTGAGGATGTGGCCCTCGAAGTGCTCGCGGGCCGCGTTGTGCGGCAGCTTCGCGGCGCGGGTGCGTTCGCGGGCGACGTGCACCAGGCCGTCGTCGAGCATCAGGATCTCGCGGTCGTGCTCGATGGCGATCACCGGATCGGGCAGCGCCTGCCGGTCCTGCACGACGGCGGCGAGCACGTCGGCCATGTCGGCGCGGCCCTTCACCGCCGCGGCCTCGGGGGTGTCCGACGCGGTCGCCCTCACACCGGGGAACAGCTCGCCGACGGTCGCCAGGAGCACCCCGGTCTCGCCGAGCGAGGGCAGCACCTCGCCGATGTAGCCGAGGAACGCGGGGTTCGGACCGACGATCAGCACGGCCCGCCGGGCGAGCAGTTCCCGGTGCTCGTAGAGCAGGTAGGCGGCCCGGTGCAGGGCGACCGCGGTCTTGCCGGTGCCCGGGCCGCCCTCGACCACGAGCACGCCGCGGTGCGGCGCGCGGATGATGCGGTCCTGGTCGGCCTGGATGGTCCGCACGATGTCGCCCATCCGGCCGGTGCGCGCGGAGTCGAGCGCGGCGAGCAGCACCGCGTCACCGGTCGGGTCCTCGTGGCCGGTCCGTGTGGTGTCGCCGAGGTCGAGGATCTCGTCGTGCAGGGCGGTGACCCGGCGGCCGTCGGTGGAGATGTGCCGGCGGCGGCGCAGGCCCATCGGGGTGTGGCCGGTGGCCAGGTAGAAGGGGCGGGCGACGTCGGCGCGCCAGTCGATGAGGATCGGCGTGCGCTCGGCGTCTTCGGCGCGCAGGCCGATGCGGCCGATGTGGTGGCTGTCGCCGCCGGTGAGGTCGATCCGGCCGAAGCAGAGCGAGCCGTCCACGGCGTTCAGCGCGGCCAGCAGCCCCGACCGCTCGGCGACGAGGATGTCCCGCTCCAGCCGGGCCTGCATGGGCGTGTCGCCCTGCGCGAGCGCGTCCGCGACGGAGGTCTCGGTGTCACCGCGCAGCGCGTCCACGCGGGCGTACAGTCCGTCGATGAATTCCTGCTCCTGCCGCAATTCACCGTCTGGAAATTCGGTGTTTGACAATTCGGCTCCCGCCCGGATATACTCTGCTCAGTGAACTTCTTCGCGGCCCGACGAATACCAAGTCGCGAATCACCGAATATACGCAGAGAAATCCCCCGGACGCAATTGCCCGGGGGATTTCTCATTCTCCGGCCCGCTGTCACGGCCCGTCCCGTGGGTCCCTTCCGGCAGGCCACAGCACGTCGGACAGCTCCTCCAGCAGCTGCCGCTTGGGGCGTGCGCCCACCATGGACTTCACGGGTTCGCCGGCGCGGAAGACCATGAAGGTCGGCATCGACAGCACCTTGTACGCGTTCGTCGTGTCCGGGCTGGTGTCCACGTCGAGCTGGACCACCTTCAGCCGCTCGCCCTGCTCGGCGGCCAGTGCGCTGAGCACGGGCCCCATCTGCCGGCACGGCGGACACCAGTCGGCGGTGAACTCCACCAGCACCGGCCGGTCCGCGCCGAGCACCTCCGCCGCGAAGTCCGCGTCCGTCACCTCCGCCACTCCATCTGCCCTGATCACCGCTGTTGCCCTCCCAGCTCGCACCTCGGCTCCGGACCGCCCGGAACCCCCGCGTCGGCGGCCAGTGCCTCCCGCGCCCTCTCCGCCCTGCCGAGCTGGGCGCCGACCTGCTCCCGGACGGCCCGCAGCTCGCCGATCAGCGCGTCGAGCTGGTCCAGCTTGCGCCGGTAGACGTCGAGGGAGGCCGGACACGAGTCGCCCTCGGGGTGCCCGGCCCGCAGACACTCCACGAACGGCCGGGTCTCCTCCAGCTCGAACCCGAAGTCCCGCAGCGTCCTGATCTGCGTGAGCAGACGCAGGTCGCGCTCGTCGTAGGAGCGGTGGCCCTGCGCGTCCCGTCGCGCGGGCAGCAGCCCCCGCGACTCGTAGTACCGCAGCGCCCGCGTCGTGGTCCCGGCCCGCTCGGCCAGCTCGCCGATTCGCATGCGTACGAACGTACGCCCTGACGCCGACGTCAAGGCAACGGCCGAGCGCCGGACGTCGCTCAGGCCATCACGCCGGCCGACTCCTCCACTTCGAGCAGGGAGGCGCTGCGGCGTTCCTCGTCGAAGGCCCGGCGTCCGCCGCGCAGGCCGAACAGGCGCTTGGCGAAGGCGATGTAGAGGACGGCGACGATGTTGAGGACCAGTGTGGTGATCTTGACCGCGCTGATGTGCTCGGTGAGCTCGTAGATCTCCAGCGGGAGGAAGGCGGCGGTGGCGACCACCGTCAGGTATTCCGCCCAGCGCTTGGCGTACCACAGGCCGACCGCCTCGATCAGTTCGACCAGCGCGTAGGCGAGCAGGACGCAGGCCACCAGGAGCAGGGTCGAATACCGGTAGCCGAAGGTCTTCTGGACGGTGCCGATGACAGGCGAGTGGTCGAGGTCGTAGTGGAAGTGCTGGAAGACGGGGCGGAAGACGTCCAGGTACTCGTCGAACAGGCGGCGTACCGCGTCCTGGCTGTTGCTGAACTTCCACACGGCCACCGCGACCAGCACGATGAACACCCCGCGCAGGGCCCGCTCGAACGCGAGGAACCGCAGGATGAACAGATCCCGCAGCACCTTGCCGCGCGGCACCAGCGGGGCGTCGCCGGCCGGTCCCGAGCCGTGCGGCTCGCCGAGCGCGAAGTCGCCGCAGCGCAGGCAGCGCCAGACGTCGCCCAGCGCAGTCCGCGCGTGCAGCCGGATCCGCAGCCTCGGGTCGTCCGGTGCGTAGGTCACATGCCCCTTGCGCGCGCAGGTGCGCCGGTCCCAGTCGATCGCCATCCCGTGGTTTGCCTCTCCGTACCTGCCCTGTGCCTGCGGACGGTGCCGCGCCGATCGGCGCGGCACCGTCCGGCACGGCACGCTAGTCCATCGCAGTAAGAGACGGCTGCCAGGAGCTTTCAGTTCACAGGGCGTCGCGGCATGGGACGAACCGGTCAGCGCCGGGTCAGCGCCAGCACACTCAGAGCGAACATCAGGACACCCAGGGGGAGATGGACCGACGGGACGTGCGCGATGCCGAGCACGACCTGGACCGAGGCGAGCACGAGGAAACCCGACGCGTGCCGGATGGGCCGGGGCGAGCCGCCGCCCGGCTTCCACGCCAGCACCGCCGCGAGCACGTACAGCATCGCCGCCCCGTACATCACACGGGCTCCGACACCGTGCAGCGTCTCGCCGTAGGACGAGGTCAGCAGCAGTCCGGCGGAGACCGCCTGGAAGAAGATGGTCAGGGTCTGCACCGCGATCGCGATCTGCAGGAACGAGAAGCCGCGCCGTGCGTTCGCCGTCACCTGAGTGGCCACGCCACACCCCTTTTCCGCCCTTCGGGCAGTAGGTCTATAAGGTCTCAACAGCTCGACGACGCGGGCCTGCGAAAGGTAAGGCGAGGGGGCGGCCGGAGGCATGGGGACTGTCGGGAACAGCACGGACGGCATGGCCGGCGAGCGGCGCCACCTGATCAATGTCGCTTACCGGTTGCTCGGCTCGGTGTCCGAGGCCGAGGACGCCGTGCAGGATGCCTACGCACGCTGGTACGGGCTGCCGCGAAGCCGGCGGGAGGAGATCCTGTCCCCCGGCGCCTGGCTGACGACGGTGACCGGTCGCATCTGCCTGGACCTGCTCGGCTCGGCGCGAGCCCGCCGCGAACGCTACGTCGGCGCGTGGCTGCCCGAGCCGCTGCCCGACCGCACCGAGTGGGACCACACGGACGGCTCCGACCCCGCCGACCAGATCGTCCTGGACGAGTCGGTGGTCATGGCCTTCCTCGTCGTCCTGGAGTCGATGACGCCCGCCGAGCGGGTGGCGTTCGTCCTGCACGACGTCTTCCGCTACCCGTTCGCCGAGATCGCCGATGTTCTCGGCCGGACCCCTGCGGCCTGCAAGCAGTTGGCGGCGTCCGCTCGACGACGGGTGGGCGTCACGCGCGCTCCGGTCACGGCGACCGGCCAGGCCGACGTGGTGAGGCACGTCAAAGAGGCATGGGAGACCAAGGACATCGCAGCCCTCGTCGGTCTCCTCGACCCGGCCGCCGTGATGACCGCCGACGGCGGCGGCATGGTCGGCACCGTCCTGCGTCCGGTCGAGGGCGGCGAGCGCATCGCCGGGTACATGGTCGCCATCGCCGACATGGCTCCGGGGCTCGAACTCCTGGAGCGGTCGGTCAACGGTGTGCCGGGCCTGGTGGCCCGGCGTGCCGGTGTCGTCATGACCGTCGCCTCGTTCGACGTCTCCGACGGGCGTGTCACCCGGATCTGGGTGGTCCGCAACCCGGAGAAGCTGCGGCCGTGGGCGCGGGAGGGATAGCGCCGCGGCGGAGCGTGCGGAGGGGGCCGGGACGGGGGTGGCCGGTCCCGCCCGAGCGCCACGCGAAGACGTCGCTCGCACGGGACCGGTCCCGACGTCAGATCCGGGCCGCCGACTTCACACCGCTGCCCACCGGCTCCTTCGCCTCCTCGGCCGGCTGCTCGTCGCGGGCGGCGCCGCGCGGCAGCAGCAGGGCCACGGCGAGGGTGCCCACGCCCAGGATCACCGCGCCGACCAGGCTGGTGTGGGCCACCGCGTCGGAGAAGGCCGAGCCGACCGCCTCCTTCATCCGCTGGGCGCCCTCGGCGAGCCCTCCGGCCTGCGCCTTGAGCTGCGCGGCCTGCTGCGGGTCGGTCGCGTGGGCGGCCTGCGCCGCGAGCTTCTGCGCCTTCTCCCCGATGCCCTGGGCGACGGCGTATCCGGCGCCGACCGAGTCCTGGGCGGTGGACAGCGCGCCCGCCGGGAGCCCGCTGCCCGCGGTGGCGTCGGAGAGGTGCTGGGCGTACGAGGTGGACAGCAGGGAGCCGAGGATCGCGATGCCGAGCGAGCCGCCCAGCTCCAGGGAGGTGTCGTTCGCGGCGCCGCCGACGCCCAGCTCGGACTCCGGGAAGGCGCCCATGATGGCGTCGGTGCAGGGCGAGAGGGCGAGCCCGATCGCCAGGCCCAGGATCACCAGGGGTGCCACGAGGTCGCCGTAGCCGGACGAGCCGTCCACCCGGGTCAGCAGCGCCAGGGCCGCGGTGCCGCCGACCATGCCCGCGGTCACCGTCCACTTCATGCCGACGCGCGGGGTGAGGTACCCGGTCAGCGCCGAGCCGGCGAAGACGGCGCCGGCCAGCGGCAGCATGCGCAGCCCGGTGGCCAGGGCGTCGTAGCCGAGGACGAACTGGAGGTGCTGGGTGAGGTAGTAGAAGGCGCCGAAGACGGCCAGGAAGAACAGGGCGACGGCCAGGTTGGAGCCTGCGAAGCGGCGCTGCGTGAAGCGGCGTACGTCGAGGACCGGGCGCGGGTGGCGCAGCTCCCACAGGACGAAGGCCACCAGGCTGACGCCCGCGACCGCGGCCGCGGTGACCGCCTTGGCGTCCCAGCCGAAGTGCGGACCCTCGATGATCATGTAGACCAGCGAGCCGATCCACACCACCGACAGCAGCCCGCCGACGTAGTCGATCCGGCCGTGCCGCGCCGCCCTGGAGGGCGGTACGAGGACGAAGGTGCCGACCAGGGCGACGGCGGCGACCGGCACGTTGATCAGGAAGGTCGAGGACCAGCCGTGGTCCTGGAGCAGCGCGCCGGCGACGAGGGGACCGGCGGCGATGGCGAGGCCGGCGGTGGCCGTCCACAGGGTGATCGCCTTGGCGCGCTCGGCCCGCGGGAAGGTCGCGGCCAGCAGCGACAGGGTGGCCGGCATGATCAGCGCGGCGCCCACACCCATCACGGCGCGGGCCGCGATGACGGCCGCCGCGCTGTCGGCGAAGTAACCGAGGACGGCGCCGCCGCCGAACACGACGAGCCCGAGGGCGAGCGCGCCGCGCCGGCTGTACTTGTCGCCGATCGCGCCGAGCAGCAGCATCAGCGCCGCGTACGGGACGGTGTAGCCGTCGATGACCCACTGGAGGTCGGCGCTGGACAGGCCGAGGTCCCGGGTCATGTCGGGCGCGGCGACCGTGAGCGCGGTGTTCGCCATCACGATGATCAGCAGGCTCAGGCAGAGCACGAGGAGCGCCCACCAGCGCCGTGCGTAGGGGCGGTCCATCCTTTCGGCCGGTTCGTTCATGACGAGTCGCATGGGCAGGAGTCGCCTTCCTTGGTCTACTTGCACAGCAGAGTGCAATTGCACAACGATGTGCAATGTACGACCCTTGCACAGCGCTGTGCAAGTCGGGAGGGGGCAGAATGTCAGCCATGACCACGGGTAGCACCAGTCGCGCCGACGTGAACCGGCGCCGGATCCTCGACGTCGCCCTCGCGGAGCTGCTGCGCGACCCCGACGCGTCCATGGACCAGATCGCGCGCGCGGCCGGTGTCGTACGGCGCACGGTGTACGGCCACTTCCCCAGTCGGGAGGCGCTGATCAGCACGCTCGTCGACGAGGCGGTGCTCGCGCTCGCCACCGCGCACGCGGCGGGCCGGGACAGCGTCGCGGACCCGGCGGAGGCCGTGGCGCGGTCGGTGCTGGCGGTCTGGGAGATCGCCGACCGCTACCGGCTGCTGGTCGCGCTCGCCCAGCGCACGGTGAGCATGGAGGGCATCCGCGAACGCCTCACCCCCGTCCGGGAGAGCGCCGCGGGACTTCTCCAACGCGGCCTGGACGAGGGCGTCTTCGCCTCTCCCCTGCCCGCGCCCGCCCTGGCGTACGTGAAGGAGCAGATCCTGTTCGCCCTGATGGAGGCGGTGAACGACGGCCTGCTCGACCCCCGGGAGGCTGGCCGCACGGCCGCGGTGACGGTCCTGACGGCGGCCGGGTTGCCCGCCTCCCTCGCCGCCGCCCTGGTGGCCAGGATCAGCGACTGACGCCCGGGAGCACGCTCGCCGGCTTTCCGCCTCGGAACACGAAGAGACCCCGCGCCCCCTTGAGGGGGTGCGGGGTCTCGGTGTCCTGCCGGAGCGCTACACCTTGGCCAGGTCGCGCTGCTCGGGGCTCCCGGCGCCGTCGTCGGCGTCGGCGTCGGCGTCGTCCAGCAGCGTCTTCTCGTCGAAGGGCAGCTCGCCGGCGAGGACGCGCCGGACGCGGTCCTTGTCGACCTCGCCGGTCCAGGTGCCGATCAGCAGGGTGGCGACCGCGTTGCCCGCGAAGTTGGTCAGGGCGCGGGCCTCGCTCATGAAGCGGTCGATGCCGACGATCAGGCCGACACCGTCGACCAGGGCGGGCTTGTGGGACTGGAGGGCACCGGCGAGGGTGGCCAGTCCGGCACCGGTGACACCGGCGGCGCCCTTGGACGCGATCATCATGAACAGCAGCAGCGTGATCTGCTGGCCGATGGACAGCGGCTGGTCCATCGCGTCGGCGATGAACAGCGAGGCCATGGTCAGGTAGATCATCGTGCCGTCGAGGTTGAAGGAGTAGCCGGTCGGCACGGTGATGCCGACGACCGGACGGCTCACGCCCAGGTGCTCCATCTTGGCGATGAGCCGGGGCAGCGCGGACTCCGACGACGACGTCGACAGGATCAGCAGGAACTCACGGCCCAGGTACTTCAGCAGGTGGAAGATGTTGACGCCGGCCACCAGCCGGGTCAGCGCGCCCAGCACCACCAGCACGAACAGCAGACAGGTGACGTAGAAGCCGAGCATGATCGCGGCGAGTGCCTTCAGGGCGTCGATGCCGGTCTCGCCGACGACGGCGGCCATGGCGCCGAAGGCGCCGATCGGGGCGGCCCACATGATCATGGCGAGCACGCGGAAGACCAGCCGCTGGATGTGCTCCACCCCGCGCAGGACCGGCTCGCCCTTGCGGCCCATGGCCTGGAGCGCGAACCCGACGAGCAGGGCGACCAGCAGGGTCTGCAGCACCTGGCCCTGGGTGAACGCCGACACGAGCGTGGTCGGGATGATGCCGAGCACGAAGTCGACCGGGCCCTCGCTCCCGGCCTGCGCCTGCGCCTGGCCGACGCCCTTGACCGCCTCCGTCAGGTGCATCCCGCTGCCCGGGTGCACGATGTTGCCGATCACGAGCCCGATGGCGAGCGCGACGAACGACATGGCGAGGAAGTAGCCGAGCGCGAGGCCGCCGACCTTGCCGACCTTCGCGGCCTTGCGCACCGAGCCGACGCCGAGCACGATCGTGCAGAAGATGATCGGCGAGATCATCATCTTGATCAGGTTCACGAAGCCGGTGCCGAGCGGCTTGAGCTCCTTGGCGAAGTCGGGCGCGGCGAACCCGACGGCGACGCCGAGGACGACCGCGGCGATCACCGCTATGTACAGATAGTGGGTACGGTCCCGCTTGGCTGCGGGTGCGGCAGGTGCCGTATCGGCTGCGCTGCTCAAGGCGGCCCTCCTTGACGACGTCATCGGCATCACCGGCGTGCGGCTCACGTCCGGGCATGGGGGAATGCCGCGACTATCTCCCGTCCTGTGAGGGGGGTCACGCTTCCGTTCATTAAGTTCACGCCACATGGTTCACGCCAGAACGAAAGAGGCAGACTTGGCGGCATGCGCATACCCGTCCTCCCCAGACCCCGCAGCCTGGCGGGCCAGCTGTTCGCCATGCAGGCCGTGCTGCTGGCGCTCGTCGTGGCCGGGTACGCGCTGTTCAGCTACCTCAGCGACCGGGGCCAGGCCGAGGAGTCGGCCCGCCGGCAGACCACGGCGGTGGCCCGCTCCATCGCCGACGCCCCCTCGGTCCTGACGGCCATCCGGACCTCCGACCCCTCGTCGGAACTCCAGCCGTACGCGCTGAGGGTCCAGCAGGACACCGGGGTCGACTTCGTCACGATCATGACCCCGGGGGGCATCCGCTGGACGCACCCGGATCCGGACCAGATCGGGCGGCCCTTCCTCGGCAACATCTCCCGCGCCCAGCGCGGCGAGTCCTTCACCGAGACCTACACCGGCACCCTCGGCCCGTCCGTCCGCGCGGTCACCCCCGTCGAGGAGCACGGCCGCGTGGTCGGTCTGGTCAGCGCCGGCATCAAGGTGGAGGCGATCAGCGAGCGGGTACGCGAACAGGTCATCGCCCTGTTCTCGGTCGCGGCCGGGATCCTCGCGCTCGGCGCGATCGCCACGTACGTCATCAACGCGCGTCTGCGCCGCCACACCCACGGCATGAACGCGGCGGAGCTCAGCCGGATGCACGACTACCACCAGGCCGCCCTGCACGCGGTGCGCGAGGGTCTGCTGATGCTGGACGCACAGCACCGGGTGGCGCTCATCAACGACGGCGGGCGCGAACTGCTGGGCGTGGGACGCCAGGAGGACGTGATGGGCCGGTCGGTGGCGGACCTCGGCCTGCCGGCCCCGATGACCGGCGCGCTGCTGGCGTCCGAACCGCGGGTGGACGAGGTGCACCTGACCGACGCGCGCGTGCTGGTGGTCAACACCTCGCCGGTGTCGGGCGGTCAGCGCCGGGGCACGGTGGTGACCCTGCGGGACGTCACCGAACTCCAGTCGCTGATGGGCGAACTGGACTCGGAGCGCGGCTTCAGCCAGGCGCTGCGCTCCCAGGCGCACGAGGCGGCCAACCGGCTGCACACGGTGGTGTCGCTGATCGAGCTGGGGCGGGCGGAGGAGGCCGTGGAGTTCGCGACGGCGGAGCTGGAACTGGCGCAGGCGCTGACCGACCAGGTGGTCACGGCGGTGAGCGAGCCGGTGCTGGCCGCGCTGCTGCTCGGCAAGGCGGCCCAGGCCAACGAGCGCGGCGTGGAGCTGGTGGTGTCCTCGGACAGCGGCCTGGACGACGGTCTGCTGCCGCGGAGCCTGCCGCCCCGGGACCTGGTGACGATCCTCGGCAACCTCGTCGACAACGCGGTGGACGCGGCGCAGGGCGGCATGCCGGCACGGGTGACGGTCACGGCGTGCGCGGAGGACGGCGAACTGGTGCTGCGGGTCGCGGACAACGGGCCGGGCGTGCACCCGGCCCACACGGACCGGGTGTTTCAGCACGGCTTCTCCACCAAGCCGACGGGCCCGGGCGGGCGGGGACTGGGCCTGGCGCTGGTGCGGCAGGCGGTACGGCGGCACGAGGGGACGCTGACGGTGACGGATGCCGAAGGAGGCGGCGCGGTGTTCGAGGCGCGCCTGCCCCTGACCCACGGGACGGAGAACCTCGTGACCGGCAGGGCCGGGTCCGGGGCCGGGCGCGGCCTGCCCGGAGGCGTGGCATGACGGACGCCGGGAGCGGGACGCAGCCCATCCGCGTCCTGGTGGTGGAGGACGACCCGGTCGCGGCCGACGCGCACGTGATGTACGTGGGCCGGGTGCCGGGATTCGTCACGGTCGGCACGGCGCACACGGGCGCCGAGGCCCGGCGGGTCCTGGAGCGCACCCCGGTGGACCTGCTGCTCCTCGACCTCCATCTGCCGGACGTGCACGGCCTGAAGCTGGCCCGGTCGCTGCGGGCGGGCGGCCACCACGCGGACGTGATCGCGGTGACCTCGGCACGGGACCTCGCGGTGGTGCGCGAAGGGGTCTCGCTGGGGGTGGTCCAGTACGTCCTGAAACCGTTCACCTTCGCCACGCTCCGGGACCGGCTCGTGCGGTACGCCGAGTTCCGTGCGGCGGTCGGGGAGGTGGGCGGCCAGGACGAGGTGGACCGCGCGATAGCGACCCTGCGCGCACCGAGCCCGGCGGCCCTCCCCAAGGGGCTCAGCGCGCCGACACTCCAGCGGGTGACGGACGCGCTGCGCGCTGCGGAGGAAGGGTTCACCGCGGCGGGGGTCGCCGGGACGGTCGGCATCTCCCGGATCACCGCCCGGCGCTATCTGGAGCACCTGGTGGACGCGGGCCGGGCCGTACGCAGCCCGCTGTACGGGCAGGTGGGCAGGCCGGAACTGGTGTACCGGTGGGTACGGGAGTCCGGCGGGGACCGCTAGGGAGCCGCACTTCCCGCCCGGACCACCGGCTCCCGGAACGCCTGGACCGCCTGGACCGCCTGGACCGCTAAAAGACGGACTCCGTCTCGTCCATGCGGTCCTTGGGGACGGTCTTCAGCTCGGTCACCGCCTGGGCCAGCGGGACCATCACGATGTCGGTGCCGCGCAGCGAGGTCATGTGGCCGAACTCACCGCGGTGGGCGGCTTCCACCGCGTGCCAGCCGAAGCGGGTGGCGAGGACGCGGTCGTAGGCGGTCGGCACGCCGCCGCGCTGGACGTGGCCGAGGATGACCGGCTTGGCCTCCTTGCCGAGCCGGCTCTCCAGCTCGTACGCCAGCGCCGTGCCGATGCCCTGGAAGCGCTCGTGGCCGAACTTGTCGATCTCGCCCTTGCCGTAGTCCATGCTGCCCTCGACCGGGTGGGCGCCCTCGGCGACGCAGACCACCGCGAACTTCTTGCCGCGGGCGAACCGCTCCTCGACCATCTTCACCAGGTCGGCCGGGTCGAAGGGGCGCTCGGGCAGGCAGATGCCGTGCGCGCCGGCCGCCATGCCGGACTCCAGCGCGATCCAGCCCGCGTGCCGGCCCATGACCTCCACGACCATCACGCGCTGGTGGGACTCGGCCGTGGTCTTCAGCCGGTCCATGGCCTCGGTGGCCACGCCGACGGCCGTGTCGAAGCCGAAGGTGCGGTCGGTGGAGGAGATGTCGTTGTCGATCGTCTTCGGCACGCCCACCACCGGCAGCCCGGCGTCCGACAGCATGCGCGCCGCGGTCAGCGTGCCCTCGCCGCCGATCGGGATCAGCGCGTCGATGCCGAACCGGTGGATCATGTCCGAGGCGTTCTCGCAGGCCTCGCGGAGCCGGTCGCGCTCCAGGCGGGAGGAGCCGAGGATGGTGCCGCCGCGGGCGAGGATGCCGCCCACCGCGTTGAGGTCCAGGGTGCGGTAACGGCCGTCGAGCAGGCCCGCGTAGCCGTCCTCGAAGCCGATGACCTCGTCGCCGTACGTCGTGGCCGCCCGGTGGACGACCGACCGGATCACCGCGTTCAGTCCCGGACAGTCGCCGCCCGCCGTGAGAACTCCGATACGCATGCTGCTGTGTCTCCTGCTCGCTGTTGACACCGGTGATCCCGTCCGATTGTTTCATGTCCGGGGGACGGCCATGGCCTGATGGGCGCCATAGCTACCGGCAGGGGTACTGTCAAGGGGATTCCGCTCACCCCGGTGGGCGTTTTTTGCAGGACGCCATCCCCGGCCGACGAGTGATCCCCCGAGGAAACGGAGAGCCCGCGTGACCCGCAGCGTGTACGTGACCGGTATCGACCGCGGTGACGGCCGGCAGGTCGTCGAGCTGGGAGTCATGGAACTGCTGACCCGGCAGGTGGACCGGGTGGGCGTCTTCCGTCCCCTCGTCCACGACGGCCCCGACCGCCTCTTCGAGCTGCTGCGCGCCCGCTACCGGCTCCCCCAGGACCCGGCGACCGTCTACGGCCTGGACTACCAGGAGGCGTCCGCCCTCCAGGCCGAGCAGGGCACGGACGAACTGGTGTCCGCCCTCGTCGACCGCTTCCACCTGGTCGCCCGGGACTACGACGTGGTGCTCGTCCTCGGCACCGACTTCGCCGACACCCAGCTCCCGGACGAGCTGTCCCTCAACGCCCGGCTCGCCAACGAGTTCGGGGCCTCCGTCCTGCCGGTCGTGGGCGGCCGCAGACAGAACGCGGAGTCGGTCCTCGCCGAGACCCGCAACGCCTACCGCGCCTACGACGGCCTCGGCTGCGACGTGCTGGCCATGGTCACCAACCGGGTGGCCCGCGAGGACCGCGACGAGATCGCCGAGCGGCTGGCCGGCCGGCTGCCGGTGCCCTGCTGGGTGGTGCCCGACGAGCCGGCCCTGTCCGCGCCGACGGTCGCGCAGATCACCCAGGTCCTGGACGGCCGGGTGCTCCTCGGCGACGACTCCGGACTGGCCCGCGACGCCCTGGACTTCGTCTTCGGCGGCGCCATGCTGCCCAACCTCCTCAAGGCGCTGACCCCCGGCTGCCTGGTGGTCACCCCCGGCGACCGCGCCGACCTGGTCATCGGCTCGCTCGCCGCGCACAGCGCCGGCACCCCGCCGATAGCCGGCGTGCTGCTCACCCTGAACGAGGCGCCGCGGCAGGAGATCCTCACCCTGGCCGGCCGCCTCGCCCCGGGCACCCCGGTCGTCTCGGTGTCCGGCAACAGCTTCCTCACCGCCGAGCGGCTGTTCTCCCTGGAGGGCAAGCTCAACGCGGCCACCCCGCGCAAGGCGGAGACCGCGCTCGGCCTGTTCGAGCGGTACGTCGACACCGCCGACCTCAGCAAGCGGGTCTCCGCGCCCAGCAGCGACCGGGTCACCCCGATGATGTTCGAGCACCAGCTCCTCGAACAGGCCCGCCACGACCGGCGCCGGGTCGTGCTGCCGGAGGGCACCGAGGAGCGCGTGCTGCGCGCGGCGGAGGTGCTGCTGCGCCGGGGCGTGTGCGACCTGACGCTGCTCGGCCCGGCGGAGGTGATCCGCAAGAAGGCCGCCGACCTGGGCATCGACCTCGGGGACGCGCAGCTCATCGACCCGGCCACCTCCGACCTGCGGGACGCCTTCGCCGAGCGGTACGCGGCGCTGCGCGCCCACAAGGGCGTCACGGTGGAGCTGGCGTACGACGTCGTCTCGGACGTGAACTACTTCGGCACGCTCATGGTGCAGGAGGGGCTGGCCGACGGCATGGTGTCGGGCTCGGTGCACTCCACGGCCGCGACCATCCGGCCCGCGTTCGAGATCATCAAGACCCGCAGCGACGCCTCGATCGTCTCCTCGGTGTTCTTCATGTGCCTGGCCGACAAGGTCCTCGTCTACGGCGACTGCGCGGTCAACCCCGTCCCGGACGCCGAGCAACTGGCCGACATCGCCATCCAGTCGGCGGCCACCGCCGCCCGGTTCGGGGTGGAACCGCGGATCGCCATGCTGTCGTACTCCACCGGCGACTCCGGCTCGGGCGCCGACGTGGACAAGGTGCGCGAGGCGACCGAGCTGGTGCGGCTGCGCCGCCCGGACCTGATGATCGAGGGGCCGATCCAGTACGACGCGGCCGTGGAACCCTCGGTGGCCGCCACCAAGCTGCCCGGCTCGGAGGTGGCGGGGCAGGCCACCGTGCTGATCTTCCCGGACCTGAACACCGGCAACAACACCTACAAGGCCGTGCAGCGTTCGGCCGGCGCGGTCGCGGTCGGCCCGGTCCTCCAGGGCCTGCGCAAGCCGATCAACGACCTGTCCCGCGGCGCCCTGGTGCCGGACATCGTCACCACCGCGGCCATCACGGCGATCCAGGCCCAGTCGTCCGGCAACTGACCCTCCCCCGGCCGCGTCCGCCGGGGCGCCGCCCCGGCGCGCGCGGCCCAAGACCTCCACAACTCCGACCAGAAAGCGCCAGCGCTCGTGACCGCGACCCGCGTCCTCGTCCTCAACTCCGGCTCCTCGTCGCTGAAGTACCAGCTGCTCGACATGCGCGACGCGACCCGGCTCGCCGTCGGCCTGGTGGAGCGCATCGGCGAGCAGACCTCCCGGCTCAAGCACACCTGCCTGGCCACGGAGGCCGGCCGCGAGCAGAGCGGCCCGATCGCCGACCACGACGCCGCGCTGAAGGCGGTCGCGGAGGAACTGGCCAGGGACGGGCTCGGCCTGGACTCCCCCGAACTGGCCGCGATCGGGCACCGGGTGGTGCACGGCGGCATGTTCTTCACCGAGCCCACCGTCATCGACTCCGCCGTGCTCACCGAGATCGAGCGGCTGATCCCGGTGGCGCCGCTGCACAACCCGGCCAACCTCACCGGCATCCGCACGGCCATGGCGCTGCGCCCCGACCTGCCGCAGGTCGCCGTCTTCGACACGGCGTTCCACACGACCATGCCGGAGTCCGCGGCCCGCTACGCGATCGACACGAGGACCGCCGACCGGCACCGGGTGCGGCGCTACGGCTTCCACGGCACCTCGCACGCCTACGTCTCCCGGGCGACCGCCGAGCTGCTGGGCAGGGCGCCCGAGGACGTCAACGTCATCGTGCTGCACCTGGGCAACGGCGCGTCGGCCTCGGCGGTCCGTGGCGGCCGGTGCGTGGACACCTCCATGGGGCTCACCCCGCTGGAGGGGCTGGTGATGGGAACGCGTTCCGGTGACCTCGACCCGGCCGTCATCTTCCATTTGCAGCGAGTCGGCGGAATGTCCATGGACGAGGTCGACACTCTCCTCAACAAGAGGAGTGGTTTGTTCGGTCTGTGCGGCGACAACGACATGCGGGAGATTCAGCGCCGGATGGAGGAGGGCGACGACGACGCACGACTCGCGTTCGAGATCTACATCCACCGGCTGAAGAAGTACGTGGGTGCCTATTACGCGGTACTCGGCACGGTGGACGCGGTCGCCTTCACGGCCGGGGTCGGCGAGAACGCGGCCTTTGTGCGCGAGGCCGCCCTCGCGGGCCTGGAGGGCCTGGGCCTGGCGGTGGACCGCGACCGGAACGCCGTACGCGGCGACGAGGCGCGGCTGATCTCGCCCGAGGGCGCGCGGGTCGCCGTGGCCGTGGTTCCCACGGACGAGGAAATGGAGATCGCCACCCAGACTTACGCACTGGTCGGAAAGGACGCCTGAGCACGTCCGCGAAATTCCGGCCGGCACTCGACTGAGCGCCGAGGCGCCCATTTGTATCTTCCATCAGACGGAATATTCCGGAGCGAAACAAACCGATAGGATCGCCCCATGCGCCGTTCGAAAATCGTCTGTACTCTCGGCCCAGCGGTCGACTCCCACGAGATGCTCGTCGCCATGATCGACGCGGGCATGAACGTGGCCCGGTTCAACTTCAGCCACGGAACGCACGCCGAGCACCAGGCACGGTACGACCGGGTCCGCGCCGCGGCCAAGGAGACCGGCCGGGCCATCGCCGTCCTCGCCGACCTCCAGGGCCCGAAGATCCGGCTGGAGACCTTCGCCGAGGGTCCGGTGGAGCTCGAGCGCGGTGACGAGTTCACCATCACCACCGAGGACGTCCCGGGCGACAAGCACATCTGCGGTACGACGTACAAGGGGCTGCCGGCCGACGTCTCGCGCGGCGACCAGGTGCTCATCAACGACGGCAACGTCGAGCTGAAGGTCGTGGACGTCGAGGGCCCGCGGGTGAAGACGATCGTCATCGAGGGCGGCGTCATCTCCGACCACAAGGGCATCAACCTGCCCGGCGCCGCGGTGAACGTGCCCGCGCTGTCCGAGAAGGACATCGAGGACCTGCGCTTCGCGCTCCGCATGGGCTGCGACATGGTCGCCCTGTCCTTCGTCCGCGACGCCAAGGACGTCTCCGACGTCCACCGGGTCATGGACGAGGAGGGCCGCCGCGTCCCCGTCATCGCCAAGGTGGAGAAGCCGCAGGCGGTGGAGAACATGCAGGACGTCGTGATGGCGTTCGACGGTGTGATGGTCGCCCGCGGCGACCTGGCCGTCGAGTACCCGCTCGAGAAGGTCCCCATGGTGCAGAAGCGCCTGATCGAGCTGTGCCGGCGCAACGCCAAGCCGGTGATCGTGGCGACCCAGATGATGGAGTCGATGATCACCAACTCCCGTCCGACCCGCGCCGAGGCCTCCGACGTGGCCAACGCGATCCTGGACGGGGCCGACGCGGTCATGCTGTCGGCCGAGTCGAGCGTGGGTGCCTACCCGGTCGAGACCGTCAAGACGATGTCGAAGATCGTCAAGGCGGCCGAGGAGGAGCTGCTCGGCAAGGGACTGCAGCCGCTGGTGCCGGGCAAGAAGCCGCGCACGCAGGGCGGTTCGGTGGCCCGCGCCGCCTGCGAGATCGCCGACTTCCTGGGCGCCAAGGGCCTGGTGGGCTTCACCCAGTCCGGCGACACCGCGCGCCGGCTGTCCCGCTACCGCGCCTGCCAGCCGATCCTGGCCTTCACCACCGACGAGTCCACCCGCAACCAGCTCGCGCTCAGCTGGGGCGTGGAGCCGCACGTGGTGCCGTTCGTCAACAGCACCGACGAGATGGTCGACCTGGTCGACCAGGAGCTGGTGAAGCTCAACCGCTTCGCCCCCGGCGACACGGTCATCATCACCGCCGGCTCGCCCCCCGGCGTCCCCGGCACCACCAACATGGTCCGCGTCCACCACCTGGGCGGCGGCACCCGCGACTGACCGCGCGCACGGCCGCTCGGCCGACCGGCACACGACTGAGGGCGCTCCCTGCGAACAGGGGGCGCCCTCAGTGGTGTTGCGGCTCCCGGACGGGCCCGCGGCCGGTCAGTCGGTGGTGTACAGGTGCATACCGGGGACGTGCAGGTCGCCGCCGAACTGAGCGGCCTGGACCACTTTGACCTTGGTGAAGTAGATCAGCGGGATGTTCAGCGGCGGAGGGCTCTTCGGGCTGAAGGTGACCGGGATCAGACCGAACAGGTTGCCGGAGATGCTCTCGGTGTACATCACCGTGTTGCCGTTGCGGATCGTGGACGTGGAGCCCTTGGCGGCCTGCACGTGGTAGGTCTTGCCGATCCCGGTGTCCTTCACCGTCTGGTGCAGGTCGCCGATGTCGGTGCCATCCGAAATGACGTACTTCAGCACCTTCTTGACGTGTCCGCTCGCCGTGCGCACCTCCACGACGCCCTGGTAGTCGGCGCCCTTCAGCAGCAGCGAACTGGCGTCCAGGTACCAGGGGTCGTCGGCCAGGAGCACGGCGTTGTCCACGCCGCCCTCGGCGTCGGTGGCGGCCGGGCACTTCTCCGGGTCCGTCGTGGAACTCGCCGACGGGTTCGGCGTGGCCGTCGCCGCGTCGGCCGCCTCTCCGGCCGCCTCCTTGACGTCCTCGACGGCCTTCCCGGCCTCCCCGGCCGTCCCGGACACCGTGCCGGCCGTGTCCTTCACGGTCTCCTTCACGGTCTCCTTCACGGTCTCCTTCACGGTGCCCTTGACCGTGTCCTTGACCGTGTCGGCGACCTTCCCGGCGGTGTCCTCGACCGGGTCGGAGGCGCCGTCGCCGGCGTCCTTGGTCCCGCCCGCCGAAGGCGTGGCGGAGGCGGACGGCGCGGCCCCGGAGTCCTCGGTGCCCCCGGAGTTCCCTGAGCCCGGCTTGGCGCCGGCGAGGAGGCCTCCGAGCGCGTCCCCGACGGTCCCCAGCAGGCCGCCGCCCCCGGACGCCGAACCGTCCGGCTTGCTCTGCGAGGCGGTGGGGGCCGGCTCGGGCGCGGTCTTGCCGCCGGAGGCCGTGTCCGGCGAGGAGGGCGTGTGCGAGGAGCCCTCGTCCTTCTGACCGTTCTGGTCCCCCTGGCCGTCCTCGCCCGCCTGGTCCGTGGCGGACGTGGCCGAGGGGGCCGGCTTCGCGGTGGCGCCCTCGCCGCCCTCGCCGTCCTCAGCGGCGTCACCGGCGCTCGCGGAGGCGGACGGTGTCGGCGAGGCCGAGGCCTCGTCCTGCGAGCCGTCCAGCGCCGCGACACAGTCCTTGTACTCATCGGCCGTCAGGCTCTTGGCGGACGGCGCCGACGCGTTGTTGTCGGCGACGGCGTGCGTGGACGTGAAGCCCATGCCCATGAGGACCGCCGTCGGCATCGCCGCCATGGCCATCGCCTTGCCGGCCGGCATGTGGAACCTGGTGAACAGCGGCTTCTTGGGTGCCGCGTGGCGCGGCCCGGTTCTCCCACGGGACTCCTCCACTCCCGTCCCGTGAGTCACCTCGTCAGCCGGCACTTCGCCTCCCGTTCGCCCCGTTGGCCGGGCTCGTTCCTGACAGGTCGTTCTCCCCCAGTGCCTCGAAGCCCTGGGAGGGGCCCTCCTTGCTCATCGGGTCCACCACAGGCCCGGGCGGTACCGCGCCGTCCTCCGCCGGGCCGGGCGCGGCCTCGGGGGCTCCGCCCCGTACCGGGCCGTCCCGTTCGGCGTCCTCCGGCGCGGGCGGCACACCCTCCGCCCACGACACGGCCATCGCGCCGCCGATGAGCGCGAGCAGGAAGCCGAGGACGAAGCCGCCGAAGTTGGACACGGGGATGGACACCAGCGCCAGCAGGATCGCCGCGACACCCGCGAAGACCCTGATGTGCTTCTGGAACCAGAGGCTGATGCCCAGGACGACGAGCAGCACGCCGATGATCAGGGAACCGGCTCCCGCGGTGGTCGCCATCGCCAGCGTCAGATGACCCAACTGGAGGTGGGCATACGGGAAGTACATGATCGGAAGGCCGCCGAGCAGGACGAACAGGCCTGCCCAGAACGGACGTGTGCCCCGCCAGGCGCGGAACTGCAGCCTCCGGCGGGTGAACTGGCCGGCTGCGGCAGGAGTCTCGGCGCTCATGGAAAACAGCTCCCTGGTGCGGCGTTGCTGTGATGAGGGTGGTGCTGGTCGGTGTGGGGGGTGTGTGAAGAGCGGGTGGAAGGTGGAACGGGCGGGGGCGCCGTCGGCTCCCCCGCCCGTCACCGAGTGCCTAGTAGCACTCCTTGGCCTTCGTCGACAACGACATCTTCAGGCCGCTCAGCTCGAAGGTTCCGGCGGTGGTCGCCCACGCCGTCTGCTTCACGTCGATCAGCGTGGCCGTCTCGGCCTGCTGGGCGAACCCGAAGGGGTTGGACAGCTCGTTGCCGCCCTTCATGCCCGGACCCTTGCCGGCGTCCTGGGCCGCAACACCGATGTCGATGTTGTTGAACGTGGCGTCGGCCTGCAGGTCGGCGACGTCGATATAGATGTTGTGGGCCTTGACCGGGGTCTTGCCGCCGCCGGCCTTGAGGATGAGGCTCACCGAACCGAAGACCGGAACGTTCGGGGTGACCACGGACTGGCAAAGATTCGTGATCTTGGCGTCCCTGAACGCCGAGACCGCGACCGGGTGCACCGTCTCCTTGCCCTCGAGGGTGTACCCCTTGTCGATCGCCCCGTACTGAGAGAACCCCTCACCTTCCAGTTTGTCGGCCGACACCTTGAACGACTGACCCGACACGCTGAACGACGCGGCGAGGGCACCCTGAGCCAGGGCCACGCCTATCGCCGCCGTCGCGGCCACGCTGGGCACCATGACCACAGCGAACCGCTTCCATCTCGTCCCGCCACGCACCTGGGACTCCATAATTCCTCCTTCTCGGACGTACATCTCCTGGCCCGGCTCACCACCGGCCGGCGGCTCGGCCGGGCAGGGATGGGAGAAGTGCTACGTCCTCGGGAAGGAGAGCGCCCGCGCTCGGTGGCGCCAACCGCGCCCGAATCACCGGCGATCACCCCCGAGCGACAACCACTGGTCGCGCCTGACACGCATCACGCACAACCTTGCTGGACAGGCTTCGCCAGCCGGCGAAGACCCCCCTGCCCAAAGGGACGGCGTCTCTGCCGCCGGCCCTGCTCGGTGGGGACCCAGGCACCCCAGGACCCGGCCGGCTGCCGGGGGTACGGGGATGGACCGAGCGTCGCCGATCGTGGTGCATTCTCGCCGCCCGCACAAGGGGGTTCGTTACTCGCTGGTAACGGCGGTATGACCGGGGTGCGACTCACCGGCCCCGAACGGCGACACTCGGTGCTAACAAAGGGGAGAACAAAACGGCGGATGCCCGGACGGAACCAGGCGGAACCACACCGTCGATTTACTGCCAGTAACAGCGGCCGCGTTGACCAAGTTTTGGTAAAGCGCGGCCGCCCTGACGACTCCTCGGCCAATCTTTCACTCGGGCATCACAGGCCGGTGTTTAACGACCGGTCGGCCCGGGAGGGTTGACCCGGATCAGAAAAGCGCCCGCGCCAACGCCCGGCGCGCCCCCGTGACTCGCGGATCCTCGGGCCCGACGACCTCGAAGAGTTCCAGCAGCCTCAGCCGCGCCGCGTCCCGGTCCTCACCGGCGGTGCGCCGCACGGTGTCGATGAGCCGGCCGAAGGCGTCCTCCACATGACCGCCCACCAGATCCAGGTCGGCGGCGACGATCTGCGCCTGCACGTCGGCGGGCTTCTCGGCCGCGTCCTTGCGCACCCGCTGCGGGTCGAGACCCTGCACCCGCTGGAGCAACTCGGCCTGCACCAGGCCGAGTTTGGCCTCGGGGTTGGCCGGGTCGTCGGCCAGCACGTTCTTGTACGCCTGGACCGCGCCGCCCAGGTCGCCGGCGTCCAGCGCCTGCGAGGCCGCGTTCAGCAGCGCGTCGTACGGGCCGACCGGGACCTGAGGGGCCGTCTGCGCGCCCGCCTCGGCGTCCGGGTCGACGGTCAGACCGGTCAGCCCGAACCGCTGCTCGGCGACCTGCACCAGCTGGTCCAGCGTCTGCCGGATCTGCTCCTCGCCCGCCGCTCCCTGGAAAAGGGGCAGGGCCTGACCCGCGACCACCGCGAAGACCGCGGGGATCCCCTGGATGCCGAACTGCTGCATCAGCATCTGGTTGGCGTCGACGTCGATCTTGGCGAGGAGGAAGCGCCCGTTGTACTCGACGGCCAGTCGCTCCAGGACCGGGCTCAGCTGCTTGCAGGGCTGACACCACTCGGCCCAGAAGTCGATGACGACGGGCACCTCCGCCGACCGCTGGAGGACATCGCTCTCGAAAGTGGCCTCGTCGACGTCGATCACGAGATCGGCCGGGGAGACCGCCCCCGCGCCGCCCTCCCTGGCCGCCTGGGCGCGCGCCTGCTCCGCCTTCGCCTTAGCCTCCTGGGCCGCCTTCACCGCGGCGAGGTCGACGACTCCGCTCATGGACATGTTCCGTGGCTGCATGCGCCTATCCTCCCCCGTTCTGCCCGCCTGAGTGAAAACCGCCGGGAAAGCCGTACCGCGCCGGGCGCCCGGTCCCCACCCGGCACCCTGTGGTCATCGCTCGGGCGCGGGCTCGCGCCCGCGTTTCGCTACGACCCGTAGCGTAATGGCCGCGGACGCCCGAACGAAAGCGCGGCCCGGTGATCTCTCTCACGACCGGACAGGAACCACTCGTTTTCGGTCCGGTTATGGTCAGGGGATGCAGAGCCGCACCTCCGCCGCCCGCGCCGGCCGGCCGCGCAGCGCCGCCGCCGACGCGGCGATCCTGGCCGCCACCCGGGCGGCGCTGGTGGAGCTGGGCTGGTCCCGGCTCACCCTGGGGGACGTGGCCACCCGGGCCGGGGTCGCGAAGACGACGCTGTACCGCCGCTGGGCGGGCAAGAACGAACTCGTGGTCGACGCCGTCGCCGAACTCTTCGACGAACTCCGCCTCCCCGACCGCGGCAGCCTCGCCGCCGACATCGAGGGTGTGGTCCTCCAGTTCGCGGAGATCCTGGCCCGGCCCGAGGCCAGGAGCGGCCTGATGGCCGTGGTCGCCGAGTCGACGCGCGACGAGGCGCTGCGCGAACGCATCCGCACCTCGATCGTGGACCGCCAGAAACGCCTGGTCCTGGAGGGCCGCGCCCGCGCCCAGGACCGGGGCGAACTCCCCCCGGAGCCGGACCCGGAGGAGGCCGCCCGCACGGCCGGCCTGATCTTCGACATCGTCGCGGGCGCCGTGGTGCACCGCACCCTGGTCAGCGCCGAACCGGCGGACGAGGAATGGGTGCGCGGTTTCACCCGGGTCCTTCTGACCGGGCTGGCGGCGAGCGGTTGACGAGGGCGCCGGGACGGAAGGGACCGCCCCGGCGCCGGGCCGTCAGAACCCCGGGGGCTCCGTGTACACGCCCCACTCGTCCCGCAGCACCCCGCAGATCTCGCCCAGCGTGGCCTCGGCGCGCACGGCGTCGAGCATCGGCTCGATCATGTTGGCGCCGGACCGCGCGGCCGCCAGCATCGCGTCCAGCGCGGAGCGGACGACGCTCTCGTCCCGTCCGGCCCTGCGCTCCCCGAGCACGCGCACCTGCTCCCGCTCCACCTCGTGGCTGACCCGCAGGATCTCCAGGTCGCCGGTGACCGAGCCGGTGTGGACGTTGACGCCGACGACCCTCTTGTCGCCCTTCTCAAGCGACCGCTGGTACCGGAACGCCGACTCGGCGATCTCTCCGGTGAACCACCCGTCCTCGATGCCCCGCAGGATGCCGGACGTGATCGGCCCGATCGGGTGCTGCCCGTCGGGGTGCGCCCGCAGCCCCCGCTCCTTGATCTGCTCGAAGATCTTCTCGGCGTCCGCCTCGATCCGGTCCGTCAGCTGCTCGATGTACCACGAACCGCCCAGCGGATCGGCGACGTTGGCGACCCCGGTCTCCTCCATCAGCACCTGCTGGGTGCGCAGCGCGATCTCCGCGGCCTGCTCGCTCGGCAGCGCGAGCGTCTCGTCGAGCGCGTTGGTGTGCAGCGAGTTGGTGCCGCCGAGCACCGCCGCGAGCGCCTCGACGGCCGTACGCACGACGTTGTTGTACGGCTGCTGGGCGGTCAGCGAGACCCCGGCGGTCTGCGTGTGGAAGCGCAGCCACTGCGCCTTGTCGGTCCTGGCGCCGTAGACGTCCCGCATCCACCGGGCCCAGATGCGACGCGCGGCGCGGAACTTGGCGATCTCCTCGAAGAAGTCGAGGTGCGCGTCGAAGAAGAAGGACAGGCCGGGCGCGAAGACGTCGACGTCGAGGCCGCGGCTCAGACCCAGCTCGACGTACCCGAAGCCGTCGGCGAGCGTGTACGCCAGCTCCTGCGCGGCCGTCGCCCCGGCCTCGCGGATGTGGTAGCCGGAGACCGACAGCGGCTTGTACGCGGGGATCCTGGCCGCACAGTGCTCCATCAGGTCGCCGATGAGGCGCAGATGCGGCTCGGGCTGGAAGAGCCACTCCTTCTGCGCGATGTACTCCTTGAAGATGTCCGTCTGCAGCGTGCCGTTGAGAACGGAGGCGTCCACGCCCTGCCGTTCCGCGGCGACCAGGTACATGCAGAAGACGGGGACGGCCGGCCCGCTGATCGTCATCGACGTGGTGACGTCACCGAGCGGGATGTCCTTGAACAGCACCTCCATGTCGGCCGCCGAGTCGATGGCCACGCCGCAGTGGCCGACCTCGCCCAGCGCACGGGGGTCGTCGGAGTCGCGGCCCATGAGCGTCGGCATGTCGAAGGCGACCGAGAGCCCGCCTCCGCCGTTGCCGAGGATCATCTTGTAGCGCTCGTTGGTCTGCTCGGCGTTGCCGAACCCGGCGAACTGCCGGATCGTCCACGTACGCCCCCGGTAGCCGGTCGGGTACAGGCCACGGGTGAAGGGGTACTCCCCCGGCCAGCCGATCCGCTCGAATCCCTCGTACGTGTCTCCCGGTCGGGGACCGTACACCGGCTCCACGGGGTCGCCCGAGAGCGTGGTGAAGTCCGCCTCGCGCTTGCGTGCGGCGTCGTACCGGGCCTGCCAGCGGTGGCGGCCCTCCTCAATGGCGTCAGCGTCCATACCCTCGAATTTACTAGGACGTCCAAGTAAATGTCGACGGCTGACCGCCGTACGTGTTCCGTACGGCGGTGGCGCGTGCCTACGCCTCGGCGACCGCGGGGGCCTCGTCCTGCGCGGCGAGCCGGGACTCCAGCTCGCGGCTGACCCTGCGCTCGACGAAGAAGGCGGCGGTCGGGATGGTGCCCGCGAGGAGCACCCACAGCTGCTTGGCGACCGGCCACTTGGCCTTGGAACCCAGGTCGAACGCGAACACGAGGTACACGACGTACAGCCAGCCGTGCGCGATGCCGACGACGCTCGTGAAGCCCGCCGCGCCGTCCATCTTGAACAGGTACTTGGCGATCACGCCGAGAGTCAGCAGGACCAGCAGCACACCGGTGACGTAGGCCATGACCCGGTAGCGGGTCAGCACGCTCTTTTTCATGGGGACGAGCGTAACCACCCGTTCCGGGAGATCTTGCCCCGGGTGGCCGTGACGCGGCGACCCCGTGGCCCGGCCCCTCAGTCCTGGGGGCAGCCGTGCACGTCAGTCCTCGTCGAAGTCGTGCGCGGCGATCCGCAGCGGGCGCAGCATCGCGAAGATCTCGCCGCACTCCTCGGCGTCGTAGGCCCCGAGGCCGAACTCCATCGCCATCAGGTCGCGGGTGGCCGAGTCGACGACCTCGCGGCCCTTGTCGGTGATGACGGCGAGCGTGCCGCGCCCGTCGTTGGGGTTGGGGCGCCGGGCGACGAGGCCGGACTTGACCAGCCGGTCCACGGTGTTCGTCACGGACGTGGGGTGCACCATCAGACGCTCACCGATCTTGGACATCGGCAGTTCGCCGGCCTTGGAGAAGGTGAGCAGCACCAGGGCCTCGTAGCGCGCGAAGGTCAGCCCGTACGGCTTGACCACCGCGTCGACCTCGGCGAGCAGGATCTGGTGGGCGCGCATGATCGAGGTGATCGCGGCCATGGACGGCACGCTTCCCCAGCGCTGCTTCCAGAGCTCGTCGGCACGGGCGATGGGGTCGAAAGGAAGACTGAGGGGCTTCGGCACGTCACCAGACCCTACCCGGGGGTCATATGCGGATCAGCCCCGTCTCAGCCTTCGGTCCGGCGGGCGGCCACCGCCAGCCCCACGCAGCACACCGTCCCCAGGACTCCGGCCCCCGCGACGGTCGCCGTCACTCCGGCGAACTCCGCCGCGACCCCGGCCAGCGCCATGCCCACGCCCTGGATCGTCATGAGTCCGGCGGTCAGCAGGGTCATGGCCCGGCCTCGCAGTTCCCCGGGCACCGCCCGCACGAACCACTGGTCGAGGCCGAGCGTGTACGCCGACCCGGCGCCCGAGAGCACCAGCAGGACCAGGGAGACGGCGAGGCCGGGGCGCAGGGCGTAGCCGAGGTAGGGCAGCAGGGTCAGGCAGACCAGCGGCAGGGCGATCCGCTCCCGGACGGCCGGCCGCAGCCGGGAGCCGGCGTACAGCTCGCTCGCGATCGTGCCGACGGGCAGCCCGCACATCAGCAGCCCAAGGCCGACGGAGCCGGCCCCGAGCGCGTCGGCGTACGGGGCCGCCAGGGCCTCCGGCACGACCGCGAACATCGGCGGCACCCAGAACAGCAGGAGCAGTACGCGGACCCGGCGGTCGGCGAGCACCAGCCGGGCACCGCGCAGCGAGTCGCCCACCAGGGCGCCGGGCTGCCCGGTCCGGGCGGGGCGGTGCCGGGTGCCGAGGCGGAGCAGGGCGGCGGAGGCGAGGAAGGTGACGACGGTGATCAGCAGGGCGTGCCGGGGGCTGACCACGGTGAGCAGCAGGCCGCCGAGGCCGAAGCCGGCGAGCAGCGCGCTCTGCGAGACGATCCGCAGCAGGGAGCGGCCGAGGACGAACAGCTCGCCGTCGCCGAGGATGTCCGTGAGGCTGGCCATCCGCGTTCCCTGGAACACCGGTGACACCACGGCGACGGCGCAGCGCAGCGCGAGCAGGACGCCGATGTGGGCTCCGGGCACCACCATCGGCGCCACGCAGGCCGCGCACACCAGGTCGCAGACGACGAGCACGCGGCGGGCCGGGAAGCGGTCGGCGATACCGCTGAGGAGGGTGCCGCCGATGACGTAGGGCATGAGGCCGAGCGCGAAGGTGAGGGCGCTCATCAGGGGCGAGCCGGTGAGGTCGTAGACGAGGACCGACAGGGCGATCTCGCTGACCATCACGCCGAGCAGGGAGAGGGCGTGGGCGGCGAAGACCGCCCGGAACTCGGGTACCGCGAAGACCCGGGCGTAGCCGGCCGCCGGTTCGGCCATGGGCACGGGGGCGGGGGCGGGCGTGGGTGCGGGTGCGGGCCGGTCCGGGGCCTGCGGGGTCGGGGTGGGCTCGGGAGCTTGCTGCTGCATGGGCGGCAGCGTGCCGGTGGGAGGGGCGGTCGGCGTAGAGTTTCGGCCACTGCCGAATCTTCGCCGTCTGCCGCGTCTTTCCTGGGGGTGCCGTGCCGTTCCGTCTGCACTTCGGCGGTGACGACCTCCTGCGGTGCCGGTTCGCGGTGTCGCCTCTGTGGGAGACGCAGGAGGCGGTGCGGACGCTGCGGCGGCCGGACCGGCACGGGTACCACCCGTACTGGCTGCGCCGCATCCGGGAGGCCGCGCGGGGGCTGGACCTCGCCCCGCTGTGGCTGCTCATGCCCAGGCGCGGGCACAGCCCCGACTTCCTCGGACCGCCGCCGATCGGGCCCGCGGCCGTGTTCGAGGACGAGATCGCCCAGGTGCGCGCGGCGGACCCCGGGGCGGCGCGGGACGACCTGGCGCGGGCGCTCGCCGATACGCCGGGTGCGCCGGAGTCGTCGCGGGGGCGGGCGATGCTCGCCGATCCGGGGCGCGCGGTGCGGGAGCTGGCCGATCTGATGGAGGCCGCGTGGCGTGCGCTGATCGAGCCGGAGTGGCCGCGGCTGCGGGCGCTGCTCGAGGCGGATGTGGCCTTCCACTCGCGGCGGCTGGCCGAGGTGGGCCTGGGGGCGCTGCTGCCGGAGCTGGACCGGCGGCTGTCCTGGGACGGGCGGACGCTGACGATCGACTGGCCGGGCGAGCACGGGCGCGACCTCGACGGGCGGGGGCTGGTCCTGATGCCGAGCGTGTTCTCCTGGCCGGACGTGATCAGCGGCTTCGACCCGCCCTGGCAGCCCACGCTGGTGTATCCGGCGCGGGGGCTCGCGGGCCTGTGGGCGCGGCCGGGCACGGAGGGCGGCGAGCCCCTGGTGCGGCTCCTTGGGCGGGGGCGGGCCGGGGTCCTGGCCGCGCTGAGCGATCCGGCGACGACGACGGCTCTGGCCCACCGGCTGGGTCTTGCTCCGTCGTCGGTGTCGGCGCATCTGACGGTGCTGCGGGACGCGGGCCTGCTCACGTCCCGCCGGTACGGGCACCAGGTGCTGTACGAACGCACACCGCTGGGGATGGCACTGGTCTCCGGCGGATGAGGGCCGCGCGGCGCGGGACGGGTGACTCCCGGACGCGCCGCCGGGTGCCTACCGCGCCGGCCGGGCGTCCTGGGCGAGATGCCTCTCGACCCGTTCCACCTTGGCGGTGAGGCCGTCCGTCACGCCGGGGCGGATGTCCGCCTTGAGGACCAGGGAGACGCGCGGCGCGCGTGCCTCCACCGCGGCGACGGCGCGCTTGACGACGTCCATGACCTGGTCCCACTCCCCCTCCACTGAGGTGAACATCGCGTCGGTGCGGTTGGGCAGGCCGGACTCGCGGACGACCCGGACGGCGTCGGCGACGTACTCCCCCACGTCCTCGCCGACGCCCAGCGGAGTCACGGAAAAGGCGACGATCATGCCTTCACGATCCCTTCGCGGCGGGCGCGGGAGGCGATCACCGCGTCCTCGGCCTCGCGCTTGAGCCTGCGCTCGGCGAAGAAGCCGCCGGTGGGCAGGACCGAGAGGACGAAGTAGAGGGCCGCGGTGCCCAGCGGCCACTTGGCGCGGTTCCAGGCGTCGGCCCAGAAGATCACGTACAGGATGAACAGGATGCCGTGGACCGCGCCCATCACGGGCACCGCGTTGAAGTCCGTGGTCCGCTTCAGGACCGAGCAGACCAGCAGCAGGAGGAAGGAGACCGCCTCGGGGGCGGAGACCAGGCGGAGGCGGCGGAGGGCGGTGGCGGTCTTGATGTCCACAGGTCACCTTCGATGGGAGACGGACCGGCGGGCCGCTGGGGTGTCGCGGGCCGGCTTGTGAATGCGAGCACAAACGTTCGTCCATTGTGGCAAACCCGGAGGGCGGGTCCGGGCAGGGGGTGGGCGCCGTCGTCCCGTAAGGGTGTGAATCAGGGTCGTTGTCCTCCCGCGGACCCTGTCGGGCTCCGCCGTCCGCCGCTACCTTCGCTCCGTGGCGATGTTCCGACTTCAAGACAGCAGGGTGCTGGCCGTCGACATGACCGGGGACGCCGTGAAGGCGAAGAACGGCTCGATGGTCGCGTACGACGGGCAGATGGCCTTCAAGAGGCTGACCGGGGGCGGCGAGGGGCTGCGCGGCATGGTGACCCGGCGGCTCACCGGCGAGCAGATGACGGTGATGGAGGTGCGGGGGCAGGGAACGTGCTGGTTCGCGGACCGGGCGGCCGAGATCAATCTGGTCACGCTCCAGGGGGACAAGCTGTACGTCGAGTCGAGCAACCTGCTCGCGACGGACGCGGGGCTGCGCACCGGGACGACGTTCACCGGGCTGCGCGGCGCCTCGCAGGGCAACGGACTGTTCACGACCACGGTCGAGGGGCACGGGCAGGCGGCGATCATGTCGGACGGGCCGGCGGTGGTGCTCCGGGTCAGCCCGCAGTACCCGCTGATCGTCGACCCCGGCGCCTATGTCGCGCACCAGGGGAACGTCCGGCAGTCCTTCCAGTCCGGGGTGACCTTCCGCACGTTCCTCGGGGAGGGCGGCGGGGAGGCCTTCCAGATCCGGTTCGAGGGTGACGGGCTGGTGTACGTCCAGCCGAGCGAGCGGAACACGATCGCGGGGGACCTGTGAGATGACCTTCCGGGAGATCAACTCGAAGATGGTCGAGGCGCCGGTCGTGCCCGGCCGGCGCCTGTTCAGTCAGCGCGGCGCGATGCTCGCCTACCGGGGCGACGTGGCGTTCACGCCCAACATCCAGGGCGGTCAGGGCGGCCTGATGTCGATGATCGGGCGCCGGGTGGCGGGCGAGGCGACCCCGCTGATGACCGTGGAGGGCAACGGAACGGTGCTCTTCGGGCACGGCGGCCACCATGTGCACGTGATCGAGATGACGGGCGACACGCTGTACGTGGAGGCGGACCGCCTGCTCGCCTTCGAGGGCACGCTCCAGCAGGGCACGATGTTCATGGGCTCGCAGGGCGGGGTCATGGGTCTGGTGCGGGGCCAGGCGACGGGCCAGGGACTGTTCACGACGACCCTCCAGGGACACGGCTCGGTGGCGGTGATGGCGCACGGCGGCGTCTTCGAGGTGCCGGTCACCCCGCAGCGCCCCGTCCACGTCGACCCGCAGGCCTACGTCGCCCACCACGGCGACATCCGCAACAAGCTGTCCACCGCGCTGGGCTGGCGCGAGATGGTGGGACGCGGCTCCGGCGAGGGCTTCCAGCTGGAGTTGAGCGGCAACGGCACGGTGTACGTCCAGGCCTCGGAGGAGAAGCTGTGAGCGCGTACGGAACGCCCGGCTCGGGGCCGGTGGTCCACGACCCGTCGACCCTGCCGGCCGACGACAACGTGAACCCGTACACCTTCTGCGTGGAGCTCAAGGGGAGCCAGTGGTTCCTGCAGAAGGGGAAGATGATCGCCTACTACGGGTCGATCGGGTTCAACGGCATCGGGCACGGCGCGCTGGACCTGCTGACCCGTACGTCGTTCCATTCGCCTCTGCACGCGAGCGACTGGGTGGTGGCCGAGGGATCGGGCCGGATGCTGCTCGCCGACCGGGCCTTCGATGTCAACTCCTTCGACCTGGACGACGGCAATCTGACCATTCGCTCCGGCAATCTGCTCGCTTTTCAGCCAAGTCTCGCGCTGAAGCAGTCGATCGTGCCCGGCTTCCTGACCCTCATCGGGACCGGGAAGTTCGTGGCCGCGTCCAACGGGCCGGTGGTGTTCATGGAACCCCCGATCCGGGTGGACCCGCAGGCGCTGGTCGGCTGGGCCGACTGCCCGTCCCCGTGCCATCACTACGACCACGGGTACCTGACCGGCGTACTGGGCGGGCTGCGTTCGATGACGGGCCTCGGGCCGGTCTCCGGGGAGGAGCACCAGTTCGAGTTCGTGGGGGCGGGTACGGTGCTGCTCCAGTCGAGCGAGAGCCTCATGGCCGAACTGGCGGCGGGGGTGCTTCCGGACGAGGCGGGGGTACCCGGAGGGGGAAGGGTGTCCGGAACCCGCGGACAGCAGGCCGGCCAACCGCGCTTTCCCGGACAGCTGGGAGATCTCCAGCGTCGCTTCGGTGTGTGAGCGGTAGTCTGCGGAGTGTGACGTCGAACGCGTGCACGCCGCCACACCACGCTCACTAGTTCGCCTTTCAACTTCTTAGGTAGACTTCATTCATGGAGACCGAGACGGCCACGAGCTGGCTGACGAATGCGGAGCAGTGCGCCTGGCGCACCCACCTGGAGGTCAACAGGCTGTTGACGTACCAGCTCGAAAAGGACCTGCAGCCGTTCGGCCTGACGATGAACGACTACGAGATCCTGGTGAATCTCTCCGAGTCGGAGGACGTGCGGATGCGCATGAGCGACCTCGCGTCCGCCACGCTCCAGTCCAAGAGCCGCCTCTCCCACCAGATCACCCGCATGGAGAACGCGAACCTGGTCCGCCGTGAGAACTGCGAGTCCGACCGCCGGGGCCTCTACGCGGTCCTCACCGACCACGGCATGGAGACCATGCAGAAGGTCGCCCCCCACCATGTGGCATCCGTCCGCAGGCACTTCATCGACCTGCTCGACCACGAGACCCTGACGGAACTGGACAAGGCCCTGAAGCCGATCGCCCAGCATCTGCGGGGGCAGCGGGGACGTCCCTGAGCCTGGCCGGGATGTCCGCCCGGCTCGGGGGTCCCGGAGCCGGGCGGACGGAACGCGCCTAACGGCGCCGCCCCGGTGCGGCGACCAGCGCCGCCGCCACGGACACCCCTCCCGCCAGCAGGAAGCACACCCCGAGCGGCAGGGCGCCGATCAGCAGTCCCGTCACCAGCGCTCCGCCCGAACCACCGGCGTTCACCGCCGCGTTCACCCACGCCCCGGCCCGCGTCCGGGAGCCTTCCGCCGCCGTCTCGTCGGCCAGCAGGTACGCCGTGGTCAGCGCCGGGGCGATGAACGCGCCCGCGCAGGCCATGACCGCCGTCAGGGCCCACAGGCCGGGCGCGAGGCCCGCCGCGGCGATCACGGGGCCAAGGCCCACCGCGAACCAGGTCAGACGCACACGGGCGGGTGTACGCCAGTCGATCGCCCCGTTGACGAGGCCGCCCACCGCGCTGCCCGCCGAGAGGGCGCCCAGGACCCACGGCACCACGGCCGTGTCGTACGACCTCTCGGCGGCGAACGCCATCACCAGCAGGTCCACTCCGCTGAGCGCCAGGCCGACGCCCGCGGCCACGGCGACCGGCGCCAGAAGGCCGCCGAGTCCGGCGGGGCGGCCGCGGGACTTCTCCCGCCGTGGCGCCGGACGGGCGCCGGTCATCACCGGCGAGGTGACGAAGGCACAGGTGCCGGCGACGATCAGCAGCGCGCTGAGCAGGATGCCGGACGCCGGGGGCGCGAAGCCCACGAGCACCCCGACGAGGACCGGGCCGGAGACGAACAGCAACTCCTCGGCGACGCCGTCCAGGCTGTAGGCACGCAGCAGGAGGCCCCGGTCGGCGACGAGTTCGGACCACAGGGCCCGCATGGTGGGGCCCAGCGGGGGCGCGCAGGCGCCCGCGAGGGCGGCGGCCGCGGCGACGGCCGCGGACGGTGCGCCGGGCCCCCAGGTCAGGAGGGCCAGGGCGCACAGCAGGGCGCCGTAGAGAACCGCCATGGGGAGCAGGGCGCGGCGCCGTCCGTACCGGTCGACGAGGGACGCCCGCAGGGGCATCAGGAAGACCGACGTCGCTCCGAACAGGGACATCACGGCGCCGGACACGGCGTACGACCCGGTGGCCCGGGTGACGGACAGCATCACCGAGAGCGACACCATCCCGTAGGACAGGCGTGCCGTCAGGGCGGCGGCGAAGGTGCGGCGGGCGTGCGGGACGCGCAGGACGGCGGCGTACGAGGGCCGCGCGGGCAGGGCGGGGCGCGACGAAGTGGGCGCGGACATGAGTGGTTCCTCACGTGAGGGCAGGGAGACGGGACACCGGAGCGCCGCGTCCGCCGACGGTCGGTCGTCGGTCCGGGACGCGGCGCGGGTGCGCGGTCTATGCCATGAGGAGGAACATGCGGATCAAGTTAGCGATACCCGCCGGGATTGGCCACGGAGTTTCCGGACGAGGCCGGGATCAGCCCTCGGTCAGCCCCGTCACCAGTTCGTCCGCCGCCTGGTAGGGGTCCAGTTCGCCGGCGACGATCCTTTCCGCGAGGGTGCTCAGGCGACGGTCGCCGTGGAGGTCGCCGATCCGTTCACGCAGGGCCGTGACCGCGATGGTCTCCACCTCGCGGGAGGCGCGGGCACGGCGGCGCTCGGCCAGGACGCCCCGCTCCTCCATCCAGGCCCGGTGCTTCTCCAGCGCCTCGACGACCTCGTCGATGCCCTCGGAGCGCGCGGCGACCGTCTTGACGATGGGCGGGCGCCAGTCGCCGGGACCGCGGGCCTCGCCGAGGCCCAGCATGTGGTTCAGCTCGCGGGCCGTGGCGTCCGCGCCGTCCCGGTCGGCCTTGTTGACGACGTAGACGTCGCCGATCTCCAGGATGCCGGCCTTCGCCGCCTGGATGCCGTCGCCCATCCCCGGCGCCAGCAGGACGACGGACGTGTCGGCCTGGGAGGCGATCTCCACCTCCGACTGGCCGACGCCGACCGTCTCGACCAGGATCACGTCGCAGCCGGCCGCGTCCAGGACGCGGATCGCCTGCGGCGCGGCCCACGCGAGCCCGCCCAGATGGCCCCGGGTGGCCATGGACCGGATGTAGACGCCCGGGTCGGAGGCGTGCTCCGACATCCGCACCCGGTCGCCGAGCAGCGCGCCGCCGGAGAACGGCGAGGACGGGTCCACGGCCAGGACACCGACCCGCCTGCCCTGCTTGCGGTACGCAGTCACCAGCGCGGACGTGGACGTCGACTTGCCCACGCCCGGGGAGCCCGTCAGACCGACGACGTACGCGTTGCCGGTCAGGGGCGCCAGCGTCCGCATCACCTCCCGCAACTGCGGGGACGCCCCCTCCACCAAGGAGATCAGCCGGGCCACGGCCCTCGGCCGGCCTTCCCTGGCCTGGGCCACCAGAGAGGAGACGTCCTGCATCACAGCTCCGTTCACGTGATCCTCGTACGCGGTCGGCGTGCGAGAGGTCCTACGAATGAGGTCGGTCGGGCTATGCCCGGCTCAGGCCTTCGGCACCCGGACGATCAGCGCGTCGCCCTGACCGCCGCCGCCGCACAGCGCGGCCGCGCCGACACCGCCGCCGCGCCGCTTCAGCTCCAGCGCCAGGTGCAGCACGAGACGGGCGCCGGACATCCCGATCGGGTGACCCAGGGCGATGGCGCCGCCGTTCACGTTCACCTTTTCCGTGGACACACCGAGGTCCTTCATTGACTGCACGGCCACGGCGGCGAACGCCTCGTTGATCTCGACGAGGTCCAGGTCGGAGACCTCCAGGCCCTCCTTCTTGAGGGCGTGCAGGATGGCGTTGGAGGGCTGGGACTGCAGGGAGTTGTCCGGACCCGCGACATTGCCGTGGGCGCCGATCTCTGCGATCCACTCCAGGCCCAGCTCCTCGGCCTTGGCCCTGCTCATCACCACCACGGCCGCGGCCCCGTCGGAGATCTGCGAGGAGGAGCCGGCGGTGATCGTGCCGTCCTTGGCGAAGGCCGGGCGCAGCTTGGCCAGGCCCTCGGCCGTGGTGTCGCCGCGAATGCCCTCGTCCTTGCTGAACAGGACCGGGTCGCCCTTGCGCTGAGGGATCTCCACCGGGGTGATCTCGGCCTCGAAGACGCCGTTCTTCTGCGCGGCGGCGGCCCGCTGGTGGGACAGGGCGGCGATCTCGTCCTGCTCGGCGCGCCCGATGCCCAGGCGGGTGTTGTGCTTCTCCGTCGACGCGCCCATGGCGATGCCCTCGAAGGAGTCGGTCAGGCCGTCGTGGGCCATCGAGTCCAGCATCTCCACCGAGCCGTACTTGTAGCCCTCGCGGGACTTCGGCAGGAGGTGCGGGGCGTTGGTCATGGACTCCTGGCCGCCGGCCACGACCACGTCGAACTCACCCGCACGGATCAACTGGTCGGCGAGCGCGATGGCGTCCAGGCCCGACAGGCAGACCTTGTTGACCGTGAGCGCGGGGACGCTCATCGGGATGCCCGCCTTGACCGCGGCCTGGCGGGCCGGGATCTGCCCCGCCCCGGCCTGGAGCACCTGGCCCATGATCACATACTGCACCTGGTCGCCGCCGATCCCCGCGCGATCGAGGGCGGCCTTGATCGCGAAGCCGCCGAGGTCGGCTCCCGAGAAGGACTTCAGCGAGCCCAGCAGCCGCCCCATGGGCGTCCGCGCGCCCGCGACGATCACCGAGCCGGTCGTACCGGAAGTTCCAGAAGACATGAGCTGCGATCCCCTTACCGGCCTGCACAGCCGAGGAGTGAACGAGGGTTTACTTCGAATGTACTGAGCGGTGCTCCACCGCGTCATCGGGCCGTCGGTGTGATCGCGCGCACGTTGCGTAACCATCCCGGTGGCGCTGCACTGATTCCATGCTGACGCGAATCGACCACATCGGAATCGCCTGCCACGACCTCGACGCCACAGTCGAGTTCTACCGCTCCACGTACGGCTTCGAGGTGTTCCACACCGAGGTCAACGAGGAACAGGGCGTGCGCGAGGCCATGCTCAAGATCAACGAGACCTCCGACGGCGGGGCCTCCTACCTGCAACTCCTCGAACCGATCCGCGAGGACTCCACCGTCGCGAAGTGGCTCGCGAAGAACGGCGAGGGCGTTCATCACATCGCCTTCGGCACGGCGGACGTCGACGCGGACGCGGCCGCCGTGCGCGACAAGGGCGTACGCGTTCTGTACGACGAGCCGCGACGCGGCTCGATGGGGTCGAGGATCACTTTCCTGCACCCGAAGGATTGCCACGGAGTCCTGACAGAACTGGTCACTTCGGCGGCCGTTGAGTCGGTTGAGCACTGACTGCCGTACATAAGGGCCGGTAGGGTTGGGGGCGGTCGTCCTCCCAGCGGGGACGACCCGGTCCTGCCGTCAGGAATGACAGGACCGCCGGGGTCCGTGTTTCGGGGGACGAGCGGCGGGGCACCAGCCCGTGCTCCGCTGTTGATCTGACACCATTTCCCGGGGGCCCCGTTCGGCGGATGGACGGAGCTCGTTTGGACAGGGTTGCGACCAGGGGACGGATGGGACCGCGCAGTGCGGGGCTACGAACGCCAGGAGCGAGAGCCGGCGGCTGACGTCGACCACCTCTCTCGGTTCGAGGCCGAGATGGATCGGCTGAAGACCGAGCGGGAAAAGGCGATCCAGCACGCCGAGGACCTCGGCTACCAGGTCGAGGTGCTGCGCGCCAAGCTTCACGAGGCGCGCCGCACCATCATGACCCGGCCCGCCTACGACGGCGCCGACCTCGGCTACCAGGCCGAGCAGTTGCTGCGCAACGCTCAGATGCAGGCCGACCAGATCCGCGCCGACGCCGAGCGCGAGTTGAGCCAGGCCAGAACGCAGACGCAGCGCATCCTCCAGGAGCACGCGGAGCAGGCCGCGCGTCTTCAGGCCGAGCTGCACACCGAGGCGGTCAACCGGCGCCAGCAGCTCGACCAGGAGCTCGCCGAGCGCCGGCAGACCGTCGAGTCGCACGTCAACGAGAACGTGGCGTGGGCGGAGCAACTGCGCGCCCGTACCGAGCAGCAGGCCAGGCGTCTGCTGGACGAGTCCCGCGCCGAGGCCGAGCAGGCCATGGCCGCGGCCCGCGCGGAGGCCGAACGGGTGGCCGCCGAGGCCCGGCAGCGGCTGCAGGGCGAGGCCGAGGCGGCCCGCGCGGAGGCCGAACAGCTCCTGCGCCGCGCCCGCACCGACGCCGAGCGGCTGCTGAACGCCGCCTCCAACCAGGCCCAGGAGGCCACCGACCACGCCGAGCAGCTCCGCTCGGCCACCGCCAGCGAGTCGGACGCCGCCCGTCGGCAGGCCGCCGAGCTGCGCCGGTCCGCCGAGCAGCGCATGGCCGACGCCGAGGAGGCGCTGCGCAAGGCGCAGACCGAGGCCGGCAAGCTGGTCACCGAGGCCGAGGACGCCGCGGCCAAGACGCTCGCCGGTGCCGAGGCGGCCAAGGAGCAGCGCACGCGCACCGCCAAGGAGCAGGTCGCCCGGCTGGTGCAGGAGGCCACCAAGGAGGCCGAGGCCACCAAGTCCGAGGCCGAGCAGCTGGTCGCGGACGCCCGCGCCGAGGCGGAGAAGGTCGTCGCGGAGGCCTCCGAGAAGGCCCGCACGATCACCGCCGAGGAGAGCGCCACCCAGCTGTCCAAGGCGGCCAAGACCGCCGAGGACGTGCTGAACAAGGCGGCGGAGGACGCCAGGAGGACCACCAAGGCGGCGTCCGAAGAGGCCGAGCGGGTCCGCAAGGAGGCCGAGGCCGAGGCGGACCGGCTGCGCGCCGAGGCGCACGACCTCGCCGAGCAGCTCAAGGGCGCCGCCAAGGACGACACCAAGGAGTACCGCGCCAAGACGGTCGAACTCCAGGAGGAGGCCCGCCGGCTGCGCGGCGAGGCCGAGCAGCTGCGGGCCGACGCGGTCGCCGAGGGCGAGAGGATCCGCGCCGAGGCCCGCCGCGAGGCCGTGGCGCAGATCGAGGAGGCGGCCAAGTCCGCCGAGGAGCTGCTGGCCAAGGCGAAGGCCGACGCCGACGAGCTGCGCGGCACCGCGCAGAGCGACAGCGAGAAGGTCCGCACGGAGGCCATCGAGCGGGCCACCACCCTGCGCCGGCAGGCCGAGGAGACCCTGGAGCGCACCCGCAAGGAGGCCGAGCGGCACCGCGCCGAGGCCGAGGAGCAGGCCGAGTCGCTCAAGGCGGACGCCGAGCGGGCCGCGCGCGAGCTGCGCCAGGAGACCGAGGAAGCGGTCGCCGCCCGGAAGGCGGAGGCCGCCGAGGAGCTCACCCGGCTGCACACCGAGGCCGAGGAGCGGCTCGCGAAGGCCGAGAAGGCGCTCGGCGAGGCCCGCGAGGAGGCCTCCCGCATCCGCCGTGAGGCGGCCGAGGAGGCCGAGCGGCTGCGCACCGAGGCCGCCGAGCGCATCCGGACGCTGCAACAGCAGGCGGAGACGGAGGCCGAGCGGCTGCGCGACGCGGCCGCCGCCGACGCGGCCGCCTCCCGCGCCGAGGGCGAGGCCGTCGCCGTACGGCTGCGCTCGGAGGCCGCCGCGGAGGCCGAACGGCTCAAGGCGGAGGCGCAGGACACCGCGGACCGGGTGCGCACGGAGGCGCAGGCCGCCGCGGAACGGCTCGGCGCGGAGGCGTCCGAGACGCTGGCCGCCGCCCAGGAGGAGGCCGCCCGGCGCCGCCGCGAGGCCGAGGAGCTGCTCGGTGCCGCGCGCGCCGAGGCCGACCAGGAGCGCGAGCGGGCCCGCGAGCAGAGCGAGGAGCTGCTGGCCTCGGCGCGCAAGCGGGTGGAGGAGGCGCAGGCCGAGGCCACCCGTCTGGTGGAGGAGGCCGACCGGCGCGCCACCGAGATGGTGTCGGCCGCCGAGCAGCACGCGCAGCAGGTGCGGGACTCCGTCGCCGGGCTGCACGACCAGGCGCAGGAGGAGATCGCCGGGCTGCGTTCGGCCGCCGAGCACGCGGCGGAGCGCACCCGCAGGGAGGCCGAGGAGGAGGCGGACCGGGTCCGCACCGACGCCTACGCCGAGCGGGAGCGGGCGAGCGAGGACGCGGGCCGGCTGCGCAGCGAGGCGCGGGAGGAGACCGAGGCCGCCAAGGTGCTCGCCGAGCGGACCGTGTCCGAGGCGATCACGGAGGCGGAGCGGATCCGAACGGACGTCTCCGAGCACGCCCAGCGGGTGCGCACCGAGGCCTCCGACACCATCGCGCAGGCCGAGCAGGACGCCTCGCGCACCCGCGCGGAGGCCCGCGAGGACGCCAACCGCATCCGGACGGATGCGGCCACCCAGGCGGACACCCTCATCTCCGAGGCACGCTCGGAGGCGGAGCGGCTCCAGAGGGAGACGATCGCGGAGGCGGACCAGGTCCGCGCCGAGTCCGTCGCCAAGGCGGAGAAGCTGATCTCGGACGCCACCGGGGACGCGGAGCGGCTGCGCGCCGGCGCCGCCGAGACGGTCGGCTCCGCGCAGGCGCACGCCGAGCGGGTCCGCGCCGAGGCCGAGCGGGTCAGGTCGGACGCGCGGGCGGAGGCCGAGCGGACCCTGGACGACGCCCGCCGGGACGCCAACAAGCGGCGCTCGGAGGCCGCCGAGCAGGTCGACACCCTCATCAACGAGACGGCCGCCGAGGCCGACAAGCTGCTCACCGAGGCGCAGGCGAGCGCGGTCAAGACGAAGGCGGACGCCGAGTCCCAGGCCGACACGATGGTGGGCGCGGCCCGCAAGGAGGCCGACCGGATCCTGTCCGGGGCGAGGGTCGAGGGCAACTCCACGGTGGAGAAGGCCCGTACGGACGCGGACGGACTGCTCGTCGGCGCCCGCCGGGACGCCACGCAGATCCGCGAGCGCGCGGAGGAGCTGCGCGAGCGCCTGACGACCGAGATCGAGGAGCTGCACGAGCGGGCCCGCCGCGAGGCGGCCGAGACGATGAAGTCGGCGGGCGACCGCTGCGACGCGCTCGTCAAGGCGGCCGAGGAGCAGCTCGCCAGGGCGCAGTCCAAGGCGAAGGAGATCGTCTCGGAGGCCAACTCCGAGGCGGGCAAGGTGCGGATCGCCGCGGTGAAGAAGGCCGAGGGGCTGCTGAAGGAGGCCGAGCAGAAGAAGGCCACGCTCGTGAAGGAGGCCGAGGAGCTCAAGGCCGAGGCGGTCCACGAGGCCCGGCGCACGGTCGAGGAGGGCAAGCGGGAGCTGGAGATCCTGGTGCGCCGGCGCGAGGACATCAACACCGAGATCTCCCGGGTGCAGGACGTGCTGGAGGCACTGGAGTCGTTCGAGGCGCCGTCCGGGAAGGACGGTGCGGTGAAGGCGGGAGCGACGGTGGGGGCACCCCGGTCGGGTGGCAAATCGTCAGACGGATAGCCTGGAGGGGGATTCCGGCCTTCTGGGTGGTTTGACCCGTTCTCTTGGCAAGCCTTGGGACGGTCAGCCACCCAAAAGAGGTGTCATTCTCCAGATCAAACACGTATCCGCTCGATGACACACCGCTTCGGCCCCTAGGATTCCACCTATCACCTCACCGGTCTCATTCGGACAGGAACCCCATGAGCGACACTTCCCCCTACGGCTTCGAGCTTGTGCGGCGTGGGTACGACCGCGCTCAGGTGGACGAACGAATCTCCAAGCTCGTCTCCGACCGTGACAGTGCTCTCGCCCGCATCACCGCCCTGGAGAAGCGCATCGAGGAGCTCCACCTCGAGACGCAGAACGCCCAGGCCCAGATCGGCGACGCCGAACCGTCGTACGCGGGCCTCGGCGCGCGAGTCGAGAAGATCCTCCGCCTCGCCGAGGAGGAGGCCAAGGATCTGCGTGAGGAGGCCCGTCGCGCGTCCGAACAGCACCGCGAACTCGCCGAGTCGGCGGCCCAGCAGGTTCGCAACGACGCCGAGTCCTTCGCCGCGGACCGCAAGTCCAAGGCCGAGGACGAGGGCGTCCGGATCGTCGAGAAGGCCAAGGGCGAGGCCTCCCAGTTGCGCTCCGACGCGCAGAAGGACGCGCAGTCCAAGCGTGAGGAGGCGGACGCCCTCTTCGAGGAGACCCGCGCCAAGGCCGCGCAGGCCGCCGCCGACTTCGAGACGAACCTCGCCAAGCGGCGCGAGCAGTCCGAGCGGGACCTGGCCTCCCGTCAGGCCAAGGCCGAGAAGCGGCTGGCGGAGATCGAGCACCGTGCCGAGCAGCTCCGCCTGGAGGCGGAGAAGCTGCGCACCGACGCCGAGCGCCGCGCCCGCCAGACGGTGGAGACGGCCCAGCGCCAGGCCGAGGACATCGTGGCCGACGCCAACGCCAAGGCCGACCGCATCCGTTCGGAATCCGAGCGCGAGCTCGCGGCGCTCACCAACCGCCGCGACTCCATCAACGCGCAGCTGACGAACGTGCGCGAGATGCTGGCGACCCTCACCGGTGCCGCGGTGGCCGCCGCGGGCGCGCCGACCGAGGACGAGCCGATCTCCCGCGGCGTTCCGGCCCAGCAGTCCCGCTGAACGGCGTTCGCCGGGCCCGACCGCGGCTGACATCCGCCGCTGAACGCGAAGCTCTCTGCCCCAGGGGTGGCGGAGAGCTTCGCGGCGTTCTAGCGTGTCTGCCATGATCGAACTGGAGGGGTTGAGCAAGCGGTACGGGGACAAGCTGGCGGTCGACGGCCTCACCTTCACCGTCCGGCCGGGCACCGTCACCGGGTTCCTCGGGCCCAACGGCGCCGGGAAGTCCACGACGATGCGGATGATCCTGGGCCTCGACCGGCCCACCGCCGGGTACGTCCGCATCGACGGCAGGCACTACCAGGAGCTCAAGGATCCGCTGACGTACATCGGCGCCCTGCTGGACGCCAAGGCCATGCACGGCGGGCGCAGCGCCTACAACCACCTGCTGTGCCTCGCCCAGAGCAACGGCATCCCCACCCACCGGGTGAACGAGGTCCTGGACACCGTCGGACTGACCCCGGTGGCGCGGAAGAAGGCGAAGGGCTTCTCGCTCGGCATGAGCCAGCGGCTCGGCATCGCCGGCGCGCTGCTCGGCGACCCGCGGATCCTGATGTTCGACGAGCCGGTCAACGGCCTCGACCCCGAGGGCATCCACTGGATCCGCGGTCTGATGAAGTCCCTCGCCGCCCAGGGCCGTACGGTGTTCGTCTCCTCGCACCTGATGAGCGAGATGGCGCTGACCGCGGACCACCTCGTCGTCATCGGCCAGGGCCGACTGCTCGCCGACACCACCATGGCCGACTTCATCGAGCGCAACTCCCGTTCCCACGTGCGGGTCCGCAGCCCGCAGCCCGAGCGTCTGCTCGACGTGCTGCACGAGGCCGGGATCACCGCCGTGCCGGGCGAGGCCGGGCTGCTCCAGGTCGAGGGCGGCAAGGCGGAGCGCATCGGGGAGCTGGCCGCTCAGCACCAGGTCGTGCTGCACGAGCTGAGCAGTCAGCAGTCGTCGCTCGAGGAGGCGTTCATGCGGCTGACGGCCGGTGCGGTGGAGTACCACGCGCACACCTCGGAGGCCGCGCCGGAAGGGGCGCCCGCCCAGCCGTCGGGCGCCGACAGTGAGAAGGAGGGCTGAGCGATGGCGGCGACTCAGGTCATCAGGTCCGAGTGGACCAAGATCCGGTCGGTGGCGTCCACGGTGTGGACGCTGTCCCTGACGGCGGTCGTCACGATCGCCCTCGGCATGCTGCTCTCGGCCCTGTCGAAGCACGAGTTCGGCAACATGGACGCGCGGGACCGGGTCTCCTTCGACCCGACGTACGTCAGCTTCGCCGGCATGGGCCTCGGCCAGCTCGCGATGATCGTGTTCGCGGTGCTGGTGGTGTCCAACGAGTACAGCACCGGCATGATCCGCACTTCGCTGGCCGCCGTCCCGCAGCGCGGGGCCTTCCTGGCGAGCAAGGTGGCGGTGGCCGCCGGGCTGGCCCTCGTGGTCGGCATGGTCACCAGCTTCGCCTCGTTCTTCCTCGGGCAGGCGATGCTCGGCTCGATCGGCACCTCCCTCGGCGAGCCGGGTGTGCTGCGCGCGGTCGTCGGCGGCGGCCTCTACATGACGCTCATCGCGCTGTTCTCCATGGGCGTCACCGTGATGCTGCGCTCACCGATGCTGTCGCTGGGCATCCTGATGCCGTTCTTCTTCCTGATCTCGAACATCCTGGGCAATGTCTCGGCGACGAAGAAGGTCGGCCGGTTCCTGCCCGACCAGGCCGGCAGCCGCATCATGCAGGTGGTCCCCCGGGTCGGCGACGACACCCCCTACGGTCCCTGGGGCGGCCTCGGGATCATGCTGCTGTGGGTGATCGCGGCACTCGCGGGAGGGTACGCACTGCTGCGGAAGCGGGATGCCTGAGCACGCAGGTTTTTTACTTCCCTTTGGGCGGAACCGTCAGCGCCCGGATATCCTCCTAACCCTTACGGGGGGCATGTGCCCCGCTGAGCTGAACCGTTCGATGGGTGCGGAGCATGATCGAGGCAGTCGGCCTGACCAAGCGCTATGGCGACAAGACCGCCGTGGACAATCTCTCCTTCCATGTGCGGCCGGGTGCCGTCACCGGCTTCCTCGGTCCGAACGGCTCGGGCAAGTCGACGACGATGCGGATGATCCTGGGGCTGGACAACCCCACCTCGGGAATGGTGACGATCGGCGGCCATCCGTACCGCACGCTGCCGAACGCGCCCCGCCAGGTCGGCGCCCTGCTGGACGCGAAGGCGGTGCACGGCGGCCGGTCCGCGCGCAACCACCTGCTGTCCCTGGCGCAGCTTTCCGGCATCCCGGCCCGCCGTGTCGACGAGGTGCTCGGGGTCGTCGGCCTCCAGGACGTGGCGAGGAGACGCTCCAAGGGCTTCTCCCTCGGTATGGGCCAGCGGCTGGGGATCGCCGCCGCGCTGCTCGGCGACCCGCAGGTGCTGCTGTTCGACGAGCCGGTGAACGGTCTCGACCCCGAGGGCATCCTCTGGGTGCGCAATCTGATGAAGTCGCTGGCGGCCGAGGGACGGACCGTGTTCGTCTCCAGTCACCTGATGAGCGAGATGGCACTGACCGCCGACCACCTCATCGTCATCGGACGTGGGCAACTGCTCGCCGACATGAGCGTGACGGACTTCATCTCCGCGAACTCCGCGGACTTCGCGCGGGTCCGCACGCCCGACACCGAGCCGCAGCAGCGGGAGAAGCTGACGTCCGCGCTGACCGAGGCGGGCGGGCACGTGCTGCCCGAGCAGGACGGCGCGCTGCGCGTGACCGGGCTGCCGCTGGCGCGCATCAGCGACCTCGCGCACGAGGCGGACGTACGCCTGTGGGAGCTGTCGCCGCACCAGGCCTCGCTGGAGGAGGCGTACATGCGGATGACCCAGGGGGTCGTCGACTACCGCTCCACCATCGACCAGAAGGCCGGGCTGATGCAGCCCCTGCCGCCCGGCGCCGAGCCGGCGATGCCGGTGCCCGGTCAGGGCCAGCCCGGCTGGTACGCGCCGCCACCGCCCCAGCCGGGCGGACACCCGTACGCGGGCTCGCAGCCGAACCCGTACGCGGCTCCGGGCGCGGGCACCGTGAACCCGTACGCGCAGAGCGCCCTGCGGGCCCCACAGGTACCCGCCCAGCCCGCCGCCGCGCCGCAGGCCCCCGCATCCGCCGCCGACTCCGCCAAGCCCGAGGACGACCGATGAGCACGCCGCAGACTCCTGTGCCGCAGGCCGCGCCGCCCGCCTGGGAGGCGGCGGCCGGTTCCCCCCACCCCGGCTACACCTCGCCGATCCCCGTCGTGCGCACACACCTCGGGCACGCCATCGCCTCGGAGTGGACGAAGATCAAGTCGGTGCGCTCCACGATGTGGACGCTCGGGGTGTTCATCCTGCTGGTGGTCGGGATCGGGCTGCTGATCGGCCTGTTCATCTCCGACGCGGCCGGTGAGCTGAACGGCGACGAGAACATGCTGTCGATGGGCTTCTTCGGGCTGCTGCTCGGCAGCATCTGCATCATCACGCTCGGCGTGCTGACCACGGCCTCGGAGTACGGCACCGGCATGATCCGGACCACGATGACGGCGTGCCCAACCCGTGGGCGGGTGCTCACGGCCAAGGCGGTGGTGTTCTTCCTGGTCGCGTTCACGGTGACGCTGGTCTCCAGCGGCGTGGTCGGCCTCGCGCAGACGGCCCTGCTGCAGGGCATCGGCGCCCGGCAGCCCACCGGTGCGGAGTGGTTCAAGGCCACCGTCGGCGTCAGCCTCTTCATGGCCCTGCTCGGGCTGATCTCGCTCGTCATCGGCTCGGTGCTGCGGCACTCGGCGGGCGCCATCACGATCATGATCGGTGTCGTGCTCGCCCCGCTGGTGATCGCGCTGTTCATGATCACGCACTCGCTGGAGAAGGTGCGCGAGTTCCTGTTCGAGTACTCGATCCCGAACCAGCTGAGCGTCTTCTACTCCAACTCCCTCACCAGTTCCGGCCCGACCGGCTGGGACCCGCTGTGGATCCTGCTGGGCGCGACGGCCGTCGCTTTCGCCGGCGCCTGGGCCCTGCTGCGCACGCGGGACGTGTGAGCGACGGGAACCGCGGCTAGAACCGCGGCGCGTTACGGGACCGCTGCACCCGTGTGGTGCGGCGGTCCTTGGCGTTCCAGCACGCCTTGTGCCAGTGCCGGCGGTCGTCCACGCCCGCGTGCTGGGGCCAGGCCACCACGTGCGGGACGCCGGAGGGGATCAGCTGGTCGCAGCCGGGACAGCGGTACGTCTTGCCCTCGGCGGCGGAGCCCGCGACATGGCGCACGCTGAAGTCCTCGCCCTGCCAGCTCTCGGTGGACTGCCAACCGCCGTAGCGGCCCCCGCCGTCGTCCTCGGCGCTCCGGCCGGACGAGGCGGCGCCTCTTCCACCCTTGGATCGGTTGCGGCGGGGGGACACGGGACACCTCACGAAACTGTGCGGAAGACAGGGACCTTCTCCAGCGTACGCGGCGCCACCGCGGGCATGTGGGGAGAACCAACCACCACAAGTCCCCTTCCCGGCCGACCCATTCCGCAGACAATCCGCAAATCTCTTCGCCAGGCCGTGTCCTCGGCACGTGTCCCCCGGTTATGCCGGGTGGGGGAGCTCCGTGTCGGAGCCGAGGAAGCAGGAAAGAGCAATGCGCGTTGGAAGTTTCGTGCTGGCGGCCCAGTTCCCCGGGCAGGGCCAAGGCGAGGCGCTGCACCGGGCGGTCCGCTCCGCGGAGGTCGCCGAGGAGGCCGGTCTCGACGCGGTCTGGCTGGGCGAGCACCACTTCGTCCCGTACGGGACGTGCCCGTCCGCGATCACTCTGGCCGCACTGCTGCTCGGCCGCACCCGCCGGCTGCGGGTGGGTACGGCGGTCAGCGTGCTGCCCACGGTCCACCCGGTGGCGCTCGGCGAGCAGGCGGCGCTGCTGCACATGACGAGCGGCGGGCGGTTCTCGCTCGGCGTCGGGCGCGGCGGTCCGTGGGTGGACCTGGAAGTGTTCGGCATGGGACTGGAGGCGTACGAGAAGGGGTTCCCCGAGTCGCTCGACCTGCTGACGCGCTGGCTTCGCGAGCCGTCGGTGTCGGCCTCGGGCGAGCGGTTCGCCTTCCGCGAGGTCCCCGTCGTACCGCGCCCGTCGGAGGCGCTGACCCAGGTCCCGGGTCCCGAGGTCGTCGTCGCCTGCACCTCCGCGGCGAGCGTGCGGCTGGCCGCCGAGCGCGGGCTGCCGATGCTGCTGGGGATGCACATCGGGGACGAGGAGAAGGCCGAGATGGTCGCCCACTGGCAGCGGTGCGCGCGGGCCGCCGGCCGGACGGGCGAGGAGGTCCGGGGCGCCGGCCATGTTTCGGCGGGTGTCTGCCAGATCGCGGACCGGCGCACGGACGCCGTGGAGACCCTGCTGAAGGCGATGCCGGGCTGGCTGAAACAGGGTCTGGACGCCCATGTCACCGTGGACGGACGGGCCCGCGGGATGCGCGATCCGCTGGAGTACACCGAACTGCTCTGCGGGCTGCACCCGGTCGGCACCCCGCGGCTGTGCGCCGACCGGCTCGCGGCCACCGCCGAGCGGACCGGCGTCTCCCGCTTCGCCCTGTTCACCGAGGGCTCGGGTGATCTGGCGGCGACGGAGGAGAACCTGCGACGCCTCGGCGCCGAGGTACTGCCCGAGCTGCGGTGACCGGGAGCACGACGTGGGAGGCTTGCCGCCCCTGAAGTCCGAGTACCTCCCGTGGACGGAGCGGCAAGCATCGACTCACGGCATCAGCAGTCCCGCAGCTCCGGGGACTGGTTGAGGAGCTGGCTGCGCACCGAGGTGAAACGGGCCAGCGTCTCGTCGGCCGAGGCGTCCAGCGGGAACACCGCCACCCGGTGGCAGTTCTGGAAGGCGAGCCGCACGCCGAAGTGCCGCTGAAGCGCGCCGCGCATGGCGTCACTCGCCAGCACACGCAGCAGTTGACCGCGTGCGTACTCGTCCGGCGGGGGCGTCTGGTTGTCGGCGAACTGGCCGCCGTCCACCTTCAGCTGGGCCACCAGGGAGCTGATCATCTCCCACGCGTAGGGCAGGGAGGTCCGGACGCAGTCGACGAAGTCAGCTTCGTCGACCTCGCCTCGCTCGGCCTGTTCGAGTAGGGCCGGTGAGACGTCGAGCGACATGGGTACTCCTCTCGCACCCCCGAACAACAGGGGTTGCCGGACAGATAAGGGGGCACGCGACTCCCAATACGGTGAGTACACGGATCGCGACCTCCCGTTCACTACGGTAGGCACAAGAACGGACGCCCACCAGGCGAATGCATATACAGACCGGGCTAGTTGGGCACACAATCGGCCACAAGTGAACACGGGTGATCCAGGGAAAAATGGGGCGACCCACGGGGAGTCCCGGCCCCCGCCCCGCTGGAGGTCCCCGGGCGAATCGCGCGCAGGGCCGTCCGTCCAGTAGCGTTGCCGACCATGCGTCTCGTCATTGCCCGGTGCTCCGTGGACTACGCCGGCCGGCTCACCGCCCATCTGCCGTCAGCGCCCCGTCTGATCCTGGTCAAGGCGGACGGCAGCGTCTCGATCCACGCGGACGACCGCGCCTACAAGCCCCTGAACTGGATGTCCCCGCCCTGCACGCTCAAGGAGGGCACCGGTGACGAGGAAGGCGTCTGGACCGTCGTCAACAAGGCGGGCGAGAAGCTCATCATCACGATGGAGGAGGTCCTGCACGACTCCTCGCACGAACTCGGCGTGGATCCGGGGCTGATCAAGGACGGCGTGGAAGCGCACCTCCAGGAGCTGCTCGCCGACCGCATCGAGACGCTCGGCGACGGCTACACGCTGATCCGCCGCGAGTACATGACGGCCATCGGCCCGGTCGACATCCTGTGCCGGGACGCCGAGGGACGGACGGTCGCGGTCGAGATCAAGCGGCGCGGCGAGATCGACGGCGTGGAGCAGCTCACCCGCTACCTCGAACTGCTGAACCGCGATCCCCACCTGGCCCCTGTCCGCGGCGTCTTCGCGGCCCAGGAGATCAAGCCGCAGGCCCGCGTCCTCGCCACCGACCGCGGCATCGGCTGCCAGGTACTGGACTACGACGCCCTGCGCGGCATCGAGGACGACAAGCTGCGGCTGTTCTGACAACCGGCCGCGGCCGGTCCAAGGACGGTCGCGGCGCTCTCGTACGACACCGGGGGCCGGGTCCGTATGACACGGACCCGGCCCCCGGTTCTGCGTACGTCAGGCGACCGTCGCGGTGTCGGACGCCGTCGGAGGCGTGCCGCTCTCGGAGGTGTCGGCCGGCGGGGCGGCCGAGAGGCCGGACGCCGGCGCCGAGGTGCCGCCCGACGGCTCTCCGGACGTGCCTTCGGGGGGGCTGGTGGTGGCCCCTCCCGAGGAGTCGCCGCTGGGCTCTCCCGAGCTTCCGCCCGTGGGATCGCCGCTTCCTCCGGTGGAGGAGCCGCCGCCACTCGTGGGACCGCCTCCGCCGCCGCTGGAAGGGCCTCCGCCGTTTCCGCCCGGCGTGCCGCCGCCCGTGCCCCCGGTCTTCCCGCCGTTCGACCCACCCGTCTTCCCGCCGGTGCCGCCGCCCGGGGACCCGGTGGAGTCCGACGGCTTGGGGGTCTTGGACGAGGAGCCCGAGGAGGTGCCGTCGCCGGACGGCGCGAGGCTCTCCGAGGGCTCGGCGCCGCCCGGCGCCGGGTCCTCGGACGTGCCGGAGGCGGTGCCGTGGCCCGGATCCGTCGGACGGCTGGTCGCCGTGCCGGTGTCGTCTCCTCCGCTGCGGTCCTGCTTCGGGGTGTCGGCGCCGAGGCTGCCGTCGTCCAGGTCCTGGCCGGCGGACGGGTTGACGTTGTCGGAGGGGGTGTCGGGGCCGTTCTGTGAGGTGGCGCCGAGCGTCACCACGGTGCCGAGGACGGCCGCGAGCAGCGCGCCCGCGCCGGCGGCCACGAGGTTGCGCCGGGCCAGGCCCTTGAGGCCGACGCGGTGCTTGGCCGGGGCGTACGGGCCGGACGGCGAACCGGGGACCGACGCCTTGTAGGTGACCAGCGTGGAGGTGTCCGGGCCGGGCGGCTGGAGCGCCGGGAAGGGCGCGGGCACCCCGCCCGCCGGGGACGCCGACTCCTCGGTGCGGGCGTCGGGCACCTCCTCGCCCGCCGTCGCGCCGAGGCCCACCGCCGTGCCGGAGCGGTCGGCGACCAGGGCGAGGGCCCGGCGACCGGCGACCGTGCCGCGCTTGTCGGCGAGCGCGCCGCGCAGCCCGATGGAGGCCTCCAGCTCGGCACGGGCCCGGTCGAGCTGACCGCCGCAGAGCGCGATGATGCCCAGCTCGTGGTGGAAGTAGGCCTGTTCGGCGACCTCTCCGGCGAGCCGGGAGGCCTCGGTGCCGTAACGCAGCGCCCGTGCCCAGGCGTTCCAGTCGAGGCCCGCCGCGAACGCGGGGGCGGCGGCGCGGGCGAGCCGCAGGGCCGTGCTCTCCCCGCCCCCGGCGGACGGCGCGGTGACCGGCACCAGGACGGCCAGCGCGGCGAGCAGGGCGTCCGCCTCGGCGCACACCCGCTCCGGCGCGACCGAGGGATGGCCGGCCCACCAGATGTAGTGGCGGGCCGCGGTGACGGCCTGCTCCTCGGCGTCCTCGCCGTACCCGGCGGCCTCCAACTGGGTCAGCACACCGGCGGCGAGCCGGTGGCGGGGGCCGGCCGGGGTGACCAGGCCGCAGCTCGCCAGCTCGCCGAGCGCGGCGTCGGCGTGGGTGTCGCCGACCAGCGCGGGCAGGTGCGACTGGTGGGGCACCTCGCCGCCGAGCGCGACGGCGAACCGCAGCGTGGCCCGCGCGGAGGCGCTCAGCCGGGAGGCGAGCAGCGGGGCGGGCGCGGCGGCCTCGCCGAGCGAGGGCAGGGGCAGGTCCTCGCCGTCGCCGTCGTCCAGGACGGCGTCCGCAGGCGGCGCGTCCGCGAAGACGCCGAACTCCTCGACGGCGCTGGTACCGGCCCGCAGCTGGTCGTGCTGACTCAGCAGGGCACCGGCCTGCACGAAGCGCAGCGGCAGGCCCTCGGACTCGAACCAGAGATCCCCGGCCCAGTTGGCCTCCTCCTCGGTGAGCACACGGCCGACGGCGCGCTCGATGAGTTCGACTCCGCCGGCCCGGTCCAGGCTGCTGAGGGCGACCTCCTCGATCTCCGACTCCGCGGACGGCGCCGGCACGTCCGGGGTCGCGCTGAGCAGGAAGGCGCATTCGGGGGTGGCGTCGATCAGTTCGTCGAGCGCGCCGCCGCCGAGCTCGATGTCGTCCACCATGACGACCGCGCCGATCTCACCGACGTACGCGAGCAGTTCGTCCGGGTCGGGCCGGTAGCGCGGGGCGCTGTGCACGGCGTGGAAGAGGTCGTGCAGCAGGTCGCCCGCGGTGCGGCGGTAGCCGCTGAGCCGGACGACGCCGTCGGGGGCGAGGTCCGCGCAGTCCTCGGCGACGAGGTCGAGCAGGCCGGTGCGGCCGGAGCCGCCCGGCCCGGTCAGGCGTACGGAGCGGCCGCGGGCGAGCAGCCGTACCAGTTGCTCGCGCTCGTCCTGGCGCTCCAGGAGCGGCAGTGCGGACGGGGCGGGGCCGGGCAGGGCGGGCGGTACCGCCCCGCGGTCGTGCTCGGCCCGCTCGGCCGGTGTGTACTTGCGCGGCCGGTCGGGGTGCTCGCCGGGCGGGCAGACCTCGATCTCGCTGCCGTCCACGGGGTTGACGGTGAGCAGGAAGTCGCCCGAGACGAGTTGCGCCGTGCGGACCGGTGCGGGCGCGTGCTGGACGAAGTCGGATGCGAGGGAATCCCTGGGCGGGCGCCGGCCCGGCACGTGGCCGTCGCCGCCATGGCCCATGTCCTCGGGTTCCCGGGTGTTCGGGTCCATAGGTTCCAAGCCCCCCAAAAGCGTCGTGTGCCGACCACAGCCGGCCCCTCCCGGCCTTGCCGCACACCGCGCTGTCGCTTCTGGTCCGGGCCCGCTCGAGGGTTGCTGAGCTGCGGGCGACCGAACCCTAAACCTTCGGCCAGTATCCACGACAGCCCGGGGTACCGGGCGGTCCGAGACGTCACGGTCTCATGAGGATTGCGCACCACGTACGGTTCGCCGATGTGCGCCCGGGTCTCCCCCGTCGCCCGGTTCACACCTGTTCGGGCCGGGCGGGAAGGTGCTGGTCTAGACGCGGGGGAGGGACTCGACGCCGATGCCGCCCTCGATGGCGAGGATGCGGTGCAGGCGGGTGGCCACCAGCAGGCGCTGCATCTGCGGCGGCACGTCCCGCAGCACCAGCCGCCGGCCGCAGCGCCCGGCCCGCCGGTGGACACCCATGATCACGCCGAGTCCGGTGGCGTCCCAGGAGTCGAGCTCGGACAGGTTGAGCACCAGGTCGCCGGCCCCGTCGTCGACGGCCGAGTGCAGGACCGTACGGGCGTCCGCCGCGCTGCGGACGTCGAGGCGGCCCCCGACGACCAGCTCGGCGTGGTCGCCCCTGATGAACATATGCGCTCCCCGTGAATGCTGTGGCGTATCTCCGTGGCGGTGGCTGTGCAACCTCTGACTGCTTCTGCGGCGATCTGGTTGCTGCTTGTAAGCGAACCGATACCGAATTCACCCTCGCGGGTGATCCCAGTGGCCCCTGTCCGGTCTCAGTGCTTGTAGAAGCCCTGCCCGCTCTTGCGCCCGATGTCACCGGCGTCAACCATCCGGCGCATCAGCTCCGGCGGTGCGAACTTCTCGTCCTGGGTCTCGGTGTAGATGTTGTCGGCGGCGTGCAGCAGGATGTCGACGCCGGTCAGGTCCGCGGTCGCGAGCGGGCCCATGGCATGGCCGAAGCCGAGCTTGCAGGCGAGGTCGATGTCCTCGGCGGTGGCGACGCCCGACTCGTACAGCTTGGTCGCCTCGACGACGAGCGCCGAGATGAGCCGGGTGGTCACGAAGCCGGCCACGTCCCGGTTGACCACGATGCAGGTCTTGCCCACGGACTCGGCGAACTCCCGTGCCCGGGCGAGGGTTTCGTCGCTGGTCTTGTAGCCGCGGACCAGCTCGACGAGCTGCATCATCGGCACCGGCGAGAAGAAGTGCACCCCGACGACCCGCTCCGGGCGCTCCGTCACGGCCGCGATCTTGGTGATCGGGATGGCGGAGGTGTTCGAGGCGAGAACGGTGTCCTCGCGGACGAGCTTGTCGAGGGTGCGGAAGATCTCGTGCTTGACCTCGATCTTCTCGAAGACGGCCTCGACCACCACGTCCGCGTCGGCGGCCGCGTCCAGGTCGGTGGTCGTGGTGATGCGGGCGAGGGCGGCGTCGGCGTCGTGCGCCTCCATCCTGCCCTTGGCGACGAACTTGTCGTACGAGGCCTTGATGCCGTCCGTGCCACGCCTCAGTGCCTCGTCAGTGACGTCCCGCAGGACGACGTCCCAGCCCGCCTGCGCGGAGACCTGGGCGATGCCGGACCCCATGAGACCGGCCCCGATGACGGCGAGCTTCCGTGCCACTGACGACTCCCCTTCGAAAACGACTGCGCGACGACTGAGCGAGGACCGCGCGACCACCGCGCGACCACCGCGCGAGCGCTTGGCGCTCACCCGCTGCTTACGCCTGGCTCCTGTGCGGACATTAGCGCTCACACGGGTCCTTGAGACCCGTAAGTAATGCGTGTCACTGTCTCAGGGCGTGAGACACCCGTCACGTCCGGTGCAGGCGGGCGCGGCCGCGAATTCCTGGCGCCTCGGGCCGGGTTGGCGCCACCGCGAAAACGGCGCTCCGCGTCCGTCGCGGAAGCGTCTAGATTGGCCTCATGGTCAACCTGACGCGCATCTACACCCGGACCGGGGACAAGGGCACCACCGCCCTCGGCGACATGAGCAGGGTCGCCAAGACCGACCTGCGGATCTCCGCGTACGCCGACGCCAACGAGGCGAACGCGGCGATCGGCACCGCGATCGCGCTGGGCGAGCTCACCGAGGACATCACCGAGGTCCTCACCCGGGTGCAGAACGACCTGTTCGACGTGGGCGCGGACCTGTGCACGCCGGTGGCGGAGAACCCGGAGTTCCCGCCGCTGCGGGTCGAGCAGTTCTACGTCGACCGGCTGGAGGAGGACTGCGACCGCTTCAACGCCGAACTCGGCAAGCTCCGCTCCTTCATCCTCCCCGGCGGGACTCCCGGCGCAGCCCTGCTCCACCAGGCGTGCACGGTGGTCCGCCGCGCCGAGCGCTCGACCTGGGCCGCCCTGGAGGAGCACGGCGAGACGATGAACCCGCTCACCGCTACCTACCTCAACCGGCTGTCGGACCTCCTGTTCATCCTGGCGCGCACGGCCAACAAGGCCTCCGGTGATGTGCTGTGGGTGCCGGGCGGCGAACGCTGAGCGCTCCCTCCCGCCGGCGCACCCCTCGCCCGCTCACCGTCGGGCCGGTGTGCGCTCCTCGTCCGGCCGGTCCGGCCCGGCCGGAGCCTTCTTGGGGAAGAGCAGGTACGACAGCGCGATCAGCCCGTGGATCCCGGCGATCCCGCAGCGTCGTCCCCAGCCAGGACCTGAGCAGCTCGGTGGCGGACGGGTCGCCGACGTACAGGATCGCCGCCCGGAGCACGGCGAGGCAGACGCAGGACGCGACGAGGGTGCGCAGCCAGAGGCCGCCCTCGTGGCGCGCCCGGGCCAGTCCGTGACGGGGCGGCGGGCTGCTCGGCGGGCTGGTGCTCATCGGCATCGGGCTGCACACCCGCGCTCGCCACGCCCCGTCCTCCGTCCTGGCTGGGCGGTCGCCGTCCCGCTGCTGGTGATGGCGGGGTGCGAGCTGCTGCGCCGCACCCGGCCGGGGCCCGCCCTGCTCGCCGGCACCGCGGCGTCGTCGCCCGCCGTCCCCGCCGGGCTGGTCCTGATCCTGCGCAGCGCGCCCGGCATCGAAGTGACCGGCGAGGCGGCGGACGGCGAGCAGGCGGTGGCGCCGACCTGCGAACTGCGTCCGGACGTGGTGGTGATGGACATTCAGATGCCGCTGCTGGACGGGGCGTCGGCGACTTTGCAGGTGGTCGCGGAGCGGCCGGCCGACATCCTTGCGCTGACCACCTTCGACCTCGACGAGTACGTCTTCGGGGCGCTGCGCGCGGGCGCGGCCGGATTCCTGCTCAAGAGTGCCGAGGCGCGGGAGCTGGTGGAGGCGGTGCGCACGGTGGCACGCGGGGAGGGGATCGTCGTGCCCGCCGTCACCCGGCGCCTGTTCGCCGAGTTCGCCGCCGCGCCGGCACGGGAGGCGAAGGCGGTGCCGGCCGCGTGGACACCCTGCCCCCCCCGGGAGCGCGAGGTGCTGTCGCGCCTGGGTGAGGGGCTGTCCAACGCCGGGATCGCCCTTCGCCTCGACCTAGTGCCGCGACAGGCAGCGTTCGCCCCGTCGCGGCACTAGCGGAGGGCACGGTGAAGACCCACGTCAGCCGCCTGCTGGGCAGGCTTGAGCTGCGCAGCCGGGTCCAAGCGGCGGTGCTGGCGCAGGAGTTGGGGATCTGAGAGCCGACGGGGGCAACTGGTCCAGACCTATTGACCCGTGGTCCAGACCTTTCTATTCTCGCGGCACCGGTGGCGTGATGGCTCAGTCACGCCCCCGACCACAACCCCCACCGCCGAAGGGGTGGCCATAGCGCCCCGCAGGCGACCTCACAAGAGGAGGCGCGGTATGCGCTTCAGACACAGAGCCGCGGCCGGGTTCGCGACCCTGCTGCTCCCGCTGGCCGGCCTTGTCGGCCTCGCGGGCTCCGCCCAGGCCGCGACATCGGCCACCGCCACCTACGCCAAGACCCAGGACTGGGGCACCGGCTTCGAGGGCAAGTGGACGGTGACCAACTCCGGTTCCGCCGCCATCAGTTCGTGGACCATCGAGTGGGACTTCCCCTCCGGGACCTCCGTCACCTCCGCCTGGGACGCGGACGTGACCAGCTCCGGCACCCACTGGACCGCGAAGAACAAGTCCTACAACGGCACCCTCGCCCCGGGCGCCTCCGTCTCCTTCGGCTTCAACGGCGCCGGTGCCGGCTCCCCGAGCAACTGCAAGCTCAACGGCGGCAGTTGTGACGGCGGCAGCACCGTCCCCGGCGACAATCCGCCCTCCGCACCGGGCACCCCGACCGCCTCGAACATCACCGACACCTCGGTGAAGCTCACCTGGGGCGCGGCCACCGACGACAAGGGCATCAAGAACTACGACGTGCTGCGCGACGGCAGGACGGTCGCGACCGTGACGACGACCTCGTACACGGACACCGGACTGACCGCCGGCACCGACTACTCCTACAGCGTCCAGGCCCGCGACACCGCCGGCCAGACCGGCCCGGTCAGCCGCTCGGTCGCCGTGCGCACCACCGGCGGCGGTGGCGGCACCACTCCCCCGCCCGGCAACAAGGTCCGGCTCGGGTACTTCACCGAGTGGGGCATCTACGGCCGCAACTACAACGTCAAGAACATCGTGACGTCCGGCTCGGCCGCCAAGATCACGCACATCAACTACGCCTTCGGCAACGTCACCGGCGGCAAGTGCACGATCGGCGACTCCTACGCCGACTACGACAAGGCGTTCACCGCCGCCGAATCGGTCAGTGGCCTCGCCGACACCTGGGACCAGCCGCTGCGCGGCAACTTCAACCAGCTGCGCCAGCTCAAGGCCAAGTACCCGAACATCAAGGTGCTGTGGTCCTTCGGCGGCTGGACCTGGTCCGGCGGCTTCGCGGACGCGGCCAAGAACCCCACGGCCTTCGCCCAGTCCTGCTACGACCTGGTGAAGGACTCCCGCTGGGCCGATGTGTTCGACGGCATCGACATCGACTGGGAGTACCCGAACGCCTGCGGTCTGACCTGTGACACCAGCGGGTCCGCTGCCATCAAGAACGTGGCGGCCGCACTGCGCGCCAAGTTCGGCAACAGCGCCCTGGTCACGGCGGCCGTCTCCGCCGACGGCACCTCCGGCGGCAAGGTCGACGCCGCCGACTACGGCGGCGCGGCGCAGTACCTCGACTGGTACAACGTGATGACGTACGACTTCTTCGGCGCCTGGGACGCGAAGGGCCCCACCGCCCCGCACTCCCCGCTCACCTCGTACAACGGCATCCCGCAGGCCGGCTTCACCACGGCCGACGCGATGGCCAAGTACAGGTCCAAGGGCGTGCCGGCCAGCAAGCTGCTCATCGGCATCGGCCTGTACGGCCGCGGCTGGACCGGCGTCACCCAGGACGCCCCGGGCGGCACGGCCACGGGCCCGGCGAACGGCACGTACGAGCAGGGCATCGAGGACTACAAGGTGCTCAAGACGTCCTGCCCGGCCACCGGCACCATCGCGGGCACGGCCTACGCGAAGTGCGGCAGCAACTGGTGGTCCTACGACACCCCGGCCACCATCGGCACGAAGATGTCCTGGGCCAAGCAGCAGGGCCTCGGCGGCGCCTTCTTCTGGGAGTTCAGCGGTGACACCAGCAACGGTGAGCTGGTGAACGCCATCAACGGCGGTCTGTCGTAAGGACCCACGGGTCCCAAGACCGGCGGAGCGCCCCCGGACCAGGTCCGGCGGCGCTCTTCGCCGTACTACGCCACATTCACCCTCCCCCAGACTTCGTCCGGGGGGACCCCCACCCAACGAGCGAATGCGGCTACGCCACATTCACCCGTTGTCCGGGCGGTGCCGCCTCCAGCCAGGCCAGGAAGCCCGTCAGCGCGTCCTCGCTCATCGCGAGTTCCAGGCGCGTACCGCGGTGCAGGCAGGTGAGGACGACCGCGTCGGAGAGCAGGGCGAGTTCCTCCTCGCCCTCGGGCAGACGGCGGCCGGCCACCTCGATGGAGGCCCGCTCCAGGGTGCGGCGCGGGCGGAGCGCGTAGGAGAAGACACGGAACCACTCGACGCGGTCGCCGTTGTAGCGGGCGACACCGTAGCTCCAGCCCTTGCCGCTGGTGTCGGCCTTCTCCGGTACGTCCCAGCGCAGGCTGCAGTCGAAGGTGCCGCCCGAACGCTGGATGAGCCTGCGTCGCAGGCCGAAGACGAACAGTCCCATCACCACGAGCAAGACCACCAGCCCGCACACAGTCAGAGCGAGGACCATCGACACCGACCTCCTCGTCTCCTAGGTAATGGAACGGAAAAAACATCCACATTCACCTCAGCCGCGGCCGGTACCGGATTGCTCCGGTACCGGCCGCGGCTGAGTGACGTCATCACACGGCTGGCTTGGTTCAGCTCGTCGTCGCCGCGCGCAGTCGGACCTCCGCGCGGCGCTCGGCATGAGCGTCGCCCTCCGCCTTCGCGCGTTCGAGCTCCCGCTCGGTGCGCTGGACGTCGATCTCGTCCGAGAGTTCGGCGATCTCCGCCAGCAGCGACAGCTTGTTGTCCGCGAACGAGACGAAACCGCCGTGCACAGCGGCGATGACGGTCGCACCTTCACTCGTACGGATGGTCACCGGGCCCGACTCCAGCACACCGAGCAGCGGCTGGTGACCGGGCATGACGCCGATGTCGCCGGACGTGGTGCGCGCGACGACCAGGGTGGCCTCGCCGGACCAGACCTGGCGGTCGGCGGCGACCAGCTCGACATGCAGCTCAGCAGCCAAGAGTGGCTCCTCGGGTCACCACCCGGCAGGGCTGCCGGGTGTTGGGGTCAATTCTAAGGGGCGTGGGAGAGGGGGCGGGACCGCACCCGCCCCCTCGGGTGAGCTCGATGCTCAGGAGACGCCCAGCTCCTTCGCGTTCTTCTTCAGGTCCTCGATACCACCGCACATGAAGAACGCCTGCTCGGGGAAGTGGTCGTACTCGCCGTCGCAGATCGCGTTGAACGCCGCGATCGACTCTTCCAGCGGCACGTCCGAGCCGTCCACACCGGTGAACTGCTTGGCGACGTGGGTGTTCTGGGACAGGAAGCGCTCCACGCGACGGGCACGGTGGACGACGAGCTTGTCCTCCTCGCCGAGCTCGTCGATACCGAGGATCGCGATGATGTCCTGCAGGTCCTTGTACTTCTGCAGGATGCTCTTCACGCGCATGGCCGCGTTGTAGTGGTCCGCCGCGATGTAGCGGGGGTCCAGGATCCGGGACGTGGAGTCCAGCGGGTCCACGGCCGGGTAGATGCCCTTCTCCGAGATCGGACGGGACAGAACCGTCGTCGCGTCGAGGTGGGCGAAGGTGGTGGCCGGAGCCGGGTCGGTCAGGTCGTCCGCAGGGACGTAGATCGCCTGCATCGAGGTGATCGAGTGACCGCGGGTCGAGGTGATGCGCTCCTGGAGGAGACCCATCTCGTCGGCCAGGTTCGGCTGGTAACCCACCGCGGACGGCATGCGGCCGAGCAGCGTGGAGACCTCGGAACCGGCCTGCGTGAAGCGGAAGATGTTGTCGATGAAGAACAGCACGTCCTGCTTCTGGACGTCGCGGAAGTACTCGGCCATGGTCAGGCCGGCCAGCGCGACGCGCAGACGGGTGCCCGGGGGCTCGTCCATCTGACCGAAGACGAGCGCGGTCTTGTCGATGACGCCCGACTCGCTCATCTCGTCGATGAGGTCGTTGCCCTCACGGGTGCGCTCACCGACACCGGCGAACACGGAGACACCGTCGTGGTTGTTGGCGACGCGGTAGATCATCTCCTGGATGAGCACCGTCTTGCCGACGCCGGCGCCGCCGAACAGACCGATCTTGCCGCCCTTGACGTACGGGGTCAGCAGGTCGATGACCTTGACGCCGGTCTCGAACATCTCGGTCTTCGACTCGAGCTCGTCGAAGTTCGGCGCCTTGCGGTGGATCGCCCAGCGCTCGCCGTCGTACTCGGCGTCGACGTTCAGCACCTCACCGAGGGTGTTGAACACCTTGCCCTTGGTGAAGTCGCCGACGGGGACGGAGATCGCCGAGCCGGTGTCCGTCACCGGGGACTGGCGGACCAGGCCGTCGGTGGGCTGCATGGAGATCGTGCGGACGATGCCGTCACCGAGGTGCTGGGCGACCTCGAGCGTCAGCGTCTTCTTCTCGCCCGCGTTCGCCGGGTCGGCGACCTCGACGTGAAGGGCGTTGTTAATTTCCGGCATCGCGTCGACGGGGAACTCCACGTCGACGACCGGGCCGATGACCCGCGCGACGCGGCCCGCCGCCGTGGCCGTCTCAACAGTGGTGGTCATTACTTGTCACTCCCCGCGGTCGCGTCGGCCAGGGCGCTCGCGCCACCGACGATCTCGCTGATTTCCTGGGTGATTTCGGCCTGGCGGGCCGCGTTGGCAAGACGCGCGAGCGTGTTGATCAGCTCGCCCGCGTTGTCGGTGGCCGACTTCATCGCGCGCCGGGTGGCGGCGTGCTTCGAAGCGGCCGACTGGAGCAGCGCGTTGTAGATACGGCTCTCCACATAGCGCGGCAGCAGCGCGTCGAGGACGTCCTCGGCCGAGGGCTCGAAGTCGTACAGCGGAAGGATCTCGTCCTTCGCCACTGCCTGCTCCGACACCTCTTCGAGGCGCAGCGGCAGGAGCCGGGCGTCGGTCGCCGTCTGCGTCATCATCGAGACGAACTCCGTGTAGACGATGTGGAGTTCGTCCACGCCGCCGTCCTCGGTGTTCTGCTGGATGGCCTCGATCAGCGGGGCCGCCACCGTCTTGGCGTCCGCGTACGAGGGCTCGTCGGTGAAGCCGGTCCACGACTCCGTGATCTTGCGCTCACGGAAGTTGTAGTGGGCCACACCTCGCCGGCCGACGATGTAGGCGTCGACCTGCTTGCCCTCGCCCTCGAGGCGCACGGTCAGCTGCTCCGCCGCCTTGATGGCGTTGGAGTTGAAGGCGCCGGCCAGGCCGCGGTCGCTCGTCAGGAGCAGCACCGCGGCGCGGGTCGGGTTGTCCGCCTCCGTGGTCAGCGGGTGCTTGGTGTTGGACCCGGTTCCGACCGCCGTGACCGCGCGGGTCAGTTCCTGCGCGTACGGCGTGGAGGCCGACACCTTGCGCATCGCCTTGACGACGCGCGAGGCGGCGATCATCTCCATCGCCTTGGTGATCTTCTTGGTCGCGGTGACGGATCGGATGCGACGCTTGTAGACCCGGAGCTGGGCTCCCATGAGTCAGGTCCCTTCCTTACGTCACTTGGCGGCAGCGGCCGGGGTGTCCTCGCCGAGCAGCTTTCCGTCGCCCGTCTCGAACTGCTTCTTGAACTCGGCGATCGCCTCGGCGGTGGCCTGGAGCGTGTCGTCGGACATCTTGCCGCCCTCCTTGATGGAGGTCATGAGGCCCTGCTCCTTGCGGTGCAGGTACTCCAGGAGCTCCTTCTCGAAGCGGCGGATGTCGGCGACCGGCACGTCGTCCATCTTGCCGGTGGTACCGGCCCACACGGAGACGACCTGGTCCTCGGTGGCCATCGGCTGGTACTGGTCCTGCTTCAGCAGCTCGACCATGCGCTGACCGCGCTCCAGCTGGGCCTTGGAGGCCGCGTCCAGGTCGGAACCGAAGGCGGCGAACGCCTCCAGCTCACGGAACTGGGCCAGGTCCACGCGCAGACGGCCGGAGACCTGCTTCATCGCCTTGTGCTGCGCGGAACCACCGACTCGGGAGACGGAGATACCGACGTTCAGCGCGGGGCGCTGACCGGCGTTGAACAGGTCCGACTCCAGGAAGCACTGGCCGTCGGTGATGGAGATGACGTTGGTCGGGATGAACGCCGAGACGTCGTTGGCCTTGGTCTCGACGATCGGCAGACCCGTCATCGAGCCCTTGCCCATGTCGTCGGACAGCTTCGCGCAGCGCTCCAGCAGACGGGAGTGCAGGTAGAAGACGTCGCCCGGGTAGGCCTCACGGCCCGGCGGACGGCGCAGCAGCAGCGACACGGCGCGGTAGGCGTCGGCCTGCTTCGACAGGTCGTCGAAGATGATCAGGACGTGCTTGCCCTGGTACATCCAGTGCTGACCGATGGCGGACCCGGTGTACGGCGCCAGGTACTTGAAGCCGGCCGGGTCGGACGCCGGGGCGGCCACGATGGTCGTGTACTCCAGCGCGCCGTTCTCCTCCAGCGAGCGCCGGACCGACGCGATGGTGGAGCCCTTCTGGCCGATGGCGACGTAGATGCAGCGGACCTGCTTGTTCGGGTCGCCGGTGCGCCAGTTGTCACGCTGGTTGATGATCGTGTCGACGGCCAGCGCGGTCTTGCCGGTCTGGCGGTCGCCGATGATCAGCTGACGCTGGCCGCGGCCGATCGGGGTCATGGCGTCGACGGCCTTGTAGCCCGTCTCCATCGGCTCGTGCACCGACTTGCGCTGCATGACCGTGGGGGCCTGCAGTTCGAGGGCGCGGCGACCCTCGGTCTCGATCTCGCCGAGGCCGTCGATCGGGTTGCCGAGCGGGTCCACCACGCGGCCGAGGTAGCCCTCGCCCACGGCGACGGACAGAACCTCACCGGTGCGCTGCACCGGCTGGCCCTCCTCGATACCGCTGAACTCACCGAGGACGATGGCACCGATCTCGCGCTCCTCGAGGTTGAGGGCGAGGCCGAGGGTGCCGTCCTCGAACTTCAGCAGTTCGTTGGCCATGGCCGAGGGAAGCCCCTCGACCTTCGCGATGCCGTCGCCGGCAAGGGTGACCGTACCGACCTCCTCGCGCGAGGCCGCGTCCGGCTTGTACGACTGGACGAAGTTCTCCAGCGCGTCCCGGATCTCCTCCGGCCGGATCGTGAGCTCCGCCATCTGGGTTCCCTGCTCTCCTTGTTGGGCCCGAAGTTTCACTTGGGGGGTATTCCACGAGTCGGGGACTCCCCCCAATAAGAGGTGAATCCTCTGCACGGCCCAACCAGGGCCGTCGTGTACGTCTTGCGTGTTGAGTTGCTGCTAGCTCGCCATGCGGCGGGCGGCGTCCTCGAGCCGGTCCGCGAGGGAGCCGTTGATGACCTCGTCGCCGACCTGCACCCGCATCCCGCCGAGGACGTCGGGGTCCACGTCGAGGTTGAGGTGCATCTGGCGGCCGTAGAGCTTGGCGAGGGCCGCGCCGAGGCGCTGCTTCTGCGTGTCGCTCAGGGGGACCGCCGAGGTGACGACGGCGACCATGCGGTCGCGGCGTTCGGCGGCGAGCTTGGTCAGGGACTCCAGTCCCGCTTCCAGGCTACGTCCCCGCGGCGCGGTCACAAGGCGCGTCACCAGACGCTCGGTGGTCGGGGCCGTGCGGCCGCCGAGCAGCCGGCGCAGCAGTTCCTTCTTGGCCGAGGCGGCCGCGGCGCGGTCGGTCAGGGCCGCGCGCAGGCCGGTGCTCGAGGAGACGATCCGGCCGAAGCGGAACAGTTCGTCCTCGACGTCGTCGAGCGTGCCGTTCTGCTGTGCCGCCGTGAGGTCGGCGACGTCCGCCAGCTCCTCCAGCGTGTCGACCAGGTCGCGGGGCTGCGACCAGCGGGAACGCACCATGCCGGACACCAGGTCGGTGGCCGTGCCGCCGATCTGCCCGCCGAGCAGACGCTGCACCAGCGTGGCCTTGGCCTCGCCGGACTGCGCCGGGTCGGTCAGGACCCGACGCAGACCGACCTCGCGGTGGAGCAGCGCGGTGACGGCCGCCAGTTCGTCGGCGAGCCGGCCGGCGTCCACGGAGGTGGAGTCCGTCAGCGCGTCCAGACGCTCCCGTGCGGCGGTCAGCGCCTCACGGCTGGCTCCGTGCATGGTCATCGAGTCGCCTCGGCCTTCGAAGCGGCTTCATCGAGGCCGTCGAGGAAGCGGTCGATCACACGGCTCTGCCGGGCGTGGTCCTCGAGGGACTCGCCGACGAGCTTGCCGGCCAGCTCGGTGGCCAGCGTGCCGACGTCCTGCCGGAGCGCGGACGCGGCGGCCTTGCGGTCGGCCTCGATCTGGGCGTGGCCGGCGGCGACGATCTCCTCGCGCTGACGCTGGCCCTCGGCCCGCATCTCGGCGATGAGCGTGGCGCCCTGCTCCTGTGCCTCCTGGCGCAGGCGCGCGGCCTCGTGGCGGGCCTCGGCGAGCTGAGCCTTGTACTGCTCAAGGACGCTCTGGGCCTCGGTCTGCGCGGCCTCGGCCTTCTCGATACCGCCCTCGATGGCCTCGCGGCGCTCCTCCAGAACCTTGTTGATGTTCGGGAGGAGCTTCTTCGCGAGGAAACCGAAGACGATGACGAAGGCGATCAGGCCGATGACAAGCTCGGGGATCGGCGGGACGAGCGGGTTCTCCGTCTCGGCCGCGACCGTGAGCAGCGGGCTCATGTTTCTGCCTTTCGTCTAGTCGGCTGGAAGTGATTCAGCTGGTCACTTGCCGTAGACGAACGGCATGACCAGACCGATCAGCGCCAGCGCCTCACAGAAGGCGAAGCCGAGGATCTGGTTGGCGCGGATCAGGCCGGCGGCCTCGGGCTGGCGGGCCAGGGCCTGGGTGCCGTTACCGAAGATGATGCCGACGCCGACGCCGGGGCCGATGGCAGCGAGGCCGTAACCGATGGAGCCGAGCGAGCCGGAAACAGCGGCAAGGGTCTGGGACATGCCAGTTCTTCCTTTTCTTTACGGACCGGTGGGGGTTGGCCACCGGACGATCAGGGGGTTCCTGCGCGGGGCGCTCAGTGATGCTCGGCGAGCGCGCCCTGGATGTAGGTGCACGTCAGGAGGACGAAGACGTACGCCTGCAGTGCCTGGATGAAGAGCTCGAAGGCCGTCATCACGAGCGTCATGACGAAGCTGACACCGGCGTAGGCGATGCCGATGCCGTTGAGCAGGTACCAGCTCGCGATCGTGAAGAGCAGCAGCAGCGTGTGGCCCGCGAACATGTTGGCGAAGAGTCGCACCGCGTGGGTGAACGGCCGCACCAGCAGGTTCGAGAAGAACTCAATGAGCATGGCCAGCGGCAGCACCGCGCCCAGCGACTTGTCGTAGCCCGTCACGTTCTTGAAGAAGCCCACGAAGCCGTGGCGCTTGAAGGTCAGCGAGACCCACAGCACGTAGACGATCAGGGCCAGGACCGCCGGGTACGCGATGATCGCGGTGACCGGGAACTGGGCGACCGGGATGATCGACCAGAGGTTCATCATCCAGACGAAGAAGAACAGGGAGACGACGAGCGGGACGTACTTCTCGCCTTCCTTCTTGCCGATCGTCTCGTAGACGACCCCGCGCCGGATGAAGTCGTAACCGGCCTCGGCGACCATCTGGAGCTTGCCCGGCACGACCTGGGGCTTACGGAAGGCGGCCCAGAAGAATCCGACGACGACGATGGAGCCGAGCAGCGCCAGCAGCATCGTCTTGTTGAAGTACAGGTTGCTGTCCGCGTTGCCCCAGAGGGGCTCGAACAGGAACGAGTGCAGGCCCGGAGCGGGGAAGCCACAGCCGGAGAAGATGTGGCAATCGGTCTCGAAGGCGAGCACCTGCGTCGGATCAGCACTCACCGCGGGCTCCTTCAGCGTGGCGCATGGGTACGGCAACCTCGTTGTGTCGGCGCGGCGCGAGGCCGCGGTTCGGCACGGGACTGGTGTTACGGATGTGGGGGCGGCTGTGGGGCATCTCGCCTCGCGATCGACCAGGCGTCAGCTCGGATGCCCGCGCCCGCGATGCCGCAGTTGGCAACGGACGATAGCAGGAACTCTCATGCGTCCTTATCCCGGCCCTACCGCTCACGACGAGCGCTCCGTCTTCTCGGACTTCTGGCCGGCCGAAGACGGGGTCGAGTCGGGCTCGACATAGAGGATCTTGGACTTCATGTGCGCACGCGTCTGCGCCGCGATCCACACCAGTGTGGCAGCGAGCAGCGTGAAGGCGAATGCCCTGGGGTTGAACAGCGTCGTGTGCTTGAACACTGCCAGGAAGACGAACAGCAGAAGGATCTGCGTCGCGTAGAGCATCAGGCCCATCGCCTGGAAAAGGTGCGGGAGCGACTTGGCGGTGCGCTGCAGGACGTAGAGGCCGATCCCCATGAAGAGGATCGCGATCACGGTCGCGACGACCGCGCCGATCGCTCCCTTGCCACCGGCGACCACACCGCTGATGACGGCGGCAACCGCACCGACGGCGGCTGTGGGCACAGCGGCCTCGGCCAGGATCCGGGCGTCATTGGACGGCATCGCGGCAACTCCGCATTCACAGGGGGCAGGGCGTCGTCATGGGACGAGCGTAGTCCCGGTGCCGAGGGTGAAAACCTCGGCCCCACCAGGACCTTCGCACTGTGGCCCTTCGGCTATCCGGGATACTCGTGAACGGTATCACAAACTATTTGATGAGGTCTTTACCTCAAAGGTGTGCTGACCCTCACGTGTGAGAGTACAGCTGCACTTCTGTGCAAAATCCAGCCCTGTTCGCCCGACATTGCGGGGATTTGACGCCCCACGAGTTGGCAACGCTTTAGTCAGATTCTTACCTTGGCGCCGTCAGCGCGACGTTCCGGCCTTCCGCCCGTCCAGGGCGCGCGAACGGGCTCCCACAGCGGTCGCTCCGTTGACACCACCGGCCGCACCGGCACGGACTCCCACACCCGCCGCCACGGGCGTCTCCCCCTGCGCCGGGCTCTCCTCGGACGCGCGGGGCGCGGCGGCCTCGGGGGCCGCGGACGACACGGACGACGCCGTAGCGGGCGTGGAGGCGTCCGGGAGGGCGGCCGCACGGCGGCGCCGGTACCGCGGCGGCACGAACTGCTCGGCCCAGCGCGGGGCGCGCGGAGTGAAGCGCGGCAGCAGGAGCAGCACAAGGCCGATGAAGCTGAGCACCACGATGCCCAGCACGATCCACATGGAGGCCGACTTGACCGAGTAGGTGAGCGCGCCGAAGCCGATCAGGGCCGCCCAGAAGTACATGATCAGCACGGCCCGGCTGTGCGAGTGGCCGATCTCCAGCAGGCGGTGGTGCAGATGACCGCGGTCGGCGGCGAACGGCGACTTGCCGTTCCAGGTGCGCCGCACGATGGCCAGAATCAGGTCGGCGGCCGGGATGGCGATGATCGTCAGCGGCATCAGCAGCGGGATGTAGACCGGCACCATCTGGTGCACCGCGTTGCGCTCGGAGCCGGAGAACAGCTTCATCACGTCCGGGTCGACCTGCCCGGTCACCGAGATCGCGCCGGCCGCCAGCACGAGGCCGATGAGCATGGACCCCGAGTCACCCATGAAGATCCGCGCGGGGTGCATGTTGTGCGGCAGGAAGCCCAGGCACATGCCCATGAGGACGGCCGCGAAGAGGGTCGCGGGGGCGGCGGCCTCGATGTTGTAGCCGTACCAGATGCGATACGCGTACAGGAAGAACGCGGCGGCCGCGATGCACACCATGCCGGAGGCCAGACCGTCGAGGCCGTCGACGAAGTTGACCGCGTTGATGGTGATGACGACCAGGGCGACCGTGAGCAGGGTGCCCTGCCACTGGGTGAGCGCCACCGTGCCGACGCCGGGCACGGGCAGCCACAGGATCGTCAGACCCTGCATCACCATGACGCCGGCCGCGATCATCTGACCGCCCAGCTTGATCAGGGCGTCGATCTCGAACTTGTCGTCCAGGACGCCGATCAGCCAGATCAGGGCGGCGCCGGAGAGCAGCGCGCGCGGCTCGTTCGACTTCTCGAAGACCTCGTTGAGGTTGGTGAGGTGATCGGCGACGAGCAGGCCCGCGCACATCCCGAAGAACATCGCGATACCGCCGAGCCGGGGAGTGGGCTCCCGGTGCACGTCACGTGCCCGGATCTCCGGCATCGCCCCCGCAACGATCGCGAACTTACGTACCGGCCCTGTCAGCAGATACGTCACCGCGGCCGTGATGCAGAGCGTCAGCAGGTATTCACGCACGGGCTTCCCCACAGGTCTCGCTGGCCTTCTCAGCCCCACACCCTAGCGACGCAGGCATATGTATGGGGACTTCCGGGTAGCGACGATGGTTGCACGTGTGGCTGTGTACGGGTTTGTACGGCCGTTCGGCTACCCCGTCTCAGCCGGGATACGGCGGAAACCGGCCTGTGAGTTCGCGCACGTCCTCCCGCGCGCTCGCCCCGTCGGCCTCGCCGCGCAGCACCTTGCCGAACAGGACGGCTATCCACTCCATCTCCTGCTGGCCCATGCCCTGGGTGGTCACCGCGGCGGTGCCCAGGCGCAGCCCGCGGCCGTCGGCGTGCGGCAGCGCGCAGCAGTCGAGGACGATACCGGCGGCGGCCAGCCGCCCGCGGGCGGCACGGCCCTCGATGCCGAGCGGCGCCGGATCCACGGTGATCAGGTGGGTGTCCGTGCCGCCGGTGGTGACAATCAGGCCTTCCGCGGCCAGCCGGGCGGCGAGCACCCGCGCGTTGGCGACGACCTGGTGGGCGTAGGCGGCGAAGGCCGGGGTCGCGGCCTCGCCGAACGCGACGGCCTTGGCGGCGATGGTGTGCATCTGGGCGCCGCCCTGGGTGAACGGGAACACGGCGCGGTCGACGCGCTCGGCCAGCTCGCTCCCGCACAGGATCATCCCGCCGCGCGGTCCGCGCAGCACCTTGTGGGTGGTGGCGCACACCACGTCGGCGTACGGCACGGGGCTGGGCGCCGCCCTGCCGGCGACGAGTCCGATGGGGTGGGCCGCGTCGGCGATCAGATAGGCGCCGACCTCGTCGGCGACCGCGCGGAAGAAGGCGTAGTCGATGTGGCGCGGGTAGGCGATGGAACCGCACACGATCGCCTTGGGCCGGTGCGCGTGGGCGAGCGTGCGCACCTGCTGGTGGTCGATGAGCCCGGTCTCGGCGTCGACGCCGTAGCCGACGAAGTCGAACCAGCGGCCGGAGAAGTTCGCGGGCGAGCCGTGCGTGAGGTGCCCGCCGTAGGGCAGGCCGAGGGCAAGCACGGTGTCGCCGGGCCGCAGCAGCGCGGCGTAGGCGGCGAGCACCGCGGACGAGCCCGAATGGGCCTGCACGTTGGCGTGTTCGGCGCCGAACAGGGCCTTGGCCCGCGCCACGGCGAGGCGTTCGGCGGCGTCCACGAACTCGCAGCCGCCGTGGTGCCGGGCGCCCGGATAGCCCTCGGCGTACTTGTTCGCAAGCACCGAGCCGAGCGTGGCCAGCACCGCGGGTGAGGTGAAGTTCTCCGCCGCGGTCAACTGGAGCGTCGTCGACTGCCGGTCCAGCTCCCCCAGCAGCACATCGGCCAGCTCGGGGTCCTGCCGGCGCAGGAGATCGGCCTCGAGAACGGGGATGACCGACATGTGGCGCTCCGGACGGTCGACGTTGACGTACGTCCAATGTAGGCCCGTGAGCCCCGCCTCGCGCGGCCCATTGGGCCGTCACGGCAATGCCCACGGGCCCCTGCGGTCACGTTCCCGGGGTCCGGACGGACGGGCCTGTGCGGGGGCCCGGGCGGACGTGCTGTGCGGGGCCCGGGAAGGCCGCGATGAGCGACGGAGCGTCCACGGGCCCCGGTACACCCGGCCGCCCCTCTACGAGCCTCCAGCCGGGGCCCACCGGCCCCGCCGGAACGCTCCTGCCGGGCTCCGGCCTGCCGAGGCCCTGCGGGGCTTCAGCGGGGCCCACACGCCGCCCCCAGGACATCTCCGGCCTTTCCGGCCGGGGCACGGGCCCCCAGGAGCCCTCTGCCCGCCATACGCCCGCGGTGGGTCAGGCGCGCGCCCGTACGCCCGTCAGGGCCGTCACCACCGGGTCCAGGGCCTGGTGTATCTCGTCGCCCACGGAACGGAAGAACGTCAGGGGGGCGCCGTAGGGGTCGTAGACCTCGTCGGCCTCGGCGGTGGGGGCCAGGAGCCACCCGCGTAGAGCGGCGGCGGCGCGGACCAGGGCGCGGGCACGTTCGACCACGCCCTCCTCCAGCGGCGGCAGTGTGGCCGGATCTATCGCCTTCACCAGGCGGGTGAACTCCTTGAGGGTGAAGGTGCGCAGCCCGGCCGAGTGGCCCATGGAGATGACCTGGGCGCGGTGGTCGAGGGTCGCGGTGAGCACCAGGTCGGCCCGGATCACGTGCTCGTCCAGCAGTTCCCGGCCGGTGAAGCCGGAGGCGTCCGCGCCGAAGTCGGCCAGCACGGTCTCCGCGTTGGCCTCCATCGGCGCGCCCTCGTGACCCCAGGTGCCCGCGCTCTCCACGATCAGCCCGCCGCCCTGCGGATCCCCGAGCCGGTCCGCCACGAAGTGCCGGGTCAGCCGCTCGGTGATGGGCGAACGGCACACGTTCCCTGTGCTGACGTGCAGGATGCGGAAGGTGTCGCCTATGCCACGCCCCGCGTCAGGGGCCGTCAATTCGCCACCTCGAGGTCGGGTACCACCTTGCGCAGCTCCTCCGGCGACAGGGCGCCCTCACGCAGCAGCACGGGCACCTTGCGGCTGACGTCGACGATGGAGGACGGGACGTTGCCGGGGGTCGGGCCGCCGTCGAGGTAGACGGAGACGGAGTCGCCGAGCATCTCCTGCGCGGCGTCGCAGGTCTCCGGCGCCGGGTGGCCGGTCAGGTTCGCCGACGACACGGCCATCGGGCCGACCTCCGTGAGCAGCTCGATGGCGACCGGGTGCAGCGGCATCCGCACGGCGACCGTGCCCCGGGTGTCCCCGAGGTCCCACTGGAGGGACGGCTGGTGCCGGGCGACCAGCGTCAGCGCGCCAGGCCAGAAGGCGTCCACGAGTTCCCAGGCCATCTCGGAGAAGTCCGTGACCAGCCCGTGCAGCGTGTTCGGGGAGCCGATGAGCACGGGGGTCGGCATGTTGCGGCCCCGGCCCTTCGCGGCGAGCAGGTCGGCCACGCCCTCGGAGGAGAACGCGTCGGCGCCGATGCCGTAGACGGTGTCGGTGGGCAGCACCACGAGCTCGCCCCGGCGGACGGCGGACGCGGCCTCGCGCAGACCGGTCACGCGGTCGGTGGCGTCGTTGGTGTCGTATCGCCGTGCCATTGTCAGCGGGCCTCCTCGTACACGTACTGCTGGTCGGACGTCCTGATGAGGGTCACGGCAGCGCCTTGCGGGCGGTGGCGAACCGCGGCCGGTTGTTGAGGTCGGGATGGTCGGCGGCGTCGGCCCAGCCCCGCTCCTCGGTGAAGATCCACGGCACCTGTCCCCCCTGGGTGTCGGCGTGCTCCACGACGACGACTCCGCCGGGCCGCAGCAGCCGGTGCGCGGTGCGCTCGATGCCGCGGATCAGGTCGAGGCCGTCCTCCCCGGAGAACAACGCCAGTTCCGGGTCGTAGTCGCGGGCCTCGGGGGCGACGTACTCCCATTCGGTGAGCGGGATGTACGGCGGGTTGGAGATGACGAGGTCGACCTGGCCGTCGAGGTCGGGGAAGGCCGTCCGGGCGTCGCCCTGGCGCAGGTCGACCCGGGACCCCTCCGTGTTCTTGCGGGTCCACTTCAGCGCGTCGTCGCTCAGCTCCACGGCGTGCACACGCGAGCGCGGCACCTCCTGGGCGAGGGCGAGCGCGATGGCCCCCGAGCCGGTGCACAGGTCGACGATGCACGGCTCGACCACGTCCATGGCCCGTACGGCGTCTATGGCCCAGCCCACCACGGACTCGGTCTCCGGCCGGGGCACGAACACCCCTGGCCCGACCTGGAGTTCCAGATACCGGAAGTAGGCACGCCCGGTGATGTGCTGGAGCGGCTCACGCTGCTCGCGCCGGGCGATGACCTCCCAGTAGCGGGCGTCGAAGTCGGCGTCCTTCACGGTGTGCAGCTGGCCCCGCTTGACGCCGTGCACGAACGCGGCGAGCTCCTCCGCGTCGGTGCGCGGCGAGTCCACGCCCGCGTCGGCCAGCCGCTGGGTGGCCTGCGCCACCTCCGCGAGCAGCACGCTGCGGGGACTCGGGGGCCGCCCCCCGGATTCTTGCTGCACGCTGGTCCTCCGTTGGTGCTCGTACATGCGCACGCGCCGCGTGCGTACGTGTCTTACGCGGCCGCGAGCTTGGCGGCCGAGTCCGCGTCGACGCAGGCCTGGATCATCGCGTCCAGTTCGCCGTCCAGGACCTGGTCCAGGTTGTACGCCTTGAATCCGACGCGGTGGTCCGAGATGCGGTTCTCCGGGAAGTTGTACGTGCGGATCTTCTCGGAGCGGTCGACGGTGCGGACCTGGCTGCGGCGGGCGTCGGCGGCCTCCCGCTCCGCCTCCTCCTGCGCCATGGCCAGCAGCCTGGAGCGCAGGATACGCAGTGCCTGCTCCTTGTTCTGCAGCTGGCTCTTCTCGTTCTGGCAGGAGGCGACGACACCGGTGGGCAGGTGCGTGATGCGCACCGCGGAGTCGGTGGTGTTGACGGACTGGCCGCCGGGCCCGGAGGACCGGTAGACGTCGATGCGGAGGTCGTTGGGGTTGATCTCCACGTCCACCTCCTCGGCCTCGGGGGTGACCAGCACACCGGCCGCGGAGGTGTGGATACGGCCCTGGGACTCGGTGGCCGGCACCCGCTGCACGCGGTGCACCCCGCCCTCGTACTTCAGCCGGGCCCACACGCCCTGGCCGGGCTCGATCTGCCCGCGGGTCTTCACCGCGACCTGGACGTCCTTGTAGCCGCCCAGCTCGGACTCGGTGGCGTCGATGATCTCGGTCTTCCAGCCCACGCGCTCGGCGTACCGCAGGTACATGCGCAGCAGGTCGCCGGCGAACAGGGCCGACTCGTCGCCGCCCGCGCCCGCCTTGATCTCCAGGATGACGTCCTTGTCGTCGCTGGGGTCGCGCGGGACGAGCAGGAGGCGCAGCTTCTCGGTCAACTCCTCGCGCCGCTGCTCCAGCTCCTTGACCTCGGCCGCGAAGTCGGGGTCGTCCGCGGCGAGTTCGCGCGCGGTGTCGACGTCGTCGCCGGTCTGCTTCCAGGAGCGGTACGTGGCGACGATCGGGGTGAGCTCGGCGTAGCGCTTGTTGAGCTTGCGCGCGTTGGCCTGGTCGGCGTGGACCGACGGATCGGCGAGCTGCTTCTCCAGGTCGGCGTGCTCGGCGACGAGTTCCTCGACGGCCTCGAACATCTTTCGGCTCCTGTACTGCCTGTACTGCTGGGGTGGGGGAAGGCGGGCGACCAAAAACGCCGGTCCCGGCGTACCCCGAGGCGGGGGCACGGCCGTGGACCGGCGAAAAGGGGCTCGCTACTTCTTGGAGCCGGCGGCAGCCTTGCCGAAGCGGGCCTCGAAGCGGGCCACACGGCCACCGGTGTCGAGGATCTTCTGCTTGCCCGTGTAGAACGGGTGGCACTCGGAGCAGACCTCGGCCCGGACGGTGCCGGACTCGATCGTGCTACGGGTGGTGAACGACGCGCCGCAGGTGCAGCTGACCTGCGTCTCGACGTACGCGGGGTGGATGTCGCGCTTCAAGGTGTCTCCTAGAGTTCCGGGAGGGCGCCGGGTCGCAGCCGCGGAATGCGGAGCGTGAACCGGAGCCGACGTACCAGTCTGCCAGGACTGGGGCCATTCACCCAAACCGGGGGGTGGGGTCGGGTATTCCCCGCGGGTCCCTGTGCCTCTAGGGGGCGCTCACCACTCCGCCTGCCTTGCCGGTGGCCGTGCCCTTGGTGGCCGACTTGGGGATGGGGCGGTCGTTCCTCAGGGCGGTCCAGATCTGCTGGGCCTTGGCCTTGTCGACGAGGACGCGGTTGGGGTTGGCCGGGTCGTACTGGACCGGCATCGTGACCATGTTCATGTGCGAGGAGCTGATGCCCTTCAGGCCGTCGGCGAAGGCGATCAGGGAGTTGACCGAGCCGAGGTCGGAGTCGGCGGTGACGGTCTTGGTCGCGGTGTCGGCGAGGTCGTAGAGCTTCTTGGGATTGCTGAGCACGCCGATGTGCTTGACCTGGTCGGCCAGGGCCCTGACGAAGGCCTGCTGGAGCTGGATGCGGCCGAGGTCGGACCCGTCGCCGACGCCGTGCCGGGTGCGGACCAGGCCGAGGGCCTGCTGTCCGTCGAGGGTGTGGGTGCCGGCCTTGAGGTCGAGGTGGCTGTTCGGGTCGTCGATGTTCCTCGTCGTGGTGACCTGGACCCCGCCGAGTTCGTCGATGAGCTTTTGGAAGCCGCTGAAGTCGACCTCCAGGTAGTGGTCCATCCGCAGGCCCGTCATCGACTCGACGGTCTTCACCGCGCAGGCGGCGCCACCGGCGGAGTACGACTCGTTGAACATCGCGTTGTGTGCCGCAGGGTGCGTGCCGCCCTTGGCGTCGGTGCACTCGGGGCGGTCGACCAGGGTGTCGCGCGGTATGGAGACCACGCCGGCCTTCTTGTGGCCCTCGTACACGTGCACGATCATCGCCGTGTCGGAGCGGGCGCTGCCGTCGTCGGTGCCGCCGCCGAGTTTCCTGTTGCCGCCGGCACGGGAGTCGGAGCCGAGGACCAGGATGTTCTCGGAGCCGTTGTCGGCCTTGGTGGGCCGGTCGCCGCCGAGGGCCTGGTTGATGTCGATCGTCCTGAGATTGCCGTTGAGCTTGAAGTAGAGGAAGCCGGCCCCCGCGCCGCCGAGCACGACGATGCCCGCGGCGGTCAGGGCCAGGGCCGTCAGGGCCCTGCGCCGCCCGGTGGGGGGCTTGCGACGGCGGCCCTTGCCTCGGCGGCGTGGCCCGGTGTCGCCGGGCTCCCCTGGTATGCCCGGTCCTCGCGTGCTGTCGGCAGGCATGCGCTCCTCGGCTCTCGTGTCTGCGGTCGGTTACCCCCTGCGGTCAGGGTCGGGCTCCGGTCTGTTCTCGGTCATGAGACCCGTACCGCACTATCGTCGCTCGTCCGGTCAGACGGGGGAATTCGGGAAAGGGTTGCACAACACTCCGGGTCCGCCACATGCGGACATAGGCACCTTGCATAGCTGTGTACCCCTTGGTAACCCCGCTCACCTGTGGTGACGCCGGGCCGGACGGCGCCGTGGAGAGCCGGCGCGGAACGCGGCGCCTGTGGTGAAGGTCTCGTACGGCCCGCAGCGCTCGTACGGCCCGCAGACAGCGGAAGGCCGCCCCCTGGAACAGGGAGCGGCCTTCTTCTTCGCTTCTTGCGTCTTGCCGGGCTCAGCGGCTTACCGGCTTACCGGCTTGCTCGGCGGCCGAACAATCAGTCGCCGTTGCCGGGAGTCGGCGTGGTCTTCTGGATCTGCATCAGGAACTCGATGTTCGACTTGGTCTGCTTCATCTTGTCGAGGAGCAGCTCGATCGCCTGCTGCTGGTCGAGCGCGTGCAGCACCCGGCGCAGCTTCCAGACGACGGCCAGCTCCTCGTTGCCGAGCAGGATCTCTTCCTTACGGGTACCGGACGCGTCCACGTCCACCGCCGGGAAGATGCGCTTGTCGGCGAGCTTCCGGTCGAGCTTGAGCTCCATGTTGCCGGTGCCCTTGAACTCCTCGAAGATCACCTCGTCCATGCGGGACCCGGTGTCCACCAGGGCGGTGGCGAGGATGGTCAGCGAACCGCCGTCCTCGATGTTGCGGGCCGCACCGAAGAACCGCTTCGGCGGGTACAGGGCGGTCGAGTCGACACCACCGGACAGGATGCGGCCGGAGGCCGGGGCCGCCAGGTTGTACGCACGACCCAGACGGGTGATGGAGTCCAGCAGCACGACCACGTCGTGACCCAGCTCCACCAGACGCTTGGCGCGCTCGATGGCGAGCTCGGCGACCGTGGTGTGGTCCTCGGCCGGACGGTCGAAGGTCGAGGAGATGACCTCGCCCTTCACCGACCGCTGCATGTCGGTGACCTCTTCCGGACGCTCGTCGACGAGGACGACCATCAGGTGGCACTCGGGGTTGTTGTGCGTGATCGCGTTGGCGACCGCCTGCATGATCATGGTCTTGCCGGTCTTCGGCGGGGCCACGATCAGACCGCGCTGGCCCTTGCCGATGGGCGAGACCATGTCGATGATGCGGGTCGTCAGGACGCCGGGGTCGGTCTCCAGACGGAGCCGGTCCTGCGGGTACAGCGGCGTCAGCTTGTTGAACTCGGGCCGCCCACGGCCGTGTTCGGGCGCCATGCCGTTGACGGAGTCCAGCCGCACCAGCGCGTTGAACTTCTCGCGGCGCTCACCGTCCTTCGGCTGGCGGACCGCGCCGGTGACGTGGTCGCCCTTGCGCAGGCCGTTCTTGCGGACCTGGGCGAGGGAGACGTACACGTCGTTGGGACCCGGCAGGTAGCCCGACGTCCGGATGAAGGCGTAGTTGTCGAGGATGTCGAGGATGCCCGCGACCGGGATCAGGACATCGTCGTCGGTGATCTGCGGCTCGGACACGTCGTCGCGGCCACGGCGGCCACGGCGGTCGCGGTAGCGGCCGCGCCGGCCCCGGCGGCCGTCGAAGTCGTCCCCGTCCTCGTCGGGCCGCTGCTGGCGGTCCTGACGGCCGCCGCTCTGCTGCTGGCCCTGCTGGCGCTGCTGCTGGCCGCCCTGGCCCTGCTGGTCGTCGCCCTTGCCGCGGCGGTCGCGGTCCCGGCCGCGCTCACGGCGGTCGCGGCGGCGGCCCTCGCCGCCGTCAGCGGCGTCGCCCTGCGACTGCTGCTGGCCCTGGTTCTCGGCCTTCGGCTCGCTCTTCGCCTCGGCGGCGACGGTCTCGGCACCGCCCGCCGGGGCGCCCGCCTCGGCGGTGGCCCGGCGCCGGCGGCGCTCGGACGGAGCGTCCTCTCCCCCACGCTCGGCTTCACTCGGGCGGGAGGCACCCCCAGCGGGCTGGCCGGGGATCTCGATCTGCTTCTGCGCCACGGCCTTGGCGGGCGCGCCCGACTGCTCCGCGTCGTTCGAGAGCTTGGCGGCGGGGGCCTCGGCCGTCTTCTTCGCGGGCGCGGCCTCGTCGGCCGTACGGGTCCGTGAGGTGCTGCGGCGCTTCGGCTTCGTCTCTGCGGCGTCCCCCGCGGCAGGCGCGGCCTTCGCGGCGGGGGCTCCCCCGCCCGCCTGCGCCTCCTTGATGACCTCGATCAGCTGGCTCTTGCGCATGCGCGCGGTGCCCCTGATGCCGAGGCCGGATGCGACCTGCTGCAGCTCGGCCAGCACCATGCCCTCGAGGCCGGTACCGCGGCGCCGCCGGGAGCCGGCACCGCCGGCAGGCGCGGAGGCGTCCGTGGCGGGCGCGGCAGCGGTCTCCTCGACACGTGCGCCCATCAGATCGGTGGTGTCGCTCACGAAGGGTCCTTCCCTGGAGCGGACGTCGGCCTGTCTGGCTCGGCGACCGGTTGTGCTGTCCGGCTTCGGTCCTTGCTGGTGAACCGTGCCGGGGCGGTGGTCCGCCCAAAACGGCGGAAGAGATTTCTGGTGATTGGCGCTTCCTCGGCCATCAGCGGCACCGAGTGTCACTGAGTCACGTGGCGTGGTCGCACCGATTCCGGAGCGTGCCCGGCGGACCGCTCAGTGTGCGCATACGAGGTACTGCCCAGGTACGACGTACACCACACAGTGCGGCTTGGGGGGGCTCCCGGAGGAATGTCTGTCCCGGACGGGGACACGAGGCACCTCGCCATGGTGGGGTCGGGTGCAGACTTGAGGTTAACACTACCGGATCCAACAAACATTCCCCCTCTCGAAATCCGGCAACCGCCGGATTTCAGATCTCCGCGCCTGCCGACAGCGGCAGCACGCAGGCTCCTTGCAGGTCGAGACTCAGCCTGTTGGCGGCCCAGTCGGCGCCCGCCAGTTGCTCCACCTTGTCCGCGGTGTCCGCGTCGGCGAGTGCCATGACGGTGGGTCCTGCGCCGGAGATGACCGCGGGGATGCCGTCCGCCCGCAGACGTTCCACCAGTGCCGCGCTCTCCGGCATGGCAGGGGCGCGGTACTCCTGGTGGAGACGGTCCTCGGTGGCCGGCAGCAGCAGTTCGGGGCGCCGGGTGAGGGCCTCGACGAGCAGGGCGGCGCGGCCCGCGTTGACGGCGGCGTCCACGTGCGGAACGGTGCGCGGGAGCAGGCCGCGCGCGGTTTCGGTGAGCACCGGCTTTCCCGGCACGAAAACCACCGGAACGATGGAATCGGAGGGCTCCATCCTGATGGCCCTGGCGGCTCCGGCCTCCATCCAGGACAGGGTGAACCCGCCCATCAGACAGGCCGCCACGTTGTCCGGGTGGCCCTCTATCTCGGTGGCCAGTTCGAGCAGCGCCGTGTCGTCGAGCCTGGCCTCGGCGCCTATGGTCACGGCGCGGGCCGCGACTATTCCGGCGCAGATGGCGGCGGAGGAGGAGCCGAGGCCGCGGCCGTGCGGAATGCGGTTGGCGCAGACGATCTCCAGGCCGCGCGGCTGTCCGCCGAGTACGTCGAAGGCGGTACGCAGCGAGCGGACGAGCAGGTGCTTCTCGTCCCGCGGCAGCGTCTCGCTGCCCTCGCCGGCGATGTCGATGTGCAGCCCGGAGTCGGCCACCCGGACCACGACGTCGTCGTAGAGCCCCAGCGACAGGCCGAGGGCGTCGAAGCCCGGACCGAGGTTGGCGCTGGTGGCGGGGACGCGCACCCGGACGGCGGCGGCGCGGAACGCGGGACCGGCCATCGCTCGTTGACTCTCCTTGAGCTGCGTGATGGTCGAATGACACTCGACAGGAACGGGGAAGACCCTCGGGCCGCACGGACGGCGCGGCGCCGCCACCTGCGTGGGCGTGTGCGGCGGTCGGGTTCCCTACAGCCTATCGAAGGAAAGTTCAGTGGCGACATAGGGCGCACGGGAGGCGCACGATGCGTGTCGCAAGCCCCCTGTGCCACCCTCCGCCGAAGTCCCCTTTGGGAGACGCCTCCGCACGCCACACGGTTGCGTACCTTGCGCGGTGCGCGCGCGTTGCGCCGACCGGGCGAAACGGGGCGGGCGGGGCGTCGATGGCGGGTTGCCGCCGGCGGGCGCGTCGCCGGGCGGGTGCCGCCGGCGGGCCGCACTCGGGCACTCGGTGCCATACGTGTCAGGCGCCCGGCGGCCACCGCGGCCGGGCAGGCGACGACGTACGGGCGGCGGACGGCTGAACCGGCGACGGCCGACCGCCGCCGGACCGGCCGGCGCCGGCCCTCGCGGAGCCGGACGCCGCCGGTCGTCGTCGGCCGTCGGCGCGATCCCGTCGACGGTACGGGAGGTGCCGTCAGCCGACGCTGCCGTCAGCCCAGGCCCAGGCGTTCGGCCGCCGTGGCCGCGTCGACCGGGACCGTGACCGGCTGGGGGGCGCCGGCGACGGCCCAGTCGGGGTCCTTGAGGCCGTTGCCGGTGACCGTGCACACGATGCGCTGGCCGGGGTCGACCTTGCCCTGCTCGGCGGCCTTCAGGAGGCCGGCCACGGACGCGGCGGACGCCGGCTCGACGAAGACGCCCTCCTGCGCGGCCAACAGCCGGTAGGCGCGCAGGATTTCACGGTCCGTCACCTCGTCGATGGCACCGCCGGACTCGTCGCGCGCGGCCAGCGCGTACGACCAGGAGGCGGGGTTGCCGATACGGATCGCGGTGGCGATGGTCGACGGGTCCTTGACGACCTCGCCGCGCACGATCGGGGCGCTGCCGGAGGCCTGGAAGCCCCACATGCGGGGTGTCTTCGTGGCGACGCCGTCCGCGGCGTACTCACGGTAGCCCTTCCAGTAGGCGGTGATGTTGCCCGCGTTGCCGACCGGCAGGACGTGGATGTCGGGCGCGTCGCCGAGCATGTCGACGATCTCGAAGGCGGCCGTCTTCTGGCCCTCGATACGCACCGGGTTGACCGAATTGACCAGCGCCACGGGGTAGTTGTCGCTGAGCGCGCGGGCGAGCGTGAGGCAGTCGTCGAAGTTGCCGTCGACCTGGAGGATCTTCGCGCCGTGCACGAGCGCCTGGCCCATCTTGCCGAGCGCGATCTTGCCCTGCGGCACCAGCACCGCGGAGACCATCCCGGCCCGTACGGCGTAGGCGGCCGCGGAGGCGGACGTGTTGCCGGTGGAGGCGCAGATGACGGCCTTCGCGCCCTCCTCCTTGGCCTTGCTGATCGCCATCGTCATGCCGCGGTCCTTGAAGGACCCGGTCGGGTTCGCGCCCTCGACCTTGAGGTGGACCTCGCAGCCGGTGCGCTCGGAGAGCACCTGCGCGGGCACGAGGGGCGTACCGCCCTCGCGGAGCGTCACGACCGGCGTGCTGTCGGACACCGGCAGCCTGTCCCGGTACTCCTCGATGATTCCGCGCCACTGGTGGGTCATTGCTGGTTACTCTCCTTCAACCCGCATGATGCTGGCGACACCCCGCACGGTGTCGAGCTTGCGCAGCGCCTCCACGGTCCCGCCGAGGGCGGCGTCGGAAGCGCGGTGGGTGACGACGACGAGGGAGGCCTCACCGTCCTTGCCCTGCTGGCGAACAGTGTCGATGGACACCCCGTGCTCGGCGAACACGGTGGCGACCTGGGCGAGCACACCCGGTTTGTCGGCGACGTCCAGGCTGATGTGGTAGCGCGTGACGACGTCGCCCATGGGCGACACGGGCAGCGCCGCGTACGCCGAATCGCCGGGCCCGGTGGCCCCGTTGAGCCGGTTGCGGCAGACGGCGACGAGGTCGCCGAGCACGGCGGAGGCGGTGGGCGAGCCGCCGGCGCCGGGGCCGTAGAACATCAGCTGCCCGGCCGCGTCGGACTCGACGAACACGGCGTTGTAGGCGCCGCGCACGGAGGCCAGCGGGTGGGTGAGCGGAATCATCGCGGGGTGCACGCGCGCGGTGACGGACCCGCCGTCCTCGGCCCGTTCGCAGATGGCGAGCAGCTTGATGGTGCAGCCCATCTCCTTGGCGGAGACGAAGTCCGCGGCGGTGACCTCGGTCATGCCCTCGCGGTGGACGTCGTCGAGCCGTACGCGCGAGTGGAAGGCGATCCCGGCGAGGATGGCGGCCTTGGCGGCGGCGTCGAACCCCTCGACGTCCGCGGTCGGGTCGGCTTCCGCGTACCCGAGCGCGGTGGCCTCGTCGAGGGCCTCCTGGTAGCCGGCGCCCGAGGAGTCCATCTTGTCGAGGATGAAGTTGGTGGTGCCGTTGACGATGCCGAGCACCCGGTTGACCTTGTCCCCGGCGAGGGACTCGCGCAGCGGCCGGATCAGCGGGATGGCACCGGCGACGGCTGCCTCGTAGTAGAGGTCCCTGTCGTTCGACTCCGCGGCGGCGTGCAGGGCGGCCCCGTCCTGGGCGAGCAGGGCCTTGTTCGCGGAGACGACGGAGGCGCCGTGCTCGAAGGCGGTGGTGATGAGCGTCCGGGCGGGCTCGATCCCCCCGATGACCTCGACCACGACGTCGATGTCGCCGCGTTTGACGAGCGCGGTCGCGTCGGTGGTGACGAGCTCGGCGGGGATGCCCTCGCGCACCTTGCCGGGGCGGCGCACGGCGACCCCGGCGAGCTCCACCGGGGCCCCGATCCTGGCCGTGAGGTCGTCGGCGTGCGTCGTCATGATGCGCGCCACCTCTGAGCCGACAACCCCACAGCCCAGCAGCGCCACCTTCAGCGGACGCGTACGCATCATCCGACCTCGTTTCCTCATACCGTCTACGGTTGGACCAGTCTCCTTCACCGGAACGCAGTTTCTGCTATTTGTCCGGATCCTGAGACGTTTATTTCATTTTCGTCGGCCCGGAAGACGGGAGATCTTCCGGCCGCCCCGCGCGCCCCCTGTCACCGTCATCGTCCTCGGTGCTGTCGGGTGCCGCCGGGCGTCATCCGACGTCGAGCCGCAGGAGGTCCTCCTCCGTCTCCCGGCGGACGATCACCCGGGCGTCCCCGCCCGCGACGGCGACCACCGGCGGACGCAGCGCGTGGTTGTAGTTGCTGGCCATCGACCGGCAGTACGCGCCCGTGGCCGGCACGGCGATGAGGTCACCGGGTGCCAGGTCGGCGGGCAGGAAGGCGTCCTTGACCACGATGTCCCCGCTCTCGCAGTGCTTGCCCACGACCCGTACGAGCATCGGCTCGGCCTCGGAGACACGGGACACGAGCGCGACGCTGTACTCGGCGTCGTAGAGCGCGGTGCGGATGTTGTCCGACATGCCCCCGTCGACGGACACGTACGTCCGCAGCCCCTCCAGCGGCTTGATGGTGCCGACCTCGTAGAGCGTGAAGGCGGTCGGCCCGACGATGGCGCGCCCCGGCTCGACCGAGATGCGGGGCGTACGGAGCCGGGCGGCCTCACACTCACGGGTGACGATCTCGGTCAGCGCCTTGGCGATCTCGTGCGGCTCGCGCGGGTCGTCGTTGCTGGTGTACGCGATCCCGAGCCCGCCACCGAGGTCGATCTCCGGCAGCTCGATCCCGTGCTCGTCCCGGATGTCCCTGAGCAGCCGCACCACGCGGTGGGCGGCCACCTCGAACCCGGACATGTCGAAGATCTGCGACCCGATGTGGGAGTGGATCCCGACGAGTTCGATCCCGTCGAGCTGGAGGGCCCGCCGTACGGCCTCGGCGGCCTGTCCCCCGGCCAGCGGGATGCCGAACTTCTGGTCCTCGTGCGCGGTGGCGATGAACTCGTGCGTGTGCGCCTCGACGCCGACCGTGATCCGGATCTGCACCCGCTGCCGCTTCTCGAGCGACTGCGCGATGTGGGCGACGCGCACGATCTCCTGGAAGGAGTCGAGCACGATCCGCCCGACCCCGGCCTCGACGGCCCGCTCGATCTCGTACGGCGACTTGTTGTTGCCGTGGAAGGCGATCCGCTCGGCGGGCATGCCGGCCGAGAGCGCGGTGGCGAGTTCGGTGCCGGAGCAGACGTCGAGGTTGAGGCCCTCCTCGTCGAGCCACTTCACGACGGCCCGGGACAGGAACGCCTTCCCGGCGTAGAAGACGTCGGCGTCGTGCCCGAAGGCGTTGCGCCAGGCCCGCGCCCGGGCCCGGAAGTCGGTCTCGTCGAGGACGTAGGCGGGGGTGCCGAAGCGTTCGGCGAGGTCGGTGACGGCGAGGCCGCCGACGGTCACGACACCGTCCTCGCGCCGGCCGACGGTCTGTGCCCAGACCTTGGGGTCGAGGGCGTTGAGGTCGGCGGGCGGGGCGGAGTAGTGCCCCTCGGGCAGGACATCGGCGTAACGGGGCCCGGCGGGGTGTGCGGAACGGCTCATGTCAGTGCGGCTCTCTGTGGGCTCTCTCAGAGGTGTTCGGGTGCGTCGATGCCGAGCAGGGACAGGCCACCGGCCAGCACCGTCCCGACGGCTTCGGCAAGGGCGAGCCGGGCGCGGTGGGCGGCCGAGGGTTTCTCGTCCCCCCGCGGCAGCACGGTCGCGAGGAACGGCAGCACGGCATCGGCAACGCTGACGAGGTGCCGGGCGAGAACGTCGGGAGCGTGGTGGTCCGCGGCGCGGGCGAGCACGCGGGGATGGTCGGCGAGCAGCGCGACCAGCTCGGACGGAACCACGTCGAGGGGGCCGGCCTGAGCACCGAAGCCCAGGTCGCAGGCGTTCCGGCCGAGGGCCCGGACGCGGGCATGCGCGTACCGGACGCGGAAGAGCGGGTTGCTCTCACGCTGGACGAGATGCTCGTCGCCGACACGGGGCCGGTCGTGGCCGGCGGGATGAAGAAGGGCCCAGCGGGCGGCGTCACGGCCGAGGGGAAGGGGGTCGGCGGGGGCGGGAACGGGCCTGACGTGGACGGCAGGAACGGTGTCGTCGCCGACGGGTTCGACATGGACGCCGAGGATCTGCTCCCAGCGGGCGGGGATGGGGTCGACGAGGACGACCCGTGCCTCGCTCCCCTGGGACTGGAGAAGCCGCTGCACGACATCCGCGACGACGAGGGCACGGACCTCGCGGGGACAACGCAGCTCGACGACGGTCCCGGCCGACGCCGGGGCGTACCCGTACCGCTCACCGGCGCGCCGAACGTCCTCCACCAGCCGCACGAGGGCGGCCTCCGCGTCGGCGTCGCGGAGGCTGATGTTGAGGAACCCGGGCCCGGTGACGGTGACGTCGCCGATGCCGTCGAGGCCGAGCAGATGGCCCCGGAGCACCTGGGCGACGACGGGTGCTGGCCGCCCGGCGGGCCGGGCGAGCTGGAGGGCGACGTTGGTGGCGTAGTCGCCACAACCGCCGGGCCGAGGCGGCGCGACCACGACCCGCTCGGGCACGCTGACGTCGAGTTCCCCCACGTCGACAGCGCGACGGACCGCGCTGAGCACGGTACGGGAGAGCTCCACGGGGGTCACGGGACCAAGCGTAGGGGAGGAGGGGGGTGGGTATGCGAACTGGTTTGGGCGCGGTATCGCCATGTGGACGGATGCAGCCGGAACCCAGCGGAGGCGCGACGACGGCGAATCCGCCTCCGCGCGCCCCACTCACCAATAGCCGTGAGGGAATCAGCCGCTACTACGCCCGGCGGGCTCGGCCTCCCCGGCCCCACGGGCCCCACCGTCGATCAACCGCCGCACGAGCCGCACGAGCTCGGCCGGCTCGAAGGGCTTGGAGAGGAAGGCGTCGACGCCGACGTCGAGCCCGGCCTCGATCTCGTACTGCGAACAGGCGCTGACGATGGCGAGGGGAAGATCACGGGTGAGCGGATCGGCCCGCAACCGGGCGGCGGTCCCCAGCCCGTCCAGTCGCGGCATGACGACATCGAGCGTGACGACATCGGGCTGCACCCGATGCACGACATCCAGACACTCGACACCGTCGGCCGCGGTCACGACCTCGAGCCCCTCAAGCTCAAGATTGACCCTGATCAGCTGCCGGATGACCTTGTTGTCGTCCACAACAAGCACCCGTCCCGAAGCGGCTGGCACCACTCGAGAGTAGGTCGGCACCGGCCACCGCGTCCGGCTTTTCCCCACTTCCGCCCCGTGCGGGGGACCCACCCCCCAGGACCCCACCGGAAAACGTTCATGACCACCGCCCCGGAACTGGTAGTGTTCTACCCGTCGCCGCGCAAACAAAGCGCCCGACCCGCCCCCGTAGCTCAGGGGATAGAGCAACGGCCTCCGGAGCCGTGTGCGCAGGTTCGAATCCTGCCGGGGGCACCCTTCATGAGGTGCCCAAAGACCCCGTCACCAGCGGAAACGCTGAGGCCGGGGTCTTCGCGTATGTGCAGGCGGATGCCGCCGGAAGCAGCCGTTTGCCAGTGATCACGTTGTAATAGCGTGTTGATCTTGAGTGGCTCCGCAGCAGGTCAGCGCGGGTTCCGAAGACCCTCAGCGTAGCTCTGTGGACTATGCGTGGACGGGCCGGAAGCCCCAGATCTCTCCGGGGCTTCCGGCCCGTCGGTCGTGGGGCTGTCTTCAGTTCTCGGTGTCGTCCTCCCCCAGCCCTTGCATGATCCGGTCGTTCATCTCCTGTTCCTGGCCGTCGATGCACTTGGCGTAGATCTTCAGGAGCACGTCCACGGAGTGGCCGGCCCGCGCGGCGACCTCCGGGGCGGGCACACCCGAGTTGAGCCACTGGGAGACGCCCGCGTGCCGGAGGTCGTACGGGCGGAAGGCCAAGACCGAGGACACCTGGTCGGGGATGAACGCCAGTTCCCGAGCCTGCTTCCAGGCTCGGGAGTACGACGATGCGGCGATCACGTTGCCCCGCTCGCTGGAGAACAGCCGACCGTCGTCCGCCGTGCCGAACTCGTCCAGGTGCTCGCGGAGCAGCCTCACGAGCGGCGGAGGGATCGGCACGATGCGTACCTCACCGTGGGCCCGCTGCTTCAGGCCGCGCCGGTCGTGCGCCTCACCGGAGTCGGTCCACGCCTTCCCTGCCGTAGGGCGGGTCTCCGCCAACTCGATGCGCCCCCAGCCCTGTGCCGGAAGCGTGCAGTCGGAGCGACGAAGGCCCAGCGCCTCCCCCGGCCGCATGGCCGCGTAGTACAGGCACCCGAAGAACGCCCGCAGCCGCCGGCCACTCGCCCGTTCGTAGCCGCCCACGTAGGTGAGTGCGGTCAGCAGTTCCCGGGCCTGCCGGGGGTTGACCACCACCCGGCGGTCAACCTCCTGCACCGCCCGCTTGCCCCGTTTGCGCCGGACGCGGCTCAGCGGGTTAGAGGTGAGGTGTTCCAGCTCCACCGCGAACTCCAGCGCGTTGAAGACGACGGCTCGCCGACGCCGGTAGGTCTGCGTCGCCGCGGGCTTGCCGTCCAGCCTCCGGCTCAATCCGTCGATCAGCTCGTGTACGCGGCTGATCTCTTGCAGTTCTCCGACCAGAAGCGACGACCTTTCGATCCACCGCACAGCCGAGGTGATCTCCTCCGGCCTCTCCCTCTCCCTGCGCGGCACGGGCAGGACGTACGAGCGCAGCGCCCGCCGCAGCACCTCCGGAGCGGGCCTCCCCCGTCCCGCTTTGACCAGGACGGGAACGACTGTCGCCAAGGCGTCCGTCATGCTGTCCCGCTGCTTGGCGGACGCCTCCGCCCACCGGGCATCGACGTACTTGACCGCCAGGTCGAGGAAGGACAGCGCCGCTTTGCCACCCCGCAGGGAGTCGGGCAGTCCGGTCACGGTGTCGAACGGCTCGCCCTTGTCGAGCGCCCGGACGAGCTTCGCGCGGAAGCGGTCGGCCAGCGCCTTGGTCTTGTGCGACTCGCTGAAGGGGTGACCGTCGACCACCCAGCGCACCAGGTAGGTCGGCTTCTTGGTGGTCTTGTTGACCGAGAGCTTCCACACGGAAGCCTTGTAGGACTTCACGATGCCGCCCCCTCCGCCCGTTCCTCCAACCACTCGTCGAGCACGTCACGTCGGACCCGCAGCTCACCGTTCGGCAGGCGAATGCAGGCAGGGGCGATCCGCAGTTCCCGCCAGCGGTAGAAGGTGCGCCGGGAGATGCCGCCCAGTTCGTCGAGCACCTGCCGCACGGTGAGCAGTTCGGCCGTTCTCGCGCGGGTGTCACGCGCCATGGCGACCACCGCCCTCCCGCACTGAGGCCGCCAGGAGCGCCGCTTCCGGCGAGTAGCCGCGCCCCGCGTAACGCCAGTGGCCGACCGTGACCGTCGAGTGTTCCGACAGGCCGAGGGCGTCACGCTGCTGCTCCGCGCGATGGTTGGCACGGGCCTGCCGGAGGGCGGTCAGCGTGGTCGAGTAGCGACGTGACTTGGTGGAGAAGTGGCCGCCGTACCCGAGCATGTGGGCCCAGCGCCGCAGCCCGAGCGGGGCGAACTCCGGCAGGTCGCCGAGCCACCAACACGTACTGATCATGCGCAGCACGTGAGCGCGGACCGGCAGCATGACCATGTGCCGTGCGTGGTGGATCCGGCCGTCCACGGCGCCGGCAGTCTCCGCACCCTTGGTGGCGTACTTGGCGATGTACCCCGCCACGGTCGCCGCGGAGGCAGGCCGCTCCCCCGCTGTCCGTCCGGACGAGGTGACAGGCCGTACGTCGACCTGGGTGCCGAAGCGCAGCACCCGCGGCCCGATGACCGCCGAGCCGGGGGCGGTCAGCCGTACCTTCCCGACCACGGCCTGCACGGAATCCACGAGGAGCGGCACCGTGGCCCAGCCGGGCGGGTGCGAGTCGGGCCCGTCCGGGCCGTCGAGGCGGATCACGGCATGGAAGTGGACCAGGCCCCGCCGCTGGTACTCGGCAACCTTCGCGTACGAGAGCCGGGCGACCTCTCCGAACTCCGTACGCGACAGGCCGACCCGCCGGGTGACCTCCCGCCGCAGCTCCAGCCCGAACCGGTGCCAGAGCCGACCGGCGAACGCGTGCCAGAGGACCGCCCCCGCGTAGTCGTAGCAGCGCGGACAGAGAGGTTCGCCGAGACGAGGGTCGTCCGCCGGGTGCCGCTCCCGGCATCCGGCTGGGGTCCCGTGTGCGCAGTGGTCACCTGTCCGGCGAGGCCGGCAGGGTCGCACACGCCCGTCACGCTCGCGGCGCGTGTGGACCGGGCCGAACCCGGGGGCGGTGAGCGTGGCGAACACCCGTGGGTGATCCCTCACCGCCTCGCGGACGCTTTTACCTCCGACGAGACCGGCCCGGACGAGTTGGTACGTGTCCGCCCGGTACAGGGCCGAGCAGGTCGGGCAGACCGTCGCCCGTCGGTTGCCGCACGCGGTGAGCAGGCGACCGCCGTAGGCATCCGATCCGTAGGAGAGCAGAGCGGCACCGGTCGTCGTGTCGTAGACGGTGGCCGCGCCGACCAGGTGAATCGGGTTGGTGCAACCACCGAGGCGGACGATGTTCCGGCGCCAGGCCGCGAAGTCCGGATCCGAGGCTCTGGCGACAAGCGCCGAGACGCTCCGCGGAAGAGCTGTGGTCATCGCTGACCACCTCCTCCGCCACCGTCGCCGAACGCCTGCCCCATCACGGCCGAGATGCCCTCCGGCCGTGTCTTGGCGCTGAAGCGCAGCGTCGGGTCAGTGAGCCAGACAGCGGCGGCGTGCCTGGCGCACAGCCACTGCTCGGTTCCGTCGAGTTCGACGAGGACGATCTGTTCCCGTCCGGCACAGGTCGGGACCTGCGCGTCACGCTGCCTGAGGTCGCAGGCGAGCGGCGGGGATTTGCGCGGACGATGCGCGGTGGACAAAGTGTGAGTGCTCCTTTCACTGCTCACGTGGCGGATGGAGTGGGTTCCTGACGGGGTCGGGTTTGGCGACTTCGCGCCCCGTCGGGAGCCCGTCGTACGGGCGGTCACTGCCGCTCCTCGGGAGGAATGCCGACGACGCCGTACGAGATCAGGCCGAAGTCGCGGCGGGTGCCGAAATAGCCCCGGCCGATGTCCTCCGCCGGCACACCGAGCGGAGCGGCGACGGACTTCACGCCGTCGAGGCGTGCCGCGGAGTCGGGGGCGTCGACCAGGACGACGATGGACGCGTGACGCGGTGCGACCACGTCCGGATGGGCGGTCAGGAAGCCGATCAGCTCCCGCAGACCGGCCAGGAAGGCGGCTCGGTCACCGGAGCGGACGACGTGGTTGGACACAGGGAGTCCCCTTGTCGGTCGGTGGTGGGGTGGTCAGAAGCGGAGTTGTCCGAGGAAGCCGTTCACTCCGTCGAGGAGGGCCTGAACCACGGGCGCGGCCACGGTCCGGGCGAGCAGGAAGCCGAAGGTTCCGCAGAGCAGCGCGTCGGCCCACCTGAGGTACCGGATGCGCAGGAGGAACCAGATCAGCAGGCCGAGCAGCAGAACGGCCGACATGGACACCAGCACGGCAAGCCCCTCTCACGGTTCGACGTGCAACTCGGACAGGACGGGAGTCAGGTGCGCGTACTCTGCGGCCACGGCTTCCGCGTCCGCTTCCGTGATCAGGTGGGACCGGGCGCGCTCCCAGCCGTCGCCGGAAGCGAGGACGGCGGTACCGGCCTGCTCCGGGGCGATGGCCTGGGCCGCCTTCAGCGCGTCGGGATTGAGGTCGCCGAGCGCCATCTCTGCAGTACCGGGGTCGGCCACGCGGTGGCACACCCGGCCGCCCAGTTGCGCCCGCAGAGCCGTGACACCGGGCCCGAGGTCGGAGCCGACACGTTGGCCGGCCACGACGAGGAACACCCCGAGCGCTGCACCGAGTTGGGCCAGCCGAATCAGCGCCGTACCGGCCGCGTGCGCTTCGTCCTTCTCGTTCCGGCTGGCCACGAGGAAGAGTTCCGCGATCTCGTCGACGATCACGACGACGGGGACCGGGCGTTCCTTGTCGGGCAGACCCCAGATGTTCCGGACGCGGGCCGCCCGGCAGAGGGACATCCGGTCGAGGGTCAGGTCGACGAGGGCGGTCAGCAGCCGCACTGCTTGCTCTCGGTTCGTCGCGAGGGCGGACAGCCGGGGCTCGTAGAGGGACAGTTCCATGCCGCCCTTGCAGTCGATGCCGACCAGGGCGACGGGCTGCGGCGCGAGGCCCGCCACGAGGGCGTTGATCAGCGTCGACTTTCCCGAGCGCGTGGCCCCGACGATCAACCAGTGAGGAACGCGCCGCAGGTCGACCACCCACGCGGCTCCGGTCTCCAGGGCGCCCACGGTCACCCGGAGCAGATGGCCGGGCCCTCGCTGCTTCGGCACCTGCGGGTCTGCCAGTGGGTCGACCGCCGACGCGACGATCCGTACGACCCCCGGTTTCCAGGAGGTCACCCGCACCGCGTGCACCTGCCAGCTCTCCACCATGGCGGGGGCGGCTTTGACAAAGTGCTCAGGCACTTGACCCGGCAGCAGCCTCACGAGCAGTACGAAGCCGCCGGGGGTCGGGCGTATGAGCCCCCGGCGGGGCACCCGCGGCTGAGGCGGAGGCGCCCCCTTGCCGACGAGCCCGGACACCACGGTCAACGCCGGCCGACGGCTCACGGCGAGCCCGCAGCCCGCCATCAGGGGCCGCCAGGTCTGCACGACCCGGAAGGCCACGGCCGGGAAGGCGCATAACAACCACCAGGCACCGGGAGAGCGGCGGCGCAGGGCCGGGCCCGCCAGAAGCAGACCCGGCACCAGCACGGCGGCCACCACCAGAACCCAACTCGGCCAGGTCACACCGGCCGAAGTGGCGGAGGCCAGTTCCATCACTGCCCGGCCCCCTTGCCCGCCGAGGCGGTGGGAGCACTCAGGGGCCGGATCTCCGCCGCGCGGAACGCGATCCCGTGCCGCCCGTCGTTCTCCCACGGCGTGGCGACCAGGTCCCGCACGGCCACGGGCATGCCGAGCTGCACACCGGCCGGCTCACCGGCCACGCTCACGTTCACGACGTCGGCCGACGTCCCCGCCATCAGGCAGAGACCGACCTGGTACACCGTCTTGCCGGTCTCGCGGTCGACGCGAAGCTGACCGGTCTCACGGTTGGCGACCCGCGGAGCCGGGGGGACGGCGCAGATGATCCCCGTGTACTTCGCAGTGTCGATCGGAAGGGTTGCCACTGTTCGGTTCTCCTCATCGCTTGGGCACCCGAAGGGAGATCCTTCGGGTTGCTATACCACCCGTACTACGGGTGACCCAGACAAGGCTGCCCACCCGTAGTACGGGTTGTCAACCGCCTTGTGATGAGAGAGGCTGTGCGTCCACGTCCACGAACGTGGACAAGCCATCCACGCGGACGGCCAGCAGCAGAAGGAACGGCCACGGAGGGCCAGCATGCCGCGGAAGAACACGCAGCCGAAGTACCGGCAGATCGCCGACTACCTGCGCGAAGGCATCCTTGACGGCACCTTCCCCTCCGGCCAACCCCTGCCCTCCGAGGAGGCGTTGGCGAAACAGTTCGGCGTGACGCGCCCCACGGTCCGCCAGGGCTTGAGTGAGCTACGGGCTTCCGGTCTCGTCGAGGCCATCATGGGCCGCGGAACCTTCGCCCGCTCTCCGCACAGCCGGCCCAGTCACACGCGCCCGCGGGGCGTACGCCGAGCATCTGACGGCCGGTACATCGAGGCCGACGGCATCCGCTGGACCGACGCCGAGCCACCGGTAGCCACTCGCACCGACGCCCCGCTTGCCCTCGCGGACCTACTCCGCATCCCGCCGGGCGAGCCCATGTTCACGTACGACGCGTTGCAGACCGCAGACCACGGCCGTCTCCGCCAACTCCACCGGACTTACATCCCGTTCTCGATACTGATCGACACGAAGTACGAGGAGGAGGCCCCACCGCCAGCCCCGGATCTCTACGCAGCGCTTACCGACCTGGGCCACGAACTCCACTTCACGGAGTACGTCCGCACCCGCATGCCCCTACCGGACCAGGCCCAGGCCCTCCGACTCGCAGACGGGGTCCCGCTGCTGCACGTCATCCGCGTGACCCTCACAGAGGCTGACAGGCCCCTCGCGCTGGAGGAATTCCGCCTTCCGGGTGACGAGCTGGAGCTGTCGTTCCGGCTGTAGCACAGCCGAGTTGGCTCAGATTTTCTCTACGTCATCAAGACGGCTCGCTCCGCTCACCGCGCGCGGCCCGGCCCCCGGCCGGGCCTGCGCTCCTGTCTCCGCCCCGCTCCAGCCCGGCCGGCGCCCGTGCCGCGCTCTACAGCGATCAGCCGCAGAAGTCAGAGAGGGGGTACGTCGTGGCTGGGGCGGTCGGCTCCACGGCTTTAGGCAGCCACTTTGGCGCGAGCCTCGAAGATCATGGCCCCAACGTCGTGCTTTACCGGGCAGGTCCACAGACCGCCCGACGCGCCGGAAGCTTACGGGGCCATGATCACTCGCGCCAAAGCAGCTCCAGCCCAAAGCCGCTCCCCCGACCGTCTGCAGCACACACCAATAATAGGGCTGATGTTCGAGGAGCGAACTGTTGTTACCAATGTGCAGAAACGGGTTGCTTGTGAAGTGCGGGTGGGATCACTATGAACCATGAGGATGATCCGGGCGCGGATTGAGAACTTCCGCTGCCTCCAACTAGCTGAAGTGCGCTTCGACAACGTCACTTCAATTATCGGCCCTAACGGTGTCGGCAAGTCCACGATCTTGCGTGCACTCGATTGGTTTTTCAATGGCGAAAAGGGCACGAGCCTAAGCGTCGACGACCTCTGCGTTAACGCTAAAGGCAGCAGGATCCTCGTCGAGGTCGAATTCGATTCGCTTACGCCGGACGACCGCAATGAACTCGGGTACTACGCCCCCGAAGGGGTGGATAGTGTACTGATTCGGCGCACATGGCAAAACGGCGAAGATAAGATCACGGGCAAGGGGCTGACCTTCCCTCCGTTCGAGTTGGTCCGGAGCCAGCTTAGTGCGACCGCGAAGCGTAAAGCTTACAACACACTTCGCGAGGAGCGTCCCGAACTTTCTCTTCCTTCTGCCGGAAGCGAAGCTCTAGTAGACGAAGCGATGATCGTCTGGGAGAGAAACCATCCCGACCAACTCGAAGAGTCCGAGATCCAAGCTACAAACTTTTTCGGGTTCGCTGGGAAAGGCAAACTATCCAGCCTCTTTGAGTTTATCTTGGTTAGCGCAGATCTGCGCGCCCTTGAAGAGTCGACTGACACTCGCTCTGCAATTTTCGGCCGCATTATCGAGCGCGCCGTAGACAGGCGACTCGCGGATACAGAGCTAGCGGAACTGGACGATCGCCTGAATCTTGAGCGTGCCCAGATTGCGACAAAAAACTTCGGCCCACAGCTTGAGCTGATTTCCAAGGAACTAACCAAAGCCGTGGAGGTTTTCTCTGCTGGCCGAGATGTCCTTGTCTCTCCTGTGGACAACCCATACAAACCCGTTAAAGCATCATTCAAGGTCAGTATTGTAGACGGCCCTGTTGAGACTGGCGTCGAGCGTCAAGGGCATGGATTTCAGCGAGCGATGATTATCGCTGCCCTGAAGCTCCTTTCGGATAGAGGTAGCGAGGGGCCTCGCTCCAAGGCTGTGTGCCTGGCCATCGAAGAACCCGAGCTATACCAGCACCCTGTTCAAGCGCGCGCCTTCTCTCAAGTTTTGCGAAAAATCGCAGAAGACCCTAACCAGAGAGCACAGGTGGCCTACGCCACTCACAACCCGATTTTCGTGGATCCTCATCATTTCCATGAGATTCGGCGCATAAGTAGAGTCGGTAAGGGGAGCTTCGAGCGGGCCATCTCAATCGCACATGTCCGAGTCGAGGACGTGATAGAAGCACTCTCCGGCTTCGTTCCGGAAGACCGCGTGAGAAAACAGATCGGTGCAGCTATTCTCCACCGTCTGGCCGAGGCTCTATTTGCATCCGCTGTAGTACTCGTAGAAGGCGACACAGATAAGGCCGTACTGGAAGGATGCGCTACGCGCAGCGGCGGCCCTTTGGCCGTCGAGGGGATTCACGTAGCGGACGCCGGCAACAAGACGGCGATTTACTTGAATCACGCAATTCTGACTCTGCTCGGCATTCCATGCTTTGTGGTATTTGATGCCGATTCCGGAGTTGGCGTTCGCATGGAGCAGAAGGGGAGGACTCAGCGCGATATCCGGAGTGCGGAGATTTCGGAGAGCGCCGAGAATCACCGACTATTCTTGTACCTCGGTCACCATAATAAGCCCGATTGGCCGCCGACTCACGCGGAAAGCGACTTCGCCGTTTTCGCTGACCGACTCGAAGAGCTAATCAGTAATGAATGGCCTGAGTGGGGGGCCAAGATCAATGAACTCATTGAGTCCGGCCTCGGCTACAGCGAAAAGAATTCATACACGTACGCGAGGGCTTCGATCGAAGCTGAAGGGGAACCGCCGATCGTGATCAAGCAGATCATCGAAAACGTAAAAGCGATGGCCAGGGAGGGCCAGTGATGAATAGATCACCTGTGGCATCATCTAATATCACCTCTATTGGCTACGAGGCAGCAACAATGCTGCTTGAGATTGAGTTCTCCTCCGGCGTCTATCAGTATGATGCCGTGCCGGAGCACATCTACATGGAATTGATGGCGGCTCCGAGTCACGGGCGTTACTTCGCGCGTGCCATCAGAGATCGCTATGCATACCGAAAGGTCGCCTGACTTTGTGTGGGCCCCTGACGAGCGCTGTCGTACTCCTCGCTACCAGGAGCGGCCGAGGCTGCACCTGTGTTACTACCTCGGCTGACCCCCGTCCCACCCCCGTAGCGCCACCGAAGGAGCACGATGGCTGACACCGGCATTGACGACCTGTCCAAGTACGAGTCTGGGACCGACCCATTCACCGCGGCCGAGCTGAAGGCGATTGCCCGCTTCCGCGAAAACCTGTCCGGCATCCCGGACATCGCCTTCACGGGCTTCGACGCCGACGGGATCCGCCGCCTCGCGTCCGAACACGGAGTTGGCGAAGCCCGCAAGATGCTGCACTCGTTCTCTACCGACCTCCTCAACCGCTGGTGGCTGGCGATCCTCTCGTTGGAGAGCGACCTGCCGACCAGCACCGACGAGTCCGCCCGGCACAGCGCGGCCGCCGCCCGGTACGTCGCCCACCTCACCGCCCAGCACCTCAACGCCTGCGCGAAGTTCGAGCACGCCGTCACCATGTGGTTCCTGGACCTGGACACGGACCTCTCCTCCCCGCTGTATCTGAACAGGGACGGGGATGAGTGAGCCACACGGGGGCGACGAGGAAGTCATCGACGCCCCGGCGTGTCCCGAGTGCAGCCAGCTCATGAAGTCCGGCGGCATCGTCCTCTCTAAGCGTGACGACGATGGCCGGCGGACGTGCCGGAGGCTATGGAGGTGTACTGGTCGGCATGTCTGGTGGCGCTGGGCCGATCGGCCGGACGAGCCTTTGGAGGCCTGTCCGGTGCCGGAGCTGTTCCGCTGACATCCAACGCTGACATCAACGACCCCGGATAAGAGCGACACGCAACGGTCGCGGACGGCACCGACGCACGAGGCGAGGCCTGAACAGGCCGGGGTTAGATCGAACTCCTAATGCGGTGGTCACGCATACCTGCGGCCTGCCGTTCGTCCGGGCTGCGGCGCTGGGGCGCCGGTCCCGGCCGAGCGGCAGGCCGAGGGAAGCATCGAGGGGCGCAAGGACAGCGACGAGCCCCTTGCGGCAGTGCCAGGGCACAATGCCGCAAGGGGCCAGATCTTCTGATCGCGGGTCTGCGTTCGAATCGCGCCCACCAGGCGTCCGAGGTGCGGCTCAGGCCGCAGGTGCTTCCCGCCGGGTGGTCATAGATGCTTCGGCCGCCGTGCCGCATCGCTCAGCTTTCAGTCCTACCATGATCAGCTTTGCCAGCAGTTCCGCTGCCTCAGGGCGAGCTGTACCGAGTTGCACCAGACCGTCACCGAAGACGTTCACGTCGGCGACCAGACCGGGGAAGTCGGTGTCCAACCCGAGCAGCACCAGCTGATCGGCCAGAGTGTCGGCGCTTCGCCGGGCACGGTTCCAGCCGCGGACATACGGCACGCCGGGTGAGAGATCTTCCGCGCGCCGGGCCACCACTCCTCGCCGGTCGGTCATGACGTCAGTCCCTTTCCTCGTGTTCGTTGGTGGCAGTCGGCGTGTGCCCGGGGTCCTCACGGTCCACACGGAAGCCGCTTGCGAGCGCCAGGCGCAGGAGCTCTGCGATGCGTTCGGCCGTGTCGGGGGACACCCGGCCCAGTTCAACAAGGCCGTGTCCGAAGGCGTTCAAGTCCGCGCGCAAGTACGGGAAGTCTTTTTCCAGACCTGCGCGTACGAGGGCGTCCCGCAGTGCGGTGGTCGCGTTTCGGGCCGCGTACCATCCGTCGCTGTCGAGAGGCGACCACGTGGCAGAGTCGCGCCCGTCGGTCGGCTTATCCCGCATCGGTGGTCGTCTCCTCGGGGAGCGCAGCGACCGCCGCGTACGGAGTCGGGTACTGCTCGTCGAAGCGGTCGATCCTCGCCAGGAGTTCCGCGGAGGCCACCAGCGCAGTCGCGAGGGCGACCGGCCGCAGCGGGTTGGCCGCCGGCCGGCGCATCGGCGCCCGAAGCCACTGGTAGCGGTCGCTGGACAACGGGATGGGGCCGGGCACGACGACGGCCGAGCCGTGGCCGAGGTACCGGTACGGCGGCGGGGAGGACGTCTCCCGTTCGAGGTAGTGCGTGAAGGTCTCGCGGCTCTGCGAGCCGAGGAAGAATCCGACGCGCTGCGCCTTGCGGTCGATGACTGAGGGCCCGAACGGCAAGCCACTACGCAAGAGCCGATCGAACATCTCCAAGCCGAGGCGCTGTTCCACGCTCACCACGTCGAAGAAGCGGCCCGTCGCCAGCAGGCAGGGCATCCGCGGGTCATCCGCCCAAACCTGTCGGCACTGCGCCGGGTCGTCCGCCGCCGCAGACAGCCATTCCATGCCCCGCCTGGTCATCCTCTGCACGTCGTCTCACCTTCAGTCGGACTACGGTGCGGCCCCGATGCCGCCGTACGTCCAGACTCAAGGCCGGTCCCCTGGCCAGGGGAGATGACGAGAGGTGACGGGGGATGACGCGCCCAGGCATGACACGTCATCCCCCGTCCTCCCCATTCCTTGCAGGTGATCTTTGGTTACTGCCTGCACGAAGCGATGACCAGCACGTACATTCAGTAACGGAACCCCGAGTTGTCGCATCGGCATCACGCAGGGAGTGAAAGGCCGCCTTGAAGCCGACCAGTGTCCGCTTACGTGAGGCTCGCACGGGCCGGGGCTGGAGCCAGCTACGACTGGTAAGGGAGCTACGTCAGGCCGCCGCCCAGCGTGGCCACCAGCTCCCATCGGACGCCAGTGTGAAGCGGCGTATCGCCAGTTGGGAGAACGGCCACAGCACCCCGGACGACTTCTACGGCCCACTTCTGTGCGACGCCTTCACCACCAGCGCGGCCGAACTCGGATTGAGCCACGGGGAGCTCAAAGACGCCGCTCTGCTCGACGCCGCGTATCCCGCCAGCCCGGATGACGCCATTCGGACGGTCGGCCAACTGTGGCGTGCCGATCTCAACCAGTACGACCCGTTGCTCACCGCGGAGCCGTCCGAGCCCGCATGGAACGAGGCATCCCTCCGATGGTTGGTCGCGCCTGAGCCGGGCATCCCCCGGCCGCGTACCGAAGGCACCCGAGTCAGTCTCGGTGACGTGGCAGCCATAAAGACTACGGCGGACATGTTCGCCCAGCTTGACGACCAGTTCGGCGGAGACCACGCGCGTCACTCGGTCATCCAGTACCTCAACAACGACGTGGCCCCACTCCTGCGAGGCCGGTACACCGAACAGGTGGGCCGGGCCCTGTTCTCCACCGTGTCAGAAGCAACCCTCCTTGCTGGATGGATGTCGTACGACGCCTGTCATCACGGACTCGCCCAGCGGTACTTCCTCCAGGCCCTCCGTCTCGCCCAGGACGCCAACGACCGCCGGCTCGCGGGCAGCATCCTGTCAGCGATGAGCCACCAGGCGACGTTCCTGGGGCGGTACACCCAGGCCGCCACTCTCGCCCGTGCCGCCCTCATGGGCATCTCTCCGGTGGCCACCCCGACATTACGCGCGCAGTTCCATGCGATGGAGGCCCGCGCCCTTGCGCGTACCGGCGACGTCGCTGCCTGCGAGGCCGCCCTGAGCGCAGCGACCAAGGCCCTCGAAAGCCGGAACAACGAGGACGAGCCGGAGTGGATCAGCTACTTCGACGAAGCCGAGCTTGCCGCCGAGGCCGCCCACTGTTTCCGTGACGTCAACAGCGCCCGCCGAGCCGTCGCCCACGCCGAGAACGCCATGAGCGGCAGCCACGTACGGAGCGACTTCTTCGCGACCATGGTCCTGGCCGACGCCCACTTGCGGGCCGGGGACGTCGAGGAGGCATGCCGCGTGGCACTCGACGCGCTGGATCTCGGGGAACAGCTCAAGTCGGCGCGATGCATCAGCTACCTCACCGAGTTCCGCCGAAACCTCGGTGCGGTCGGCCACAATGCTGCAGCACGTGACCTTGCTGAAGAGGCACGTGAGCACAGGCTGTGGATCGCTTCTGGGGTCTAGGTACGACGCTGAGGCTGCGCCGTCGGCCCTGGGGCTGTCTCCCGTCATGACCAAGGTGTGGGATTCTCCTCTGGCGGTTGCTACCGATTGGTAGGACGCCAGTGTGGCGCGTGCTGAACTAACTGTTGGCCAGGCGCGTTGATCCGCAATCCAACTGTTTCTGCCGGCCCAGGGCGCACGGATAGTGTGCCCGCTGGATGCCGCGCCATCGTGAAACGGTGGCGCCTGCGTGACGTGGGGGTGCGGATGAGAGTGCGATCAGGCTGGGTAGTGCTTGCCGTCGCAGTGTTGACGGCCGTGGTGGGATGTGGAAGCAGGGGGACAACCGTACTCTCATCCGCGGAGCTGCAGAGTCGGTGGTGGTCATGGGTATCCGCCGGATCTGACGAATCCGATCCCATCGCGGACCAGGACGGAAGCTCATGTGCTCGGTACCAACCGGACGATGTGTGGTTCCTTGCCGGCACGTACGGGGGGTCGGCCGAGCGGGCCTGCACTCTTCCCTTCGGGCGGCCGGTCGCCTTCCCCGTCGTGAACAGGTGGGGTACTTCTCAGGAATGCTCGGACTTCATGGCGAGCGCCACCGGGTGGGCCGCCCTCGACGGCAAGCGGCTGGATCCGGAGACCTATCGTGGGGAGACGATTCAGATCAGCCGTTTCGCAGGCCGTCGTGTCATCGGCGTGGACAGTGGTTTCAAGACCACTGGGTGCGGATTGTGGATCCAGTTGCCGCCTCTGGAGCCGGGCGCACACATCCTGAAAATTCGCGGTGGGTCTGGCAGCCTCCGAGTCAGCGTCGACTATGCGCTGACCGTCGAGGCAAGGCGGCACTAGAACGGACTCCATACGTCGCGTCCCTCACCCGTTCGCAGAGACCGCACCCGCCGGGCGAACTCGGCAGCAGAGCGCTCGCTCACGCCGACCTGGTGTCCGAGCCACGCCACCATCATCAGCTCCCGAAGGTCGGCCAGCGTCTCGTATCCGGGCCAGTTCATGAGGTCGAACCCGTACCGGTGGACGAACTCGGCGTACTCCGCTTGGGTGTGCCAGCCGTACCGGTCGTAGAAGAGCGCTGTCTGGATCAGGTCCCACTCGCGCGGGGCGAGGGCGAATCCGTCGAGGTCGATGAGGACGGCATGACCATCCCGGTGGCGGAGGATGTTTCCGATGCTGGCATCCCCGTGGATCATCCCGAAGGGGAGTACGAAGTCCAGCCGGTCGTACTCCTTGGCAAGCTTGGCCGCCCGTTCCTCCAGGAAGGACCGATCTTCCTCGGAGACGGCATCCAGGCCGTCCAGCGAGGCAGACAGCTTGGCCATGGGGTCGAAGTACGGGAGGCCCAGTGACTCGGGTTCCTCCAGCCAGTGCAACCGGCGGAGCAGGTCGGCCAGCTCGCCGACCGTCGCGTACTCCTCGCGCTCCTGGACGCTCTCCCAGAAGGTCACCACCAGGCCGCGTACGACGACGAGCTGAGCGATCCCGGCCGGCACCCGGGTGGCCGGGAAGTCGACCGTCTGCAGCCAGCGGGCCACGCCCACTGCGCGTTCCATCTCCGGCAGCACACCGGGGTCACGGGCGATACGGACAATGATCGGTAAGGACGCCAGCCGGTACACCGCGTTGGAGCCCAGCCGCAGCAGCTCCGCTCCGCTCGCGTCCAGTCCGGCAGCCTCGCACGCCTCGCGCAGGACGACTGCCACGCCCTCCGCCGTGAACTCCGTACCGCCGCCGACCGGTCCCCCGCCACTGCCCGAGATCATGCCTCCGACGATACGGTGCAGCCGCACCCCCGGACAGGCCGCCCGCGTAATAGGGACGTAATGATCTTCGATGGGGTGGAATCCCTGCACCCCTCCCCCGCAGGTCAGCGCGCCCGACGCCCCGCGCACTCACCTGGGCTCCGGAGCCGTGTGCGCAGGTTCGAATCCTGCCGGGGGCACCCTTCATGAGGTGCCCAAAGACCCCGTCACCAGCGGAAACGCTGAGGCCGGGGTCTTCTTGTATGCGCAGGCGTATGCAGCGCTGAGCGGGCCTAGGACGCGGTCTGTGGACTATTCGTGGACAGGATCTTGAAGCACCCGTCGAGGTCAGCCCCGTCAAATACGGCCTGGACGGGGCGAGAGGTCGGGTAGCAGACGGATGTGCCGTCGGCGACGCCACGCCGGCAGCAGCTCCTCGGCGACCATCAGCGTTTAGAGCGAGCCGTGCAGGCGCGTTAACTACCGTCTGCACATCAGGGGAACTCAGTTGAGTCCAGGGGGTGGGGATGTCCGGCGAGATCATCTCTGTAATCGTTGCAAGCGTTGGTGTAGGCGGCACGCTGGCCTCCGCACTGATCACTCAGATCCTCGCTCAGCGGGCGGAGTTGCGGAGGTCTGAGCAAGAGGAACGGGTCCGCACCGCAGAGCAGCGGGCTTCTGAAGATCAACGCAGGATCGATCAGCTCCGGAGCTGCTATGTTCAGCTCAACGCCCATGATCGCCACTACAGAGACGCGATGTTGGCGTATGCCTACGCACTGAAATCGGGATCTGCCGACGCGGAAGCAGTGGAAGTGAGCAGCGCGCGGCGTGCCCAACGAGACACCCGTGCTGAGGCTCAGCTGGTCGCAAGCGACGCAGTACTTGAGCTCGAGAGCAAAGTCAACGCCCAGCTCACGATCGCCTACAGGCACCTTATGAAGGTGGCAGGCGAGTCGGAGTCATCCGCCCATCAGACACGGCTCGCCCAGGTCATTGGCCTCTTGGACTCCATCATCCCGGAGCAGGGCCATGTGCGGGCGCTCATGCGTCTGGAGGTGGGTGCGGCCCAAGAGCTTCCGAACTGGTTCAACACCGAGCTCGGGCTGACGACGCACCAGCAGGTCGGCTCCTGACGATCTACAGCCGACCTTGCCAGAACGTAGGCCCTTACTTCATGCCCCAACGTCGCTCAACTCACCCGATCCAGGAACTCGTTCGAAGCGGACCGAGCACACGGGCGGTTAGAGAACGGCCAGTGAGCCAGCGGGGCGCTCCACATTGACCCAGGGGGCCAGACCCGCTGCACTGCGATGGGGACGACGGTAGACGGGATGGCAGCGGGGACCGCTGTGGTTCCTGCTGAGGAACCACTCCTTCACTCGTATCCCTCAGCCTTCAACCATCGGCCAAATGCAAAGAAGTCCTCAGCCACCGACAACGTCCCGGCTCGGAACGTTTCGAAATCCTGAGTTGACATGTTCGGTGTCGACGGCCTGTCATTGGCTGTGGCGTCGCGCATGTAGAGGCGGACACTCTCCCGGTACCAGGCCGCGAAACGCCGAGCCTCGTCGGGATCGAGTCGCCCTGACTGTTGCCATCGACGGGTGAGATCCGCCGCCACGCTGGGATCCATGCTGCGGAACCAACTCTCAACGAGTCGAACCGCCACGGCAGCGTCCTCGCTCGATGTTGGCTGCTTCTTCTTGTTACGCCAGAACTTCATCCGCCCCCCACTCGTCAACCGGGCAACTGTACGGCCCCGGCCTGTTCACGGCCACATCTCCCGGTCACGTCCGCTGGAGTGGTGTATCGACGGCCACTCCAGCGGACGTCGCCCTTCGCGGGGCGTCCGACACACCTCCGACACACTCTGTGCGGCTGGCTGACGCCCTCTGACGCCGCAGGTGAGCCACGCTCTTCACGGTTCTTGTCTCTGACGAGACAGCCACCCGGCAGGCAGGCCTGACGTGGCAGAGGTGTGCGCTTGGATGAGCGGGTGACCGTTCATGATGTTGCTCGGCAGCTGCCCGAGATAGCTGTCCTCCGTGAGCACTGCCGTTCCCTGGCCATCCTGGAGGCAGTCCTGAGCCCCGAGTGGTCGGGCCGCGATCACTCCTTCAACGACCGCTGGTCCGAGAAGGAGTCGATGGCCTCGATGCGAAGCGGATCAGGCGACGACTACTCGATCGTTTTCTCAGCCGCCGGCGCCTGCGTCCGTGGATTCGATCACGAATCACCTATGAGCCCCTACGCAGAGGACAGGCTGTGGCCCGGAGTACTCGACGAGGTCCCTGATGTCTTCCGACCGTGCGTTGAGGACCCCGCGTTCTCGTATGACGGAATGCCTCGCGTCACTGCGTGTATATGGCGAGAGGCGGGAGACGACAGCTGGAGAACAGGGACGATCGACTTCCCCGGGGAAGCAACTGAAGACCCGGACGGATCCGGGTACCTCTTCCAACTGCTGGTGGACCGCTCGCCGGAAGCCTTTCAGCGGTGGGCCGAAGACAACCACGAGGCTCCGGTCGACCTGGAGGCCGTTCGCCACGTCTTTTCCCGCCGTCCTCTGACCGAAGAAGTGGTCAGCGCACTGAACTCGGAGATCACTCTGGCCGACATCGCGGACGACATCGCGGAGATCGGCCATCCGATGAACTGAAACATGCAGCACCGACATGGCCGCTGGGATACGACGCCGGGAGCCTCAGACACGGTCAGGTGCCGCCACTCATATTCACGGAGCAGGTTCTCGATGTGGCGGTTGGCGACGTCCTGCCACCCCTCAAGGCACTTCGCTTGTCGGGTCAAGAGCGCTTGACCTCAAGTTAGGTTCAGCTTCTACCTTCGTGGTCACTGGTAGCCGTCAGCCAACCGAGGAGGCAGTTTCCATGGCCACAACCGCCGCTCCAGAGCACTACCGCAACGCCGTAATCGCCCATGTGATGGTTGACGGTGCCGCCAACGCGATCGACTTCTACAGCAAGGCGTTCGGAGCCGAGGAACTGTTCCGTCTCGGTGGCCCGGGCGAGCGCATCCTGCATGCGGAGATCAGCATTCACGGGTCCAACCATTATGCTGGGCGATGCCGAAGGCCCTACCCTCGCCGCGCCAACCACCATTGGCGGTACGACCGTGGGGCTACACCGTCTTCGTTGATGACGTCGACACACTTGCCGAGCAGGCCAGCGCGGCCGGCGCGGAACTTCTGCAGCCACCGACCGACCAGTTTCACGGCGACCGCACGGCTATCCTGCGGGATCCCTACGGACATGTCTGGGTCTTCCTCACGCACGTGGAGGACGTGACCCCGGACGAAATCGCTCGTCGGGCCCAGGCGCTCATTCCCTGAACGTTGAGCCATCGGACAGAATCTGGGCGTCCGACACCACACCGCCGTAGGTCAACCTGACAACGACGTCCAGAAGGTGCCGCCCGAGCGGCCGTATGCCGGGGGCCGTGGACGAGGCGTGCGGTCAACGTCTGGTTCCAGACGCGGGCCGAGCGATCTCTATGTTCCAGGCTGGCTTGACCCGGCGTGGACAGGTTCTGGGTGACTCTCACCCGCACACCCTCTCCAGCCGCGACAGCTCGCCGCCCTCTACTGCACAGTGGGGGATTTCAGCCAGGCCATCACGTTGTTGCAGGCGACGTTGCCCCAGCGTGAACAAGTGCTGGGGAGCGGCCACCTCGTCACGCTGCAAAGCCGCCGCAACCTCACCAACGCCTACGAGGCAGCCCAGGCAGTGAAAATGTCGGCCCGACGGGCCGCCTCAGCGATCGGCACCCCGGCGTTCAGCCGCCACCACCGCGTCATGCGGGTCAAGTCAGCCCGTTCAAGATCCACAGAGCGGGCAGGCGCCAGCCCCTCGGGACGGGAATGCTTTCAGCCCTCCTTCGCGAGGGCCGGGACGAAGCGGGACGCGTCGATCGTGCCGACGCCGGTCGCCAGGTCGTAGCCCTTGACCGCGCTGTAGCCCGTGACTCCCGCGTAGCTGTTGTTCGTGCCGTCCTTCGCGTCCACGATCCCGGTGGACGGGTTCCGCGAGGACTTCGCGAACAGCGAGTACAGCGCCTGGTGGATGTCGCCCAGTCGGTGTCCGGCGACCTGGTCGGCCAGGGCCACGATGCCCGCGAAGAGCGGGCTGGCCGCGCTGGTGCCGACGTAGACATCCCAGCCGACCCGCTTCGGGTCGTAGCTGGAGTACACCCATGCGCCGCCGTTCATCGCGGCGGACATCGAGACGTCGGGAGTGCCGCGGCGGTCGCCGACCACCTGCCCGACCCCGTTCTGGTACGAGGGACGGGCGAAGACATGGGACGGGCCGCCGCCGCTCGCGCCCTCGTCGTTGTAGACACTGTCCGGCGCGATGCGGTCGCCCTTGGCGTCCAAGTGGAGCTGAGTGCCACCGACCGAGACGGCCAGCGGGTCGGAGGACGGCCAGGAGTTGGCCCTGTACGGGTAGTCGACCTTGCTGTTCGCGGTGGGGCTGGTGGCACCGTCGTCGCCGGAGGCCGCGAGGACGGTCACACCGTGCTTGGCCGCGTCCTTGAAGGCGTACCGCAGGTTCCGAATGCTGGAGAAGTCACCGTTGCGGAAGCCGGGGAAGGTGTTCTCCGTCGCGCCGAAACTCTGGCTGATCACATCGCCCACACCGCGGTCGATGAGCGACTTCTCGGCGTCCATCATCTCTCGCAGGCCGGTGGTGCCGACCCCGCTCTGGTTGACCCCGGTCTCCACCAGGACGATGCGCGCGTCCGGGGCGACGGCATGTGCCATCTCCACGTCAAGGGTGCTCTCCCCGGCCCAGAAGTTGTGGTCCCCGTTCGCTGGGTCGAAGCGCGGGACGTTACCCCACTTGACCACGTCGACGTGGGTGCTCTTCATACCGAACCGGGCGCTGTAGACATCCAGGTCATGCTGGATGGTCGGTGAGCCGAAGGAATCCACGAGCACGATCGTGCGCCCCTTGCCGGTGACTCCCGCCCGGTGCAGCGGGTTCAGGTTGTACGCCCGCTGGTACTGGGTCGGGGTGTAGCAGGAGATCCGCCACTTCGCCTGGCACTGCTCGGTGGTCAGCAAGCTGTGGGCGGTGCTCTCCGATTGCTGCCCGGCTGCTGCCGGCCCGGCTTTGACTCCTTGCACCGAATGCACGGGTGCAGCGATCGCCGAATCGGACAAAATGGGTGATATTAGTGCGGCATTGGTGAGGGTGGCGACCCCGGCCACTGCGACCATGATGCGGCGCCGCGCACGAACTCTGCGCATGATCAATCCCCTTGCAAGGTGAGACCCCCACTCGACAGTTGCGGCAATCCCACCCGGAGACCCCTCACAGAGCAAGCATTTACCCCTGTGCGACTTCTCACCGATGTGGCACTTGTCACTGTTGTCCGATTCGGGATCGTGTGGCCATGCCAGGCGCGCAAAGTACGACCCGGTCCGGCCAACAGTGAGTCGACCGTTCCGGCGGGAGGGGGTGTACGTGTATCTCGCGCAGCGTGAGCGTGCCCCGGCCCTTCTCGGGTGAGTGGCAGTCAGACAGCCTCAGGACGACACCGCTTCAGCCGGCCGCAGGCCCACGTGATGCAGAACGGCGCCGTGAGCAACTGCCGTCCCTGGACGGCGGTCACGAGAACGCACCTTCCACCACGTCATTGGGTCATCACTCCGGCACCTCGCGGCGGGATCAGGTTCAGCGTGGCCGAACCGCCGAGAGTGTCGGCGCGTTTGAAGTATTTGGGGTTCTCGTACGGGTCCTCGAAGTGCGGAACCCCGTAGGCGCCGATGGACGCACCGATGACGGGGAAGTCTCCCGTCCAGGAGAACTCGAAGCCGGCGACGTCGTCGACCCCGTTGGCGTCCAGGGTCACCTGGACCGGTTCGCCGCCCTGGTTCCATTCGTCATTGTCCGGGTAGTTGGACGAGGAGATGGTCGGAGGCTTCGACGGGGCGGTGTTGTCGATCGTGACGTAGCACTCCGTCGACCAGTCCGACGCCGTTCCGCCCGCCACCATCTGCGCCTGCCACGCGTAGGTCTGCCCGTCGGTGAAGGCATCGGCCGGGAAAACGGCTGTCGCCTCGAACCCGAGGGCGGCATGGTCGCGGGAGACTGTTGTGATCCGGGTCGGGTCGGTGATCGGCCAGACCTGGTACCGAACGGTGACTGGGCCGTTGTCGGTGCTCTCGGGGCTTCCCGGTATGCCCATGACGGTGAGACCTTCGCGGGCCCAGAGATAGGTAGGCGTCGTCTCGTCGGTCGAGCAGCTCTGGTCGTCGTTGAAGAGCTGGGTGGGTGTGGTGGGTGTTCCGCTCGCCGCGCTCACGGGCGACGCCCCGACCAGCAACAGGCCAAGAGTTCCCAGGGAAGCCAGGACAGCACGCGATCTCGCACCCAAAGATATGTTCAAGTGATTCCCTCCCGAAAAATGCCCAAATACGATGCTTGGATGTGCACCTGCTTGTGGGCGGTGAGGGAATCGTAATGTGTGATCCAAGTGGATGGCATGTGAATAAAGAAGAGCCTGAATCGTCGATGTTGCACCGAAACAGCTCATATCCTGCGCCAATACCGTAAAGGCGATCGATGTCGCCGTCGGGGTCGTTCCGCCTCGGGCCGGGGCCGCTGCGGTGCGTGATCGCAAGGAAGGCGTCGGGAGACCTCGTGACCAGTGGAGACGCCGAGTGCGGGGGCGTCGCCGCAGGTTACGTCCGGTCAATGGGGAGGGTCGGCGCCGGTGCCGGGCGGCATGCGTCGGATGTCTCATCCTTGGGACATTGTGCTCTGCGCTGGGAGGGCTGTACGTTCCCCGCATGATCAGAATTGCAGTGATCGTATTCATTGGGGCTCTCGCCATTTCCTTCGGCGTCTCGGCGTTGACCGTGTCGCCCTGGTTGTGGCTGGTCGCCGTGTTGTGCGCGGGGATAGCCGGGCTCGGCACTTATGACTTGCTTCAGAAGCGTCATTCCGTTCTCCGTAATTACCCTGTGCTGGGGCACATCCGCTTCATGCTGGAGTCGATCCGGCCGGAGTTGCAGCAGTATTTTATTGAGCGTAATACCGATGGCCGTCCCTACGACCGTGATGTGCGCAGCCTCGTCTACCAGCGCGCCAAGGGGACCGAAGCGGAGATCGCGTTCGGCACCGAGCGGAACGTCTACGCCGAGGGCTACGAATACTTCGAATCGTCGATGAGGCCGCGCCCCGTGCCGGCGGAGCAGCCCCGGGTCCGTATCGGCGGCCCGGACTGCACCAAGCCCTACGACATGGCCTTGCTCAACGTCTCCGCCATGAGCTTCGGTTCGCTGTCCTCCAATGCCATCCTCGCCCTGAACCAGGGGGCCGCCCTCGGAGGCTTCGCTCACGACACCGGTGAGGGCGGCATGTCGGAGTACCACCTGCGCCACGGTGGCGACCTGGTGTGGGAGATCGGCACCGCTTATTTCGGCTGCCGCACCCCGGACGGCGGTTTCGATCGCGCGCGGTTCGCCGAGAAGGCCGCTCGCGACAACGTGAAATGCGTGTCCCTGAAGCTGTCCCAGGGAGCCAAGCCCGGTATCGGAGGGGTGCTGCCGGGAGAGAAGGTCACCGCCGAGATCGCCCGGGTACGTGAGGTTCCCGAGGGGAAGACCGTCATCTCGCCTCCCTACCACCAGGTCTTCGACACGCCCCGGGAGCTGATCCGGTTCATCGCCGAAATGCGCGAGCTGTCCGGTGGCAAGCCGGTCGGCTTCAAACTGTGTGTGGGCTCCCGGCGGGAGTTCCTGGCGGTGTGCAAGGCCATGCTCGAAGAGGGCACCGCGCCGGACTTCATCATCGTCGACGGAGCGGAGGGCGGTACCGGAGCCGCGCCGCTGGAGTTCGCCGACCATCTGGGCAGTCCGCTCACCGAGGGACTGATCACCGTCCACAACGCCCTGGTCGGCGTCGGCCTGCGGGACCGGGTGAAGATCGGCGCCAGCGGCAAGGTGGCCACCGGAGCCGACATCGTCAAGCGCATGCTGCAGGGCGCCGACTTCACCAACGCGGCACGCGCCATGATGTTCGCGATCGGATGCATCCAGGCGCAGAGCTGCCACACCAACACCTGCCCCGCCGGCGTCGCCACACAGGACCCGCGCCGTGCCCGCGCGTTGGACGTCGACGACAAGTCGGCCCGGGTCCACCGGTTCCAGTCCGCCACGGTGAACAGCGCACTGCAGATCATCGCCTCGCTGGGTGTGAGTGAACCCGCGGAACTGCGCCCGAGCATGCTGCGTCGGCGCGTGGACCCGGTCACCGTCCGCTCCTACGCGGAGCTCTACGACTGGCTGACCCCCGGCCAGTTGCTGATCGAGCCGCCCGAGTCCTGGGCGGTGGACTGGAAGGCCGCGGATCCCGACCGTTTCGCGGTCTGACAGGCCCGTAGCCGGATTCGGAACGCGTCTGCGGCGGCCGGCCCGCGCCCGGGGAGCGGCGCGGGCCGCACAAAGGTCGGCTGAGCCTGCCCAGGAACACTGATCCGCTCCCCGGGCCGCCTCGCGGCGCCCTCTCCCGCAGCGCCGGACGCCCCTGGCCGGTGATGATCTTGAGGCGGCCAGGCCGTGTGATGATGCACGGATGATCACCGTCCTGGGGTGGGGGCGGGCACAGAAGAGGGGCGGGGCCCGGCGTGGGCAAGGACGAGGGGTCCATGGCGGACGAGGAGTGGGAGCGCTTCCTTCGGGAGGCCGAGGCAGGAACCAAGGGGGCTCCCGAGGAACCGTCGGCGCGGGCCCGGATGGTGGCGCGGCGGCTGCGGGAGGAGACCGGTCCGCCGGAGCCGTGGCGCGGTCACCAGCCGGCCCGGCGGCGAGGAGGCAAGGTCTGGTACGCGGCCGGGCTGCTGGTCGCGGTCGCCCTGCTGGTCGTGGCGCTGGATCCGGGGCGGGTGGCCGGATGGTTCGGGGGCGGGGGCGCGGGCGGGGAAAGCACGCCGCTCGCCGTGGAGTCGCAGCGTCCGGATCAGGCGCCGCCGACCGAGGGCGTAGCCCTATCACCCGTTCCGGGGTTCGCCCGCGGTGCGGTGGGGTGACGGGACGGCCGGGATCGGCATGCCCGAGGCCCGGGCGACCGGCTGGATGAGCAAGGCGGAGGTCGCGCGGACGCTCGAGAGGACCCGGGACTTCCTCGCCGCGTCCAGTCTGGATCCCGGTGTGCTGCGCGGGGAGCGGCCGAGGAAGGCGATCGCCTTGATCAATCCCCATCAGCCGGATGTCGAGGACTACCTGGCGACCGCGTTCCGCGCGCCCAGCCGGGAGAACGATCCCCTGCTGCTGTTCAGCCGGTTCGACACGACGAAGGTCCGGCTTGTCGGGGACGTGGTCAAGGTGCGAGGACGTATCACGTACCGCGAAGGTGACCGCGGTGCGGTCGAGGTGACCACCGATGTCACGTACGTCTATCCGGTCGCGCCGGCCTCGGCGGGAATCGACGAGGTCGCGCGCACCATCGTGCGCCGTGAGGTCGTGATGAGCTGGGACGACCCGGCGAAGGTCGTCGTCGATCCGGGTACGTTCTCCCTCGTCTCGTACAAGGTGGACACCGCCAACAGCGAATGCGGCGTCTTCAACGGCTACTTCACGCCCAGGTTCGGCTCGGATCCTGTCACCTCGCCCCCGCGGAACGGTCCCGAGGTCGACCCGTACGACCGGAGCGCGTCGATGGAGAAGCGCATGCGAGAGGGGTGCGGGACCGCTGCACGGTCCTGAGCGGGCCCCGGTCGTAGGCGCGCCCGGAGAGTCCACGGCAGTCGGACGACGCAGGCAGCACCTGACGCTGCCCCTGCCGCACTGACCAGCCGCCGCCCGCCGGCGGGTTCAGCCGGACTCCGTTGCGTCCTTGCCGCTGCCGTACGGGCGGGTGAGGATCTCCATCGCGTGGCCCACCGGGTCCTGGAAGTACAGTCCGCGGCCGCCGTCGCGGTGGTTGATGTGGCCGGGCTGCTCCATGTGCGGGTCGGCGTAGTACGTCACGTGGGCCTGCTGGATCCGGTCGAACGCCTCGTCGAAGTCCTCGTCCGAGACGAGGAAGGCGTAGTGCTGGGCGGCGATCGGTCCTTCGGGGTCAGCCATGTAGTCGAGGGTGACGCCGTTGCCGGTGGCCACGGGAACGAACGGGCCGAAGGGTGCGCCGACCTCCAGGCCCAGGATGTCCGCGAGGAACTCGGCGGACTCCTGCTTGTTCCGGGCGTGGACGATGGTGTGGTTCAGCTCCACGTTCATGGTGTGCCTCCCTGCGGCACCTTGTCGGCGCCTCCGTGCCCCACCAAACCGATGTCCGGCACGCGGTGCCGTAGTTCCGACCCTAGTCGGGGTGGTCCATGGACGGCAGCCGGAACCGTACAGGCGCCCACGGGGGCGCGTGACGACGCGACGCCACCGGTCGTCACCCGCTGCGAAGTGTCACTGCCGCCGGACCAGTAGCCGCGGGGTCAGTCGCCCCGCAGTTGCCATAGTCCGCTCTCCAGCAGCGTGAATGCCTGTTCCGCGTCCGCCACCGCTCCCGCGTGGCGTGCGTCGGCGGGTTCTCCGTGGGCCAGGCGTGCCGCGTTGTCCTGGGCCAGCAGCCCCTGGACGGCGACGATCTGGGTGGCGGCCAGCCGCGCGGTGAGTTCGGGGGTGTCCGCCGTCTCCTGGAGTGCCTGGGCCAGTGCTCGTTCGGCACCGGTGTGGAACTGATCCATCCGGGACACCAGCGAGGGCGCGTCCAGGATCATCCGGGTGAGGCGCAGGACCTGGGGATGGTCGTTGAGCCCGGTGATCGGGTCGCGTTCGTGCAGCCCCTTGAGGAAGTGCTCGCGCAATGCGGTCAGGGGGGCGGTGCCGGGTGGGCGGGCCCGTACGACGCGGGCGGCTTCGGTCTCGTGGTCGGCGAGGCGATGCACCACGAGGTCTTCCTTGGTGGGGAAGTAGGCGAAGAGCGTGCGCTTCGACACCTCGGCCGCCTCGGCCACCTGAGCCACCGAGACCTGGTTGAAGCCGTGTTCGAGGAACAGCGCGATCGCCGCGTCGGAGATCGCCGCGCGGGTCCGCTGCTTCTTTCGTTCGCGTAGTCCTGGCCTGCCGTCCACGACGCCATCGTAGCCGACACTGCCCCAGGGATATTTCTGCACCTGGTATACATTTAACCTGAGGGAAGAAAAGGGGGCAGTGCGCGTGGAGGAGTACGAGTGATGGACGAGATCGAGACCGAGGTCGCCGTCGTGGGCGCCGGTCCGACCGGGCTGATGCTGGCGTGCGAGCTGGCGGCGGCCGGGGTCGGGACCCTGGTCCTGGAGAAGCTGCCCAAGCGTGTCGAGCAGCTCAAGGGCGGCGGGATCCAGCCCCGTACCGCCGAGTTGCTGGAGTCACGCGGGCTGCTGGAACCATTGCTCCGGCGGGCCGCGTCCCGTGAGCCGGTCGGCGGGCACTTCGCGACCCTGCCCGTTCCCCTGGACTGCACCCCCTGGCGGACCAGGCACCCCTTCCCGATCGCGGTACCTCAGTGGGAGATCGAGGAGGTACTCGAGGAGCGCGCGCTCGCCGCCGGCGCGCGGGTTCGGCGCGGGGCGGCCGTCTCGGGGGTCGAGCCGGGCGACGACGGTGTGGTGGTGACGGCGGACGGCCCGCGGGTGCGGGCCCGCTACCTGGTGGCATGCGACGGCGGGCACAGTACGGTGCGGAAACTGCTGGGACTGCCGTTCCCCGGGAGGGCCGGCACCCACCAGGCGGTGCTGGCCGACATCCGCCTGTCGGCCATGTCGTCGCTGGTGCCGCGGCAGATCGGGCACATGAGCGCCCTCACCCGTCACGCGGGGGGTTACTGGGCCATGCTGGTCCCTCTCGGCGGCGACCGGTACGGGCTCACCTTCGGCCGCGCGGGCCAGGCGGACGCCGGCGCGGACGCCGATCGCGACACCCCCGTCACCCACGAGGCGATCGCCGCCGCGCTCCAGGCCGTGTACGGGCCGGAGACCGTCCTCGCCGCCGTGGAGAACTCCTCGCGGTTCAGCGACGCCACCCGGCAACTGGAGCAGTACCGGTCGGGGCGCGTCCTGTTCGCGGGCGACGCCGCGCACATCCATCCGCCGCTGGGCGGACAGGGCCTCAACCTCGGCATCCAGGACGCGTTCAACCTCGGCTGGAAACTCGCCGCGACCGTCCAGGGCCGGGCGCCGAGCGGCCTCCTGGACAGTTACCACACTGAACGGCATCCCGTCGGAGCCCAGGTCCTGCACCACACGTCGGCGCAGCGCGTCCTGGCGGACCCGAACCCGAGCGAGGACGTGGCCGCCCTGCGTGACATCCTCATCGACCTGCTGCGCCTGCCCGACACCAATCGCCACATCGCGGGACTGATGTCCGGCCTCTCGCTGCGCTATCCGCTCCCCGGCGATCATCCGCTCACCGGGCGGCGCGTGCCGGACGCCGACCTGGTCACCGAGGCCGGCCCCACCCGACTTTCGGCGCTGTTCGCGTCCGGGCACGCCGTCGTGCTGGACCTGGCCGGGGCCGTCCCGGCCGGTCTCCCGCTCCCGCCGCGGGTCGATCTCGTCCGCGCCACCTGCCCCGACGACCTTGGCGCCGCCGTCCTGCTCATCCGTCCCGACGGCTACGCCTGCTGGGCCGCGGACGGCTCAGGCGGCCACGGCGACGCACCGGGTGATGCGCTGCTCGCCGCCATCAACGGGGGCCTGGCGAAGCTGCCCTGAGCGACCTCACGTCAGGCTCGGGCCGCCCCCGCCTCGCCGTGGACGTGACCGGTCAGAGGAGGCCCAGGTCGCCGAGTTCCTTGTGCAGGTCGGCGCGTGGGTTGCCGGCCTGTACCGGGAGGTCGCCGCGGGTCGTCGTCCCGGTTCCGTCGTCGGGGCGGCGGCCGGGGCCTGCGGGCCGTGGGCGGCGGTCCCGGAAGACCCAGGCGCCGACCAGGCCGCCGATCAGGCCGCCGAGGTGTCCGAGCCAGCTCACTCCCGGTGTCCCCGGCACGGCGACGGTGAGCATGTAGGCGAAGGAGGCCGCCATGACGATGCCGATCAGCGTGTCGATCAGATGCCGGTCGAAGAGGCCGCGGACCACGACGTAGCCGAAGTAGCCGAAGATCAGGCCGCTGGCTCCGACGGTCTCCACGCCGCCCCGTTCGAAGAACCAGACGGTCAGTCCGCTGGTCACCGCGACGAGCAGGCTCAGTCCGAGGAAGCGGGCCACACCCCGGTAGGCGGCGAGGAAGCCGAAGATGAACAGCGGGCCGGAGTTGCTTTCTATGTGCGCCCAACTCCAGTGCAGAAAAGGCGCGGTGAGGATGTCGGGCAGGGTGCCGAAGTCACCGGACGACACCCCGAACTGCCGGGAGAGGGCGTAACCGCCGGTGTAGTTGGCCAGTTGCACCAGCCAGATCCCCACGAGGAACGCGAACATCGTGAAGAACGCCTTCCGCGCCTCCGCGATCATCTGCTCCGCACCGACCGGTCCGCTGCCGGCCCGGCCCTGATCCGGACTGCCCATGGCACGCTCCCTCCCCCTGCGGATCCGTCTCCGCGCCACCACGGACTTCCAGTATTCCCGGCGCCGGGCGTGCGGAGGGAGGGGGAGGGAGGAGGAGAACGGGTACGCGCCATGAGGCCCACAGCGGGCGGTCGGCGTCCGAGGCGAAGGGCGGTCAGCGCAGTGGGTCGAACGGGGCGAGCTGCGCGGGGAGTTCGCCGGTGACGATCGTTTCGGCGAGGAGGCGTCCGGTGGCTGGGCCGAGGGTGATGCCCCACATGCCGTGGCCGCCCGCGGCGAAGACGCGGGGGGAGCGGGTGGCGCCGATCAGGGGCAGGCCGTCGGTGGTGCACGGGCGGGAGCCGACCCACTCGTCCCGGCGGGCGTCCAGGTCGGCGCCGCGCAGCAGCGGGCGGGCGGCCTCGGCGATGGCGTGGACGCGGCGGGCGTCCAGGGGCGCCTCCGGCTTGCGGAACTCCATCATCCCGGCGACGCGCAGCCGGTCGCCGAGCGGCGTGCAGGCGACGCGCTGGGCGGGGAAGTAGACGGGCCCGGACGGCACGTGCTCGACCGGGACGCTGAAGCTGTATCCGCGGCCGGCCTGCACGAGGGAGCGCACGCCGAACTCCCGGGCGAGGCGGCCCAGCCAGGCGCCCGTGGCCAGGACCACCGCGTCGAAGCGCTCACCGTCCCCGCCGCCGACGACGACCGTGACTCCGGCCGCCGTGTCCCGCACGTCGGTGACCTCCGTGCCCTCGTGGATCACCCCGCCGCGGGCACGGACCGCGTCGGCCAGGGCGTGCACGTAGTGGCCCGGGTCGATGTAGCGCTGGCCGTGCAGCCGGATCGCCGCGCCGATCTCGTCCGACAGGGACGGCTCGACCCCCCGGGCCTCGTTCCCGTCGAGGACGTCGAACTCCATGGTCTGGCCCGCGGAGTGGATCTGTTCGAGCTCCTCCAGCAGGACCTCGCGCTCGGTGGCCGAGCGGTAGGCGGCGATGAAGGACTTGGCCTCCAGCGTCCGCGCCTCGACACCGCCCTCGGCCAGCGTGTCGAAACTCGACAGCGCCAGGCTGTTGATGGGGACGAGCGCGCGCATCGACCGCAGCCACTGGGAGGCGGTGCTGTTGCGGGCGAACCCGGCCAGGAACCTGAGCAGTTTCGGGTCGGCGCTCGGCGGGACGTAGACCGGGGAGGACGGGCTGAGTACCGCGCGCACCCCGTAGGTGAGGACCGCGGGCTCGGGCAGCGGGGTCGCGAGACCGGGGGTGAGCCATCCGGCGTTGCCCCAGGACGACCCGGCGGCCACCCCCTCGCGGTCGTACACGGTGACGTCGACACCCCGCTCCTGGAGGAACCAGGCGGTGGACAGTCCGACCATGCCCGCGCCGACGACGGCGACACGGCTGGGGGCGGAGGGTGCGGGCGAGGGAGGGCGGGCGGCCATGCGGGACCTCTTCGTGCGGGGCGGTTCGTACGGGACCTGTCCGGGCCGGTGACGCCTCCGGACGCCTCCGATGGTGGTGCCGGACGCCTCCGTTGTCTTTGTGGCGGGCTGACAATGAGGGCGGTGCCGATGATGCGATGGGCACGATGCGCGTGGGACACAATGGGGCTCATGAGCAGCAGTCCCGGACGCCGCGCTGCGGGGTGCCGGCCGTGATCACCGTGACCGACCTCGTGGACTCCCTGGGGTCCGGGCTTCTGCGTACGGTCGTCCCCGCCGGGAACGCCGAGGTGCACGACGTCGCCCTGGCCGAACCCGGTGACACCGCGGGCCGGCCGGGCGAACTCGTCCTCGGGGTGGGCGTGACGGACCGGGCCGGAGCCCTCGCCCTGCTGGAACGGACCGCCGGGGCAGGGGCCGCGGGCCTGGTCCTCAAGCGACCCGCCGCGCGCGACGCGCAGGTGACCCGCGCGGCCCGCAGGCCGACGGGCGGCCCCGCACTGGTCGAACTGCAACCGCACACCTCGTGGGCGCACGTCGTCTGGCTGCTGCGCGGTGTCATCGACCGGGCCTCCGCGCCCGCCACAGGCGCCCTCGGCACCCCCGGCCCGCACAGCGACCTGTTCGCCCTGGCCGACGCGGCCGCCGAGATCATCGACGCGCCCGTGACGGTGGAGGACACGCAGTCCCGCGTCCTCGCCTACTCCGCGCGGCAGGACACCACCGACCCGGCACGGGTCTCCACCATCGTGGGGCGGCGCGTCCCCGCGAAGACCCTGACGCATTTCCGGGCCAGTGGCGTCTTCCGCAGGCTGGCACGCTCCGGCGACCCCATCTGGACCCCCGCGGGTCCCGACGGCATCCTGCCCAGGCTGGTCATCCCCGTGCGGGCGGGCGGCGAGTGGCTCGGGTCGATCTGGGCCGTGGTCAGGTCGCCGGTCCCGCCGGAACGCGTCCGTGAGCTCGGCGAGGTGGCCTCGGTCCTGGCCCTGCATCTGCTGCGGCTGCGCGCCGAGGCCGGCATCGCGCGGCGGGTGTCGGCCGGGCAGTTGCGGGCTGCCCTGCGCGAAGGCGCCCTCCCGGACCGGGCGCCGGGAGCGGCCGCCGCGCTGCCGGCCGGTCCCTGGCGGGTGGTGGCCTTCGGGTCGTCGTCCGGCGGGACCGAGGATGTACGCGGGCTGCTTGACCTTTGGGAGTCGGTCGCCCACCGGTTCGGCTGGCACCAGCCGCTGCTCGCCGACCTCGACGGGCTGCTGTTCGGCGTGGTCACCGAGCCGGGACGGAGCGGGCGGCGAGGTGCTCCCGGCGTCCGGGCCGACGCCGGCACCGTCGGCTGGCTCCGGCACGTGCTCACCGAGACACGCGCGCACGACCCCGGTCTGTACGCCGTGGCGGGCTGCCCCGCCCGCTCCCCCGAGGAGTTGCCGCGTTCCACGGCGGAAGCGGCCGAACTCCACCGGCTGACCGGCGCCGGCCGGCTCCGCCTCGCCCACGGGACGGGGCTCGTGCTGATGGAGGACGCCTGGGACGCCGTCGTCGTGGAACGTGCCAAGGCCGCCGTCGGGCCCGGCACATGGCAGCTCGGCGGGCCGCTCGCCGCCCTGCGCGCGCACGACGAGGAACACGGCACGCCGTACCTCACCACCCTCGCGGCCTGGCTCGACCACTTCGGCGACCCGCAGAGCGCCGCAGGGCACCTGCGGGTCCATCCGAACACGCTGCGCTACCGACTGCGCAAGCTCGAGGAGGCGGTCCCGCTCGATCTCTCCTCGCCCCGCCTGCGGCTGGCGCTGCGGCTCCAGCTCATGGCGATGGGCGAGACGCCCGCGCACGGTGAGCCGCGGCATCCCTGACCGCCACCGGTTCGTGACCGCCGGGGCTCCGCCTCCCTCCGGGCCTCCGCCTCCCGCTGTCCCGGTCCCGCCCTCTCAGCCTCTCGCCGCTCCCTGCCCGGACGGCACCCGGCGCGGTGCCGGGCTGTCCAGGTGGACCACCACGGTCCGGTGAAAGCGGTGTACGGCGTCGTCGACGCTCCGGATGAAACCGGACTGGGCGGTGCCGCGCGTACTGCCCATGCTCTTGAACAAGGACAGGCGGAAACCGGTGATCCGGGTGTCGCCGTCCTTCGGCAGCATGTCAGCGGGCTCCGGGCGGAGCCGTTCCAGCGTGCTCCGCGGGCCGCCGGTCTCCCCGTCGACGAGGGTTTCGACATGGAGGTCCGCCGGTGCCTCGGCCAGGCGCCGCACAAGCCGCTTCGCCCAGGACAGGGGGTGGCCCTGCTCGGGCGCCGGTATGTCGATGGAGGTGCGCAGCCTTCCGGTACGGAGGTCCGCGCTGATCGCCAGGACGCCGGGTGTTCCCTCGATCCGCAGTTCCGCCTGGAGTCTTCCGTCGACGCAGAGCCGGTCGGCGAGTCCGCTGCGGCGCGCTCCCGGATCCGCTCCCCGCTTGGAGCGCTGGACGGGCAGTGCCTTCTGCCCCAGTTCGCCGCCCAGCGCGAGACACACCTGGCGGATGAGCCGTTCCCAGTTCTCGACGACCTCCAGTGCCCGTGGGTCTCCCTGGCACAGGGTCTCGTCGTCGATCCCGTTGCGTACGGGCACCCAGGCCGGGCCCATGTTCTGGAAACCGTGGCAGCCGGAGTTCTCGTGCTGGAGGTAGTGCAGCAACTCCTGGAGGAGCCAGGCGTGCGCCGCGTTGCCGACGCCCTCGTGGCGGATCAACATCTGTGCCTGGTGGGCGACTTCCGCCCACGACAGGTGCCGCAGGGCCACCTTGTGCTTGCGGCGCTTGTCGATCCTGACGTCGACGAGCGGGCTGCCCTCCAGCTCGACGTCGTTCGACAGGGTGATGACGGCCTCGTAGCCGCGGCGCGCGGCGATGTCCATGTACGCCTGGACCTGGTCGGCCCTGAGCGCGTTGCCGTTGGTCTTCGTCTCGACCAGCGCCGTCCACAGCTTGCCGGCCCGCTCGACGCGGATCACTCCGTCGGGGCGCCGCGGGGAGTCGCCGTGCGGCAGGGTGACCTCGGTGAAGGTCTCCATACGGCCGGCGGGCGCCCCGAACGCGGCGGTGAGCCTCCTGCCGAACTCCGGCACCTGCGCCATCACCGAGAGCAGCACGGAGGTCGCGCGTGTCTCACGGTCCCGGTCGCTCTTGAGCGCCGACACCGGGAAGAGCCGGGCCGCCCTCCAGGACTCGTTCTCCGCCAGGGTCTTTCTGGCCGCCCTGGGCAGGGTGACCTTCTTCTTCGCGGTACGAGGCCGTGCGGTCGCCCTGCCCGGCCGGGCGGCGGCGTCCTCGGGACGGCGGGGAGCCGGGACGGTCTCCACGGCCTCCCGCGGACCGGGCTCACCGGCAGGGGTCGTGACCGGAACCGGGGCCGGGGTCGCCGTCACGACCGCCCGGCCCTCGGACGCGGCGTCGCCCTGCGCTTCCACCGTGCCCGCGTCGCCCCGCGCTTCCACCGCCTCGGCGTCGCCCCGCGCTTCCGCCGTGCCCGCGTTGCCCCGTGCTTCCGCCTCCTCGGCGTCGCCCCGAGCCTCCGCCGCCTCCGCCGCCTCCGCGTCGTCCTCGATGTCGACGCCGAAGTCCGTTGCCAGACCGGCGAGTCCGGTGTCGTAGCCCTGGCCGACGGCGCGGAACTTCCACTGCTCCCCGCGCCGGTAGAGCTCGCCGAAGATGATCGCGCTCATCGAGTCGGCGCCCTGCACGGCGAAGCGGAGGAGTTCCTCACCGGCCCCGTCCGCCAACGACAGCCGTACGTCGTCCAGTTCGCCGAAGCACGCTCCGTCGTACCGGCTGGCGGCCACCACCACGCGGTCGATGTCTGAGGGGACGGCGGTCAGGTCGAAGCTGATCCGGTCCTCGTTTCCGTCCGCCGTGGGCGTCTTGCCCAGCAACTGCACACTGCCGTCGGCGGCGACCGGATGGTTGTAGAAGTAGAAGTCGGAGTCGCTGCGCACCTTGCCGTTCGCGTCCAGCAGGAGGACGGACACGTCAGCGTCGCCCTCGCCGGTCGGACTCCCCCAGCCCAGACCGACGATCACCGAACCGACGTTCTCGCTCAGGGCCGCCAGCGTCACATTCGAGCCCTTGCTCATTTCATGCATAATGCCCCCAAAAACGACGCAACCCGGGAACGAGGAGACCCTCGCCCCAGGCGCATGACACGCGACACGGTGTGACGTGTCGCACATGGCTCACTGTAGTCCCCGCGGTGCGATGCGTAAGCGACTGGTCCGGATCTTCACGGAAGGCCCGGTTCGTGACCCGGGGGCGGGGAACTCGGGGAGGGCCGGCCGACAACCGCGGAGGAAGCCGATGTGCCGTCTGTTCGGACTCAGCAGCGCGCCGCGGCGTACTCGCGCCACCTTCTGGCTGCTGGACGCCCCCGACAGTCTCAGCCGGCAGAGTCACCGCGATCCGGACGGCACCGGGCTCGGTTACTTCGCGGCGGACGGCACCCCGCGGGTCGACAAGGCGCCGATCGCCGCCTACCGGGACCGCGGGTTCGCCGAGGAGGCACGGCAGGTGGAGTCCACCACCTTCCTCGCCCATGTGCGGTTCGCCTCGACCGGCAGCCTGGAAGCGCGCAACACCCACCCCTTCGAGCAGGAAGGGCGGCTGTTCGCGCACAACGGGGTGATCGAGGACCTCGACGCGCTCGACGACCACCTGGGCGAGGACCGGTCACTGGTCAGGGGCGACACCGACTCGGAGCGGTTCTTCGCCCTCGTCACCCGCGAGACCCGCGAACACGGCGGCGACGTCACCGTCGGCATCACGCGGGCCGCGCGCTGGATCGCCGGGCATCTGCCCGTCTACGCCCTCAACCTGGTCCTCGTCACCCCGGACCAACTGTGGGCGCTGCGCTACCCCGGCACCCACGAGCTGTACGTCCTCCAGCGCGCGGCGGGCGGCCGGCACGGCACCCGGCACCTCGACCACAGCGGCAGCAACGGGCGGATGCGCGTGCACTCCGAGGCTCTGGCCGCACACCCGGCCGTCGTGGTGGCCAGCGAGCGCATGGACGACAACCCGGACTGGCGGCTGCTGGAGGCCGGCGAACTGCTCCATGTCGACTCCGGCCTGCACACCACCGGCCGGCTCGCCCTGCCCGAGCCGCCGGCCCACCCCCTCACCCTCGACGACCTGCGCCCCGACGCCGCCGCCTCACAGAAGGCCGCGTAGGTCCAGTCGCGCAAGGGGCGGTTCTCACGCCGTGCGTTTGCGGGAGGCCGTCTTCTTGGCCGGGGTCTTCTTCGTCGTGCTCTTGGTGGTCGATGCGGTCTTCTTCGCGGACCGCGACGACTGCGCCGACTGCGCCGTCTTGGAGGTGGACTTCTTCGCGGCGGACGTCTTCTTGGCCGCGGTCTTCTTGGCCGCGGGAGCCGACTTCCCGGTGGTGGCCTTCTTGGCCGCGCCGCCTGCTCGCTTGCCGCGCGGGAGGTGCCTGACCTCGGCCTCCTCCGCCGGTTCCCCGGTCTCCTCCCCCACTTCCTCGCCCCTGGACTGCCTGGCCGCCCGCACACTGTTCTCCAGGGCGGCCATCAGGTCGAGGACCTTGCCGCCAGGGGCGGGTTCGGGAGCCTCGGGGGGCGCCTCGCCGGCGGCCTTCGCGGCGATGACCTCCTCCAGCGCCTCGCGGTACTCGTCGTGGAGATCCTGGAGGTCGACCTCGCCCAGGGTGTCCATGAGGGCGTCGGCGAGGTCCAGCTCCTTGTCCCGGACGGTGACGTCGACGTCCAGGGCCACGCCCTGGGGGGCGCGGATCTCGTCGGGCCAGAGCAGGCCGTGCATGGCGATGACGTCGTCCACCACACGGAGCATGCCCAGTCGCTCGCGGCCGCGCAGGGCGAACTTCGCGATCGCCACCTTCCGGCTGCGCTTGAGGGCCTCGCGCAGCAGGGTGTACGGCTTGGCGGCGGGAGCACCGCTCGCCGCCAGGTAGTACGCGTTCTCCATCTGGAGCGGGTCGATCCGGTCGGCCGGGACGAAGGCCACGATGTCGATCGTCTTCGCGGTGGGCAGCGGCAGGTGGGCCAGGTCCTCGTCGGTGATCGGGACGATGGAGCCGTCCGCGTCCTCGTAGGCCTTGCCGATCTCCGCCTGGGTGACCTCGCGCTCCTCCAGTTCGCACACCTTGCGGTAGCGGATGCGGCCGCCGTCCTCGGTGTGGATCTGGCGGAAGGAGATGGCGTGGCTCTCGGTCGCGTTCACGAGCTTGATCGGGATGCTGACCAGGCCGAACGAGATGGCGCCGTTCCAAATGGATCGCACGGGGAGCACCTTCCGGATCGGATCAGGACGATCTGCTTGGTCTGATTGCGCTGGCTGCCGAGGCTGCTCTGTTTGTTCTGGTTCAAGTAGTTTCCATGGTTTTCTTATCGTATGGCGCCGATCACGGAGGTGGAGGGGCGACGGCTCGCGCTCAGCAACCTGGACAAGGTGCTGTATCCCGCGAGCGGGTTCACCAAGGGCGAGGTGCTGCACTACTACGCGACGACCGCCGAGGCACTGCTGCCCCATCTGCGCGACCGGCCCGTGTCCTTCCTGCGCTACCCGGACGGGCCGGACGGGCAGGTGTTCTTCGCCAAGAACGTGCCGCCGGGTACGCCCGAGTGGGTGACGACGGCCGAGGTGCCGAAGTCAACGGGGGCGGCGCGGATGGTGCTGGTGCAGGATCTGGCGAGCCTCATGTGGGCGGCCAACCTGGTGACCGAGTTCCACACCCCGCAGTGGGTGGTCGAGGCGCCCGCGGAGGCCGACCGGCTGGTGTTCGACCTGGATCCGGGGGCGCCGGCGAGCGTGGTGGACTGCTGCCGGGTGGCGTTGTGGCTGCGGGAGCGGCTGGCCGGGGACGGGATCGAGGCGTACGCGAAGACGTCCGGATCGAAGGGGCTGCATCTGCTGGCCGCGGTGCGGGGGGCTTCCAGCGCGCGGGCGTCCGACTACGCGAGGGGGCTCGCCGTGGAGGCGGAGCGCGCGATGCCCGAGCTGGTGCTGCACCGGATGACGCGGAGTCTGCGCCCGGGGAAGGTGTTCGTCGACTGGAGTCAGAACGCGGCGCGCAAGACCACGGCGGCGCCCTACACGCTGCGGGCGCGCCCGCAGCCGATGGTCTCCGCGCCGGTCACGTGGGACGAGGTGGCGGGGTGCCGGGCGCCGGGGCGGCTGGAGTTCCGGGCACGGGACATCGCGCCCCGGCTGCGGGATCACGGCGACCTGCTGGCGCCCCTGCTGGACCCGGGACGCGCGGCCGCGCTGCCGTGAACGGGAAAACCGGGCCGTGCGGTCACACCCACTCGGGCGGAACCGGCCGTCCGATCACACCCACTCGGGCGAAACCCGGCCGTCCGGTCGACCCCCTGAGCCCGACCGGCCCCTCAGCTCGACCGACCCCTCAGCCCAGCCGCCCTCTCACACCCTCTCCCACGTCCTGCGGTCCCTCGCCATCGCGTGGAGTGCTTCCACGTCCGCCGGTTTCAGCTGGCCGCCCAGGCGGGTCAGGTCCCCGAGGACGGCGAGTTCGAGGACGCGTACGCCCCTGGGCGGCGCGGTGACGTGGAGGGCCGCCGGGTCCGTCAGGACCAGGACGGGGCGCACCTCGGCCGTCAGCGCGTAGGAGGCCCGGTCGGCCCGGCTGCGGAGGTCGCGCAGGAGGGGCGCGGGGTCGTGGCGGCCGAGGACGACCATCGGGTCGTCGATGCGGACGCGCTGCTTGCGGGCGTACAGGGCGTGGACGGCGAAGAGGCCACCCGGGCCGATGACCAGGTGGTGGATGCGGTCGCCGCCGGGCAGCGGAACGGAGTGGAGAGCGTGCCAGCCGGCACCGTCGAGGTGGTCCAGGGCCTCGCCCACCGTCTGCTCGGCGGTCAGGGCGCGGCGGCGCGGGTCCGGGCGCAGGCGGTGGGCGGGGGCGGGCTCGCGGTCGAGGGCGATCAGCAGCGCCTCGCCGGGGCGGTTGGGGGCGAGGTCGTCGTCCGGGTGCAGGCTCAGCCGGGCGAGTTCGGCGGGGGTGGGCACCGGGGGCGGGCCCACCGCGACCGAGCCGGTGAGGAAGGGACCCAGGGCCTGGAGCACCTCCTCCTGCTCGCCCTCGCTGAGGAGGTTGACCCGGGCGGCCTCACGGTCGTACCAGGCGATGTTCCTGCCGTCGGGCCGGCAGACGTAGAGCCGTTCCTGTCCGTGGCGCCAGGTCGGTATGACGCGCAGTCCGCGGTGTCCGCTCATGCACCATCACCCCCACGACCATGGGAACAGGCGGGGTGCTCCCGGGGCAAGAACCCGGCTACCTTTGAGGAGCGGTTGGCAGGGGAGTGGGGAGGCGCCGTTGCGGACCCGCGGGAAACAGCCCGACGTACCGGCTCCGGACAGCCCGTGGAGCGAGGTCGTGCCGGGCCTGTGGATGGGCGGGCACGAGTTCAGGACGCACTCCGGGCGGCTGGAGCTCGCCGTCGTGCGCGATGAGTTCGATCTTGTGCAGACCCTGCTCAGGCTGCCGGGCCACGGACCCGACCCGGGTGTCGAGCACCATGTGTGGCCGATACCCGACGGGCCGCTGGACGGAACACAGCTCGCGGGGGTGATACGGCTGGCCCGGGCCGCCTGCGACGCCCTGGACCAGGACCGCCGGGTCCTCGTGCGCTGCTACTCCGGCTACAACCGCTCAGGGCTGGTGGTCGCGCACGCGCTGGTCCGGCAGGGGCGCTCCTCCGACGAGGCGATCCGTCTGATCCGCGCCCGCCGCTCCCCCTGGGCCCTCCACAACGAGCTGTTCGTCGACTATCTGCGGACGGGCCTGCCGACGGCACGGCTGCTGGAGGAGCTGGCCGAGTAACCGTTTCGCCCGGGCGCCGGACAAGCCGTTCCCCCGGGGGCTCGTACGCCGGAACCGAAAGCCCGTGAGCAAAAGGGACTTCCATACGAAACGAATAGGGTGTACGAGGCTGTCACCCGCGCCGCTCCCTCTCCTCCCGCTCCTCCAGCCACCGGAGAAACGTGTTCCGCAGACGCCCCGCCCTGGCCACCGCCCTGGTCACCCTTCTGACGGCGACGACGGCTGCCTGCGGCGACGCGGGCGGGCTGCGCGGCGCGGGGCCCACGCCGACCGCGGTCAGCCCGGCCCGGCTGTGGCCCTCGCTGCGCCCGGCGGCCAGCCCGGCCTGGCCCTACGACGAGATACAGATCGAGACGGTCAAGGGCGTCACCGCTCCCGGCGACGACATCCGCGCGGTCGACCCGGTTGCCGTCGTACAGGCCGAGGTGACCGCGCATCCGGACGCCTACACGAGCGCCAAGGCGCCGTACCAGGACACGGCCGTCCGGCTGGCGGAGTGCGGCGGGGCGAAGGATCCGTCGCGGTGTCCCGTCATGCGGCCCTACTACCGGGACCTGACCGGTGACGGGCACGACGACATGGCACTGGGCTTCCGGCTGTACCCGACCAACCAGACCGCGGTGCGCGTCTACACGTTCGAGGGGCACCGGCTGGTGCAGGTGTTCGCCAACGACGACGCTGTGATCGGCGTGGAGCTGGCCGGGCGGGCCGTGATCATACGCTCGCCGGCCGGGATCGCCGGGTACGAGTACCGCACCACGTGGTCCTGGGATCCGGAGCAGCGGGCGATGGTGTTCTCGCGCGACGAGTTCCTGCGCACCGGGCGGCACCGGCCCACGCACGCGCGTACCCACGCGCCCCTCCCCTTGTCCCCGCCCCCGTCCGCCGGCAGTCTCTCTCCCTCCCCCTCCTCCCCCGCCGTCTCCTCCTCCGCGAGCGTGCGATGAGGGTCGCGCTTCCCCGGTGGGCCGGGACGCTCGCGGTGAAGGCCGCGGCCTTCATCACGGTGATGTGCTGCGCGCTCGCCGCGCTGCTCGGCGTCCTCGTGCACGTCTCGGTGACCGACCAGACCGTCGGCCAGGCGCGCGCCCTCGCCCTGTCCCGGCTGAAGGACGCCACGACCGCGTTCGAGTCCGGAGACACGCTGCTGCCGGGCGCAGGCGTCGACCCGGAGGGGCTGCCGGAGCGGCTGCGGCGGCTGGCGGCGAACGGGCAGCGCGGCACGATGGTCGACGTGCACCAGGGGCGGCCCACGATGTGGGCGGCCGGGCCCGCGGACCGGGGGCGGACGCTGGCCGTGGCGGTGGACTACTCGCAGCAGGCCCGCACCATCGACGCGCTGGACCAGTCGATCCTGTGGTCGTCGATGCTGGCGATCGGGGCGACGCTGCTGGTCGGCGCGTTCGCGGTGACCCGGGTGACCCGGCGGCTGCACGCCACCGCGCGCGTGGCCCGGCGGATCAGCGCGGGCGACCTGGACGCGCGCGTGCACGATCCGCTGGCGCGGGACGCGTCGCGTCCGCACGACGAGGTGGCCGCGGTCGCCGCGGCGCTGGACTCCATGGCTGCGTCGCTCCAGGGCAAGCTGCTGGCCGAGCAGCGGTTCACCGCGGATGTGGCGCACGAGCTGCGCACCCCGCTGACCGGGCTGCACGCGGCGGCCGAACTGCTGTCACCGGGCCGCCCCACCGAACTGGTGCGCGACCGGGTGGCCGCGCTGCGCACGCTCACCGAGGACCTGCTGGAGATCTCCCGGCTGGACACCGGGAGGGAACGGCCGGCCCTGGACGCCGGGCACCTGAGCTCGGTGGCGGAGCGAGCGGTGCGGGCGGCAGGGGCCGCGGCCGGGGCGGAGACGCAGGTCAGGGTCGTACGGGATGTGTACGTGGAGACCGACCGGCGGCGGCTGGAGCGGGTGCTGGGCAATCTGGTGGCCAACGCGCACGGCCACGGCCGGCCGCCGGTGGTGCTGACCGTCGACGGGCCGGTGGTCAGCGTGCGGGACCACGGCGACGGCTATCCGGAGTACCTCGTGGCGCACGGGCCGCAACGCTTCCGCACGGAGGGCGGCGCGACCGGGCACGGGCTCGGGCTGACGATCGCCCTGGGCCAGGCGGAAGTGCTGGGCGCCCGGTTGGAGTTCGCCAACGCGCAGGACGGCGGGGCGGTGGCGACCCTGACGCTCCCTCAGACACCGCCCGCTCCCTCCGGAGCCCATGCCCCTGCAAGGATCATGCCCGCACCTGAATGACGGCCCGGATGACGGCCCCTCAGACGGCGGCGCCCCGATGGCCCAGTGTGACGGGCCTCCGGAATGCGGTGCTCCTAATGTGGCGGTTAGTCAGCTCAGTCCGGCCTCGATGGGCTTCGCCGCCTCAGGTGGAGGTACTCCATGTCCCTGCGCTCCCCCCTCATCCGACTGGCCGTGGCGGCCGCCACCGGCGCACTCCTCTCCACGGCCGCCGCGGCACCCGCCATCGCCGACGACGGCCGGAGCGGTCACCAGGCAGCGACCCCCCGGCACAGCACGACCCCCGCACACGGCACCACGCCCGAGCACGGCAAGACCCCCGCGCACGGCACCACGCCCGAGCACAGCAAGACCCCCGAGCGCGGCACCACGCCCGCCCACGGCACGACACCCGAGCACGGCACCACGCCCGAGCACAGCACGGCCCGGCAGAACAGCGGCGCCCCCGACCACCCCCGCCCGCGCTTCACCCGGGGCGTCGTCACGGCCCGCGGCGGGCTCGCCCTGCGCACCCGCCCCGACCTCGACAGCCGGGTGCTGCGGCTGGCCCGGCCGGGCCGGCTCGTGTGGATCTTCTGCAGGACCCTTGGCGAGCCGGTCGACGGCACCCGGGTGTGGTACCTCCTCTCGGACGGCGTCTGGGCGTGGGGCTCGGCGCGGTACATCGCCACCATCGGGCCCACGCCACGCTGGTGCTGACCAGCAGGGCGGACAGGCCATGCCTTTTGGGTAGGTTCCGGACATGACCCAGGCCGGAATCCCCGTGGCAGCGGCCGCCCCGTCCGCGCCCGCCGCCCGCCTCCCCCGGCGCCGCGGTGTCGAACTCTCCCTCATCGTCCTCGCCGTCCTGCTGCCGGTGTGCGGCTACTGCGCCGTCGGCCTGGCGAGGAACGGCACCGTCCCGCCCGGCGCCGCCGGCTACGGCGCCGGGCTCGGCGTGCTCGCGCTGGTCGCGCACATCGCGGTGCGCCTGTGCGCGCCGTACGCCGACCCGCTGCTGCTGCCCATCGCCGTCCTGCTCAACGGGCTGGGCCTGGTGCTGATCTACCGGCTCGACCTGGAGACACCGGGCGACGAGGCCGCCCCCGCCCAACTGGTGTGGTCCACGCTGGGTGTGGGGCTGTTCATCCTGGTGGTGCTCGTGCTGCGCGACCACCGGTGGCTGCAGCGCTACGCCTACCTGTGTGTCGCCTCCACGCTCGTCCTGCTCACGCTGCCCATCCTCTTCCCCGCCGTCAACGGCGCCCGGATCTGGATCCGGCTGGGCGGGTTCTCCATCCAGCCGGGCGAGTTCGCGAAGGTGCTGCTCGCGGTGTTCTTCGCCGCGTACCTGGCCGCCAACCGCGGGGCGCTGGCGTACAGCGGCCGCCAGGTGTGGCGGCTGCAACTGCCCACCGGACGGGTGCTGGGGCCGGTGGTGACGATCTGGCTGCTGAGCGTCGTCGTCCTGGTCCTGGAACGCGACCTCGGCACCTCGCTGCTGTTCTTCGGCCTGTTCGTCATCATGCTCTACGTGGCCACCGGCCGCACCGGCTGGATCGCGGTCGGACTGCTCCTCGCGGCGGCCGGCGCGGTCGCCGTCGGCCGGCTGGAACCGCACGTGCGCAGCCGGTTCGGTGAGTGGCTGCACCCGTTCGCGTCCATCGAGGCCGGTGAGGGGCCCGGCCAGGTGGCGCAGTCGCTGTTCTCGTTCGCGGCGGGCGGGTTGACCGGCACCGGCCTCGGCCTCGGCCACTCCACCCTCGTCGGCTTCGCCGTCAAGTCGGACTTCATCCTGGCCACCGCCGGGGAGGAACTGGGTCTGGCCGGGCTGTCCGCGGTCTTCCTGCTGTACGCACTGCTCGTCGAGCGCGGCTACCGGGCGGGCCTCGCCCTGCGCGACCCCTTCGGCCGGCTGCTCGCGATCGGGCTCGCCTCGCTCGTGGCGCTCCAGGTGTTCGTGATCGCGGGCGGGGTGACCGGCCTGATCCCGCTGACCGGTCTCGCGATGCCGTTCCTGGCACAGGGCGGCTCGTCGGTCGTGACCAACTGGACGATCGTGGCGCTGCTGATCCGGGTGAGCCATGTGGCGCGCTGGGAGTACGACGGGACGCTGGCCCCATGACCGGTGAGGAGGGGGTCCGTTGACCCGGTGCATCCGGCACGCCGCGACCTTCTGCGTGGTCCTGCTGGTGGCGCTCCTGCTGAACGTCGCCTGGTTGCAGGTGCTCCGGAGCCCGGCCTACAGCGGCAATCCGGCCAACCGCCGCCCCACCATCGCCCGTTACCAGCAGCCGCGCGGCGAGATCCTGGTCGGTGGCCGGCCGGTCACCGGCTCCAAGGACACCGGGGAGCAGCTTCGCTTCGAACGCACCTACACGGACGGGCCGTTGTACGCGCCGGTGACCGGCTTCGCCTCGCAGCTCTACGGGACGACGTTCCTGGAGCACTCCGAGGACGGGGTGCTGTCGGGCTCGGATCCGATGCTCGCGGGGTTCGGGCCGTGGCGGGGCTTCGCGGGCGGGCGGAGCCCGGGCGGCAACGTCGTGACGACGATCGATCCGGCCGCCCAGCGGGCCGCGTTCGAGGGGCTGGGTGGCCGCAAGGGAGCGGTCGCGGCGATCGAGCCGACGTCGGGACGGATCCTGGCGCTGGTGTCCACGCCCTCGTACGACCCCTCGCTGCTGTCCGGGAACAGGCCGGCGGTGTCGGCGGTGTGGGCGCGGCTGAACGAGGACCCGGAGCAGCCGATGCTGAACCGGGCGGTGCGGCAGACATATCCGCCGGGGTCGACGTTCAAGGTCGTCACCGCGGCGGCCGCGCTGGACGCGGGCGTGGTGCGGGACCTGGACGAGCCGACCGACTCCCCCGACCCGTACCAGCTGCCGGGCACGACGACCTGGCTCTACAACGAGGCCGACGACTGCCGGGACGCCTCCCTGCGGCATGCGTTCGAGTGGTCGTGCAACACGGTGTTCGCGAAGCTGGGCGTGGACGTGGGCGTGCGGAGGATGCGGGCTGCTGCGGAGGGGTTCGGCTTCAACGACAAGGGGGTGAGGATTCCCTTCTCGGTGTCGCCGAGCACCTTCGACACCCGGGTGGACCGGGCACAGCTCGCCCTGTCGTCGATCGGCCAGTACAACACGCGGGCCACTCCGCTGCAGATGGCGATGGTGGCGGCGGCGGTCGCGAACGGCGGGCAGGTGCGGACGCCGTACCTCGTGGAGCGGACCACGCGCCAGAACGGCGGCACCGTGTCCGCGGCCGGCTCGCGGCCCGCCCGGCAGGTGATGCGTCCGACGACCGCGGCTCGGCTTCGGGAGCTGATGGCCGACGTGGTCACCGAGGGAACCGGCGGGAACGCGGCGATCCCCGGGGCCGTGGTGGGCGGCAAGACGGGCACCGCCCAGCACGGCCTGGGCAACGCCGGTACGCCGTACGCCTGGTTCGTCTCCTGGGCGCGGAACGACGACGACATGGCACCGAGGGTCGCGGTCGCCGTGGTGGTGGAGGACGCGTCCGCGCGGCGGGGCGACATCAGCGGCGGCGGTACGGCGGCGCCGATCGCCAAGGCGGTGATGGAGAAGGTGCTGCACGCGCCGCCCGCAAAGTGAGACGGGGGTGCCGGGAGCGGCCGGGGCCGTCCTACCGTTCGGGCATGACGACTCCGGCATCGGTGTACGAACTCGCCCAGGTCAACATCTCCCGCCTCAACGCCCCATTGGACTCGCCCCGGTTGAAGGACTTCGTGGACGCGCTCGACCCGGTGAACGCCGACGCGGAGACCGCGGACGGTTTCGTCTGGCGGCTGAAGAGCGACTCGGGCAACGCGACGGACGTGGCGGTCTTCGGTGACGCGTGGCTGATCGTCAACATGTCGGTGTGGCGGGACACGAAGGCCCTGACGGCCTATATGTACCGGGGCCGGCACCGGGAGATGCTCGCCCGCCGCCGGGAGTTCTTCGAGCGGCCGACGGAGGCGGTCACCGCGCTGTGGTGGGTTCCGGCGGGTCACCGTCCCACGGTGGCGGAGGCGGAGGAACGGCTCCTCCACCTCCGTGAACACGGTCCGGCCGAGTACGCGTTCACCCTCCGCGCGACGTTCCCGCCCCGGCGTGCGGTGCCGGTGACCGGCGGTGTGCCCGAGGGGTCGGGTGATCAGCCGGTGAGGCGCTGACCCTCCTCGATCGCCTCCTCCACCTCCGCGACCCGCTCCCGCTCCTCGACCGCGAAGCGTTCCGCGTCCAGCTTCTCGGCGATCTCCTCGTCCTGGGCCATGAGCTGGTCCAGGCTGGAGTCGCCCATCTCGAAGACGCCCATGTCGACGTAGGCCTGCTGGAGGCGTTTGCCCCACAGGCCGATGTCCTTGACGCAGGGGACGATGCGGCTGAAGAGCAACTGGCGGAAGAGCTGGAGGAATTCGGAGCGCTCGCTGAGCTCGTCGGCCTCCGCCCTGGGGATGCCGAAGTTCTCCAGGACCTCCACGCCGCGCAGGCGGTCGCGCATCAAGTAGCAGCCCTCGATGACGAATTCCTCGCGTTCGCGCAGTTCCGCGTCGGTGAGCTGCCGGTAGTGGTCGCGCAGGGCCATGCGGCCGAAGGCCACGTGCCGGGCCTCGTCCTGCATGACGTAGGCGAGGATCTGCTTGGGCAGCGGCTTGTTCGTGGTGTCGCGGATCATGCCGAAGGCCGCCAGGGCCAGGCCTTCGATCAGCACCTGCATGCCCAGGTACGGCATGTCCCAGCGGCTGTCGCGGAGGGTGTCGCCGAGGAGGGACTGGAGGTTGTCGTTGATCGGGTAGAGCATCCCGATCTTCTCGTGCAGGAAGCGGCCGTAGATCTCGGCGTGCCGGGCCTCGTCCATGGTCTGGGTCGCGGAGTAGAACTTGGCGTCCAGGTCGGGCACGGACTCCACGATCCGCGCAGCGCAGATCATCGCGCCCTGCTCGCCGTGCAGGAACTGGCTGAACTGCCAGGCCGCGAAGTGGCGGCGCAGCTCGCCCTTGTCCCGGTCGGTCATCTTCGCCCAGTACGGGGTGCCGTAGAGGGTCATCGCCTCCTCTGGAGTGCCGAGCGGGTCGTACGGGTCCACCTCCAGGTCCCAGTCGATCCGCTTCTGCCCGTCCCACTGCTTGTCCTTGCCCTTCTGGTAGAGGGCGAGGAGGCGGTCGCGGCCGTCGTCGTACTCCCAGCTGAAGCGAGCCGCGCCGGTCGCGGGGACCTGCCAGTGCGAGTCACCCGGGTTCCTGGCGTACAGGTCGTAGGTCGGCATACTCCGCAGGTTCACATGTAGACGCTGAGTCAACAAGTCGTGCGCGAGGCATTGACGGGCTTGCTGACAGGCAGTCTCATAAGAGACGGAGAACCTGACCGCCGGGTAACCGGCCGAGCCGGCCACATCCCGTACGACGAGGTGGGACAGCCATGACGACCGTGACGGAAGACGGCGCGCTCGCGGGCCTGCGCGACGCGCTGGGCCTGCTCAAGGACCGGGAGCAGGTGGCCGAGCGGCTGCTCGCCTCTTCCGCCAGGCACTCCTTCGACCCCGACAAGGAACTGGACTGGGACGCGCCCTTCGAGGAGGGCAAGTGGTTCTGGCCGCCGGAGCTGGTGTCCCTGTACGGCACGCCGCTGTGGAAGCGGATGGGCGAGGAGCAGCGCATCCTGCTGTCCCGGCACGAGGCCGCGGCGCTCGCCTCCCTCGGCATCTGGTTCGAGCTGATCCTCATGCAGCTCCTCGTACGGCACATCTACGACAAGGCGGCCACGAGCGCGCACGTGCGGTACGCGCTGACCGAGATCGAGGACGAGTGCCGGCACTCGAAGATGTTCGCCCGCCTGATAGCGCGCGGCGACACGCCCTGGTACCCGGTGAGCCGGACGCACCAGAACCTCGGCCGGCTCTTCAAGACGATCTCCACGACCCCCGGCTCCTTCACCGCGACCCTGCTGGGCGAGGAGGTCCTGGACTGGATGCAGCGGCTGACCTTCCCGGACGAGCGGGTGCAGCCGCTCGTCCGGGGCGTCACCCGCATCCACGTCGTGGAGGAGGCCCGCCATGTCCGGTACGCCCGCGAGGAGTTGCGCCGGCAGATGGTGACGGCGCCGAGGTGGTCGCAGGAGTTCACCCGGATCACCTCGGGCGAGTTCGCCCGGGTCTTCTCGATCGCCTTCGTCAACCCCGAGGTGTACACGAACGTGGGCCTCGACAAGCGGGAGGCGATGGCCCAGGTGAAGGCGAGCGGCCACCGGCGGGAGGTCATGCGGACGGGAGCGAGGCGGCTGACGGATTTCCTGGACGACATCGGCGTACTGCGCGGAGCGGGCCGCCGCCTCTGGCAGGCCTCGGGCCTCCTGCCCTGAAAAGCGCGGGCCCGGGTGGCGGCCGGGGCGGGCGATTACGCTGCTGGTCATGAGCCCTGCCGCGTCCAGTCCCGCGTACCGTCGCCTCAGTGTCGAGGAGCGGCGGGCCCAGTTGCTCGACACGGCGCTGTCGCTCTTCGCGCACCGGGCACCCGAGGAGGTGTCGCTGGACGACGTGGCCGAGACGGCGGGGGTGTCGCGGCCGCTGGTGTACCGGTACTTCCCGGGCGGCAAGCAGCAGCTGTACGAGGCCGCCCTGCGATCCGCCGCCGAGGAGCTGCGGCACTGCTTCGACGAGCCGCAGGAGGGCCCGCCGCTGCCCCGCCTCGCCCGCGCCCTGGACCGCTACCTGGCCTTCGTCGACCAGCACGACGCCGGGTTCACCGCGCTGCTCCAGGGCGGCAGCGTGGTGGAGACCTCCCGGACGACGGCCATCGTGGACGGCGTGCGCCGGGCCGCCGCCGAGCGGATCCTGAGCCATCTGGAGGTCGCGGACCCCGGCCCCCGGCTGCGCATGACCGTGCGGATGTGGATCACGGCCGTGGAGGCCGCCTCCCTGATCTGGCTGGACGAGGAGAAGCAGCCGCCCGCCGAGGAGCTGCGGGACTGGCTGGTCGAGCAGTTCGTGGCCGTGCTGACCGTGACCGCCGCCCGGGACGCGCAGACCGCCGAGCTGGTGGGGCGCGCCCTGGCGCAGGCGGATGGCTGACACTGGTGCCGTGAAGAGCGAAAACACCCCCTTCGAGGGCGGCCCGATGGACGGGCGGGTGCTGCCCGTGCTGGTGGGGCCCACCGGGAACCCGCCGAAGACCTACCGCATCCCGGTGCCGGACGCCGCCGGCGGTCCGCCGACCGTGCTCGTCTACCGGCGGGTGCCGCGCGGGCACAGCAAGCGCCTGGGACTGCCCAGGGGGTGGAAGTACGAGTTCGATCCCGAGGGCAGGAGCGGCGGCCGGCTGAAATGGCCGTGGTCCAAGCCGGAGCCACGGGGCGGCGGCGAGCCCGACACCACCGGCGGGTGACGTCGTTGCGCCGTACGGCGCACCAACAGCACAGAAAGTCGGTTCATACGTCGAATCCTCACGTGCGGAGCGGAAACGCCGCCCGCAAAACGGGAGGTGATGACGTGTCAGGAAGAGTGCCGCGTCTGGTGTGTACGGCGGCGGTGGCCGCGCAGGCCGCCCTCGTACCGGTGGCCGCCGTGGCCGCGCCCGGGCCGCAGGAGCCCGGACAGCGGTCCGTCTCCGAGCTGCTGACGGATCTGCAGAAGCTGTACCGGCAGGCCGAACAGGCCACCGAGACCTACAACGCCACCGCCGAGCGGCTGAAACGGCAGCGCGTCGAGGCCGACCGCCTCGACGCCGACCTCGGCGCCGCCCGGCGGGCCCTGCGCGACAGCCGCGCGCAGGCGGCACGGCTGGCCCTCCAGCAGTACCAGGGCAGCAGCACCGAACTCTCCCCGTACCTGCGACTGCTGCTGGCACCCGACCCGCAGCAGGCACTGGCGGAGGGACAGCTGCTCGGGCAGCTGGCACGGGAGCGGGCCGAGACGGTCAGGCGGCTCACCACCAACGAGAAGAAGGCCGCCGACCTCGCCGGCAAGGCCCGCAGGACACTCGACACCCGGGTCGCGCTCGCCCAGCGGCAGCAGCAGGCCCGGGACGACGTCCAGGCACGGCTGCACGACGTGGAGAAGCTGCTGGCCTCACTCAGCACCGAACAGGTGACGGCGCTGGCCCGGACCGAGACGGACGGGGCCGCCGCGGCGCAGCGCTCGTTCCTGGCCTCCGGGGTGCTCAGAGGCCTCCGCAGGCCGTCACGGGAGGGCGACGAGGCCGTGCGCTACGCCGTGCGTCAGCTCGGCAAGCCGTACCAGTGGGGCGCCACGGGGCCGCGGGCGTACGACTGCTCGGGGCTGACCTCTCAGGCCTGGGAGCATGCCGGGACGCCCATCCCGCGCACCAGCCAGGAGCAGTGGGCGCGGCTGAAACACATCCCGCTGCACGAACTCAGGCCCGGTGACCTGGTCGTCTACTTCCCCGAGGCCACGCATGTCGCGCTCTACCTCGGCGACGGGATGGTGGTGCAGGCCCCGCGGCCCGGCAAGAAGGTGAAGGTCTCACCGGTCGCGGCCAACCCGGTGCTGGGCGCCGTACGGCCCGATCCGGGCGGGGAGCCCATGCGGCGGTACACACCGCCGGAGCTCCCCCGGGGCGCCCTGACCAAGCCTCACGCCCGTCTTTGGGCGACGGACGCCTCGGAGACCTCGGCGAGGTAGGCCTGGGCCTTGTCCGGGTCGAAGAAGAAGTTCTCCAGATCGGCCGGGGCGTCGAAGCAGTTCACGAAGCGGTCGGCGACCGGCTGGAGCCGACCGGCCGCACCGAGGAGGTTCAGGACGTGCTCCGGCGGCGGGGCCAGCATGGCGTTGGTCCACTTCGTGACGTGCTGGGCGGTGGCCCAGTAGCGGTCGAACGTCTGCCGCATCCACGTCTCGTCGAACGGCTTGTCGCCGTGCTCGAGGATGGCGGCCAGGTACGCGGCGGCGCACTTGGAGGCCGAGTTGGAGCCCTGGCCGGTGATCGGGTCGTTGGCGACGACGACGTCGGCGACGCCGAGGACCAGTCCGCCGCCGGGCAGCCGGCCGACCGGCTTGCGCACGGTCGGTGCGTAACGGCCGGCGAGCGTGCCGCCGGCGTCCGTGAGCTCGACGCCGGCGGTCCGGGCGTACTCCCAGGGCAGGAACGTCCTCATCAGGTCCAGCGTCAGGGCCAGGTGCTCGGACGGGTCCTTGATCCCCCGGAAGGCGTCGAGCGGGCCGCCGGGGACGCCCTCCCAGAACAGGATGTCGGCACGGCCGGACAGGGTGAGCGTCGGCATGATGAACATCTCGCCGACGCCGGGCACCAGGTTGCAGCGGACCGCGTCGAACTCCGGGTGCTCCGGACGCGGGCCCAGGCCGTGCACGTACGCCACCGCCAGCGCGCGCTGCGGCTCGCTGTACGGAGAGCGGGAGGCGTCCCGCTCGAACATCTTCACCAGCTCGCCCTTGCCCGCGGAGACGAGGACGAGGTCGTACGTGCGGGAGAAGTAGTCCAGGTCGCCGACCGCGGCGCCGTGGATGACGAGCCGGCCGCCGCGCTGGGCGAACGTCTCCATCCAGCTGGCCATCTTCACCCGCTGGTCGACCGACTGCGCGTACTCGTCGAGCCGGCCCACCCAGTCGATCGCCCGCTGCGAGGGGCCGGGGTCGAAGGATCCGGGGGCGGCGACGGAGACGCCGAGGCCCTCGATGTCCGGGGCCTGGGACTCCCAGAAGTTCAGCTTCAGGTCCCGCTCGTGCTGGAGGGCCGTATGGAACATGCACTGCGTCGACATGACCCTCCCGGTGCGGATCTCGTCCGCGGTCCGGTTGGACATCAGGGTGACCTCGTAGCCGTGCGACTGGAGTCCGAGGGCCAGCTGGAGACCGGACTGCCCGGCCCCCACGACGAGTATCTTCCGCATACGGGTGCTGCCTCCTACGGCTTCGGGACTGCTCGCTGGACTGCTCGGGGAGCGGGTGCGGTTACTCCTCGGGGGTCTCCTCGAGCGCGTGGGCCACCAGGGCCAGCAGGGTCTCGATGGCCGAGATCCGCCGCCTGGCGTCCATGATCAGGACAGGTATGTGTGCGGGTATCGACAGGGCGTCCCGCACGTCCTCCGGGTCGAACTGCTCGCTGCCCTCGAAGTGGTTGACGGCGACGATGTACGGCAGCCCGCAGCTCTCGAAGTAGTCCAGCGCCGGGAAGCAGTCCTTCAGACGGCGGGTGTCGGCCAGGACCACGGCGCCGATCGCGCCCCGCACCAGGTCGTCCCACATGAACCAGAACCGCTGCTGGCCCGGCGTGCCGAACACGTAGAGCACGAGGTCGTCGTCGAGCGTGATCCGGCCGTAGTCCATGGCGACCGTGGTGGTCGTCTTGTCCGGCGTGTCGGTGAGGTCGTCGGTCCCCTCGCTCGCCTCGGTCATCAGCGCCTCGGTCTGCAGGGGCGTGATCTCCGAGACGGCGGTGACCAGCGTGGTCTTGCCGACGCCGAAGCCGCCGGCCACCACGATCTTCGTGGCGACCGGGGCGCGGGTGCGGTCCGTCTGCCAGGGCTGCAGGGCCTCGTCGGGCTCGGCGAGCGGGGGGACGCCCACGGCGGCGTCAGAGACGGCGGAGTCCACTCAGCACCCTTTCCAGCAGCGCGCGGTCCGGCCGGCCCGTGCCATGACCGGTTCCGGTTCCGTACACACGGATCTTTCCCTGGTCCGCGAGGTCGCTCAGCAGCACGCGGACCACACCGAGCGGCATCTGCAGCAGCGCGGCGATCTCCGCCACCGTCCGCATCCGGCGGCACAGTTCGACGATGGCCCGCACCTCGGGCATGCCCGGGTGGGCGAGCGAGCCGCAGGTCAGCTCCTTGCGCTCCTCCGGGGCCTCGAGCGCGGCCACGAACGTCTCCACCTGGAGCACGTGGCCGAAGCGCGTACGGCCGCCGGTGAGCGAGTAGGGGCGGACGCGGGAGGCCTTGCGGTCACCGCCGCGGACCGGGAGCTGCCGTTTGGACGTACTGCCGCTCATCGGGCCGTCCCTTCGGTGCTCCCGTCGGTTTCCAGGGACTTGCGCAGCTCGCTGCGGAGTTCCGGCGTCAGGACGTGTCCGGCGCGGCCGACGAAGAGCGCCATGTGGTAGGCCACCACGCTCATGTCGCAGTCCGCGGAGCCGTGCACACCGAGCAGCGAGCCGTCGCTGATCGACATGACGAACAGGCTGCCCTCGTCCATCGCGACCATCGTGTGCTTGACCGTGCCGGAGTCCATCAGCTTGGCGGCGCCGAGCGTGAGGCTGCCGATGCCGGAGACGATGGTGGCGAGGTCGGCGGCGGAGCCGCGCGGGCCGGTGCGCTTGCCACCGGCCTGGCGGACCTTGTCGATGGGGGTCCCCCCGCGCGAGCTCGTTCGAGCGTGGGGGAGGTCGGGGTCCGAGGAGAGGAGCAGGAGGCCGTCGGAGGAGACGACGGCCACCGACTCGATGCCGGGGACCTCCTCGACGAGGTTCGTCAGCAGCCAGTGCAGGTTGCGGGCCTCACTGCTCAGTCCGAAGGTACTGGGCGCGGTCAACTGCTTGCCTCCTCGACTGTGCCCCCCGTGTTCTGATCGGCGATCTCCGCCTCCGCCTCGCGGTAGCCCTCCTGCGCTCCCCGGTGGAAGCCGCCCAGGCGGCGCCGGAGTGCCTGGGCGTCCACGGAAGCGTTGCGCTGGCGCGGGGCCGGGGCGGGGGCGGAGATCCTCGGGGTCCGCTTGGGCAGACCCTTGGCGGTGACCTCGTCCTCCGCCGCGTCGGGGGTGCGGTGGTGTTCCGCCTCGGCGTCGCCGTCGGCGGGGGCGTTCTGCTGCGGGGGCAGCGTGGTGCGGGCGGCCTCGGCACGGGCTTCACCCGCGAGCGACGCCGGGGTCTCGGGCACGCTCCCGGCCGCGGGGGTTTCCCGGCCGGGTGCGGACGGTGCCTGCGGGGCCCGCTCGTCGTCGGCGGGCGCGGGGTGCGGACGCGCCGGGTCCGGCTCGCCCGCGGGCGACGGAAGCAGAAGCTCCATCGTCGTCTCGGCCAACGGCACCGAGTCCCCACCCACGGAACCCACGGAACCCTCGGCGACCGGTCCTCCGGCGCCCGGGTCCTCGGCAGTGGGCTCTCCGGAGGTCAGTCCTCCGGTCGCCGCTCTGTCGGCGGCAGGTCCTCCGGCGGCCGGTCTCCCGGCAGCCGACTCTCCGGTGGCCGGGCCTCCGGCGGCCGGGCCCTCAGCGGCCCGCACTCCGGCGCCCGGTCCCTCGGCGGCAGATCCTACGACGCCCGGTCCCTCGGCGGCAGATCCTCCGACGGCCAGTCCCTCGGCGGCCGGGCCTCCGGTGGGCAGTTCCTCGGGGGTCGGCTTCTTCGTCGACGGGGTCTCGGTGGGACGGTCCTTGTCCGTCGCCTCTGCCTCGCGTACCGCCTTCTCGGCCAGGGCGACCAGGGGGTCGGTGCCCTCGGTTCGGGTGGGCAGGACGTTGGAGTTGGCCTCGGCCGCGGCGCCCGGCAGGGTGACCGCGGGGGTCTCGCCGGGGGCCGGGGCGGAGTCCGCGACGGCGGAGGCGGGCGCGGCCGCCAGCACGGACTTGGGGACGACCACGACAGCCGCGATGCCGCCCTGCTTCTGCTCGCGCAGCTGCACGCGCATACCGTGCCGGTGGGCGAGGCGGGCCACGACGTACAGGCCGAGGCCCAGACCCTGGTCGCCCTCCTCGTCGTAGGCGGACTTCGGGTCGAACTCGGTGAGCCGGACGTTGAGGCGGGCCAGCCGCTCCTCGGGCACGCCGATGCCCTCGTCCTGGACGGAGAGCATGACCTCGCCGTTCTCCAGGAGCCAGCCGGAGACCTCGACGGGCTGGTCGGGCGGGGAGAACGAGGTCGCGTTCTCCAGGAGTTCGGCCAGCAGGTGGGACAGGTCGTCCGCCGCGAAGCCCGCGACATGCGCGTGCGGCGGCAGGGCGGCGATGCGGACGCGCTCGTAGCGCTCGATCTCGCTGACCGCGGCGCGTACGACGTCGACCAGCGGGACCGGCCCGGCGTGCTGCTGGACGTGCTCGGAGCCGGCCAGCACCAGCAGGTTCTCGCTGTGCCGGCGCATCACCGTGGCGAAGTGGTCGAGCTTGAAGAGGGTGGACAGGCGGTCGGGGTCCTGCTCCCGGTCCTCCAGGCCCTCGATGACGGTGAGTTGCCGCTCCACCAGACCCAGCGTGCGCAGCGCGAGATTGACGAAGCTGCCGCCTATGCCGCTGCGCATCCGGTCCAGCTGAGCGGCGGAGTCGGCGAGTTCGGCGCGCAGCTCCTCACGGGCGTCGGCCATCTTCTGGCGCTGGCCGACCAGGTGCTTGCGGTCGGTCTCCAGCGTGGCGATGCGCTCGGTGAGCGTGACGGCCTGCGCGTGCAGGGTGTTGACCGAGCGGACGACCTGCGCGAACTCGTCGTTGCGGCCGGTGAACTTGACGGGTTCCTCGGTGGCCGGGTCCTGCGCGCCGGCCAACCGCGCCGAGCCCAGGCGCAGCACCGCGAGCGGCCGGGTCAGGGTCCGGGCGAGTCCGGTGGCGATGCCGATGGTGACCAGCAGCAGGGCGCCGAGCAGCGCGACGCGGATCTCCAGTGCGGTGACGTCGTCGTCGCGGAGCTGCGCCAGGTCCTTGGTGCGGTGGTCGTACAGGGAGGACTCGGCGCCGCGCATCAGGTCGACGCGGGCGCTGAGCGCGGCGTCGGCCTTGGTGACGCTGGTGGCCAGGTCGCTGCCGGAGAGCGTGGGCTGCCCGGTCAGCGCGGCGAGGTACTTGTCCGCGGTGTCGACCTCGGCGCCGCTCACGGTGGAGTCGTAGGCCGCGAGGGCCTCCTTGGGCGCGGTGTCGCGGAAGCCGGCGAGGGCGGCGTCCGAGCGCAGCCGGGCCTGCTGGGCGGCGGTGCTCAGGGCGTCGCGCTGCTTGGTGTCGGCCTCCGAGGAGGTGGCGGTCTGGGTGGGCAGGCCGGTGACGGGGTCGTAGACGGTCTGCGTGGTGTGCGGCACGTTCAGTGCCGCGAGCAGCAGTCCGCGGGCGGCGGCGGCCTGCTGGACGGCTGTGTCGAGCTGGGCGAGCGCGTGGGCGCCGGCGCCGGCCCGTGTGGGCATCCGCTCGGCCAGCTGCTCGGCGAGCTTGTGCAGCTCGGTGATGGCGGCGGAGTAGGCCTGGTGGACCTCGAGGGCGGTGCTCTTCCCGGTGAGCGCGGAGCGGCGCACGGCGGCGATGCCGTCGAGGTCCTCGCGCAGCCAGGCGGGTGTGTCGGTGTCGGCGCGCAGCTCGTCGACCTGGCGGTCCACGCGGGCGCTGCTCTGCTCGGAGGGCGCCTTGGCGCCGGGCCGGCCGGCCGCGACGTAGGAGGTGACCTCGTCGCGCTCGTCGGCCAGCGAGTGGGCGAGGCCGAGCGCGTCCTGGGTCTGCCCGGCGAGCGTCACCAGGTTCTGGGTGTCGTTCACCTGCCCGGAGGCGGCTGTCAAGGAGGGCGCGCCCGCGCCGGCCACCGCGGCCGCCACGACGGCGACGGCGGCGATCAGCCGGTTGCGTACGTGTGTGGGACGGCCCTTGCCGACGGGGGTGACGGGGGGCGTGCCGGGCGTCTGCGCCGGGGCTCCTGCCATGGCCGTCTGCTTGCCTGCGCGCCGAGGCCGCTTCTTCTGCACCGGTGCTCGCATTCCTGTACTCGTGTACTCATGGGCCCGGGTGGTGCCCCGTCAGCTGGCGCGGACGGGTGCGTACACCCTCCCCACGCTCTCGACTCCGCTCGAGCAGGGGGGACCTGCATCCGTTCCCGACCCTCCCAGTGCCGGTGGGCAGTGGTCCTGCATCGTCCGACCGGCCACCCGAAGGAGTGAACCCCGGAGGGTAGTTGGCGGGCAAGTTCCTCCGGCGTGTGCACGGGCACGGTGAGGTGGGCCGGTTGGACGTCTGCGGCGGGCTTTGGCAATATTCGCCGCCACGTCTTCCCGGAGCGATCCAATTGCACCCAAACCAGGCGGCTGACCTGCGTCGCCTCGTCGATTCCCGGACGGTTGCCACCCTTTCGCAAGGCTTGTGAAGGGCTCGTGCAGACTGGCCGGATGCGCACTGAGGTTGTTTCGGAGCCCGGCCGTCCCGACTGCCCCAACGAGGACTTCGCGAGTGTCGGACTACCCGCGTCTGGACAGGGTGGTTGCCTCGTCGTCCTGGACGGGGTGACGCCGCCGCGGACCGGGACGGGGTGTTCGCATTCGGTCTCCTGGTTCACCGCCCGGCTGGGCGGCGCGCTGACCGAACTGACGGTTTCCTGCCGAGATCTGACGCTGTCGGAGATTCTTTCGCGAGCCATCCTCCGTACCGCCGAGTCGCACGCTCCCACCTGTGACCTTTCTCACCCGCGTACGCCTCAGGCAACCGTCGTTCTGGCCCGCTGGTCGGCGGAGGCGGTCGACTACCTGGTGCTGTCCGACTCGGTGCTGCTGCTGGAGTCCCCCGACGGCTCGGTCACCCCGGTCCTGGACGACCGGCTGGCCCGGCTGCCCAGGGCGTCGCTCGCCACGGACGCGCTCATCGACGCCGTCGTGCGCAACAAGGAGGGCGGCTTCTACACCGCGGCGGCGGATCCCTCGGTGGCCGCCCGCGCCGTGACGGGCAGCGTGCCGCGCGCCGGGGTCCGCGCGCTGGCCGCGCTGACGGACGGGTCGGCGCGGTGGGTGGAGAAGTTCCAAGCGGGCGACTGGGCGCGGTGCCTCGGGCTGGTGCGTGAGGAGGGGGCGGGCTCGCTGGTGGGCCGGGTGCGGGCCCTGGAGACGGCCGACAAGGAGGAGCGGACGCATCTGCGGCGCAGCAAGACGCACGACGACGCGACGGTGGTGTTCGTGGAGCCGTGATCACGGCCAGCCGGGCGCCGCGACCGGCTACTTCTCCGTGACCTGGTTCAACTCGTGCAGCAGACGGGCCAGTTCAGCCACCTCGCGGCGGTCCCAGTGAGCGAGCTGGCTGACGTAGCGGGCGCGGCGCGCCTCGCGCACCTGGCCGACCCGGCGGCGGCCGTCGTCGGTGAGGGCCACCAGCCAGGCCCGTCCGTCGGCGGGGTCCGGTTCCCGGGCGACGAGGCCGAGTTGCTCCAGGGCGTGCAGCTGGCGTGACATGGTCGCCTTGCCGACGCCGATGTACCCGGCGAGCTCCGTGGCGCGCTGGCGGCCGCACTCCTCCAGGCGGACCAGCAGCCCGTAGGCGGCGGGCTCCAGGTGCGGATGGACCTCGCGCGCCATCTCGCCCTGGTTGGCCCGTGCGCGGCGCAGCAGCACCGTCAGTTCGCGTTCCAGGGACAGGAACTCCCGGTCCGCACCGCTCGGGGACGCGCCGGACACGGCCCCACGTCCGCCGCTGCTTGTGTCTTCGTGCACGTCAGCCCCTGCCTGAAGGTTTCCCGTTCCTGAAAGTTTCCGCCAGTCGGCGCCATCACCGCAGCTCCGTCAGTATTTCGCAGGCGTAGACCATCGGCAGACCCCGGGACCCCTTCCCAGGCTCCGGTCTACGTGCGTAGCTTCCGACATGCCCCGCATCCCCCCACCGAGCACCACCGAGCTTCGGAGGCACGTCATGTCCGTGCACAGATCCGGAACGGCCCGCGGGCGGCGGCTCACCGCCGCGGGAGCCCTGCTCGCCGCGTTCTTCCTGCTCCTCACCCTCCCGTCCGCCGCCGCCACCGCGCCCGCCCGCGGCTCCGCCCACATGGGCATGGGCGTCGTGCCGCACGACGGCCGGGGCGGCACGCCGGCCGGCGGGAACGCCGCCGTCGCCCAGACCGAGGGTGTCGACGTGGCCGGCTACCAGGGCAGCGTCGCCTGGTCCACGCTCTGGAGCAGCGGCGTCAGGTGGGCGTACGCGAAGGCCACCGAGGGGACGTACTACACGAACCCCTCCTTCGCCCAGCAGTACAACGGCTCGTACAACGTGGGCATGATCCGCGGCGCGTACCACTTCGCCACCCCGGACACCACGAGCGGCGCCGCCCAGGCCAACTACTTCGTCGACCACGGCGGCGGCTGGTCCCGCGACGGCAGGACCCTGCCGGGCACCCTCGACATCGAGTGGAACCCGTACGGGGCCGCCTGCTACGGCAAGACGGCGAGCGCGATGGTCAGTTGGATCGCCGACTTCCTGAACACCTACAAGGCCCGCACGGGCCGGGACGCCGTGATCTACACGGCCACGAGCTGGTGGACCGACTGCACCGGCAACTACGGCGGTTTCGCCGCCAACAACCCGCTATGGATAGCCCGTTACGCCTCGGACCCGGGCACCCTGCCGGCCGGCTGGGGCTTCTACACCATGTGGCAGTACACCTCGTCAGGGCCGACGGTCGGCGACCACGACAAGTTCAACGGCGCCCTGGACCGGGTCCAGGCACTGGCCAACGGCTGACACCGCTGCGGAACTCCCCGGCCGAGGGCAGGGGGTCGCCCCCGGCCGGGGCCCCGGGGCCCGCCCGGCACAAGCGCGGCGGCCCACACCGAGCGCACCCCGGGAAACACCCGGCCGGACCACCGCGGCTTGTGGCGCGGTGGTCCGGCCGGGCGCGGCTTTGCCGGGTCACGCGGCGGCCGGCATCTCCTGTGAGGCGCCGTTCGTCGCCGGGGCGAGGGCCAGGTCCAGGACCTGGCGGACGTCCGTGACGGCGTGGACGTCGAGCCGGTCCAGGACCTCCACCGGGACGTCGTCCAGGTCGGGCTCGTTGCGCTTGGGGATGACCACCGTGGTCACACCCGCGCGATGGGCGGCGAGCAGCTTCTGCTTGACGCCGCCGATGGGCAGGACACGGCCCGTCAGCGAGACCTCGCCGGTCATCGCCACGTCCGTGCGGACCAGGCGGCCGGACAGGAGCGAGGCGAGCGCGGTCGTCATGGTGATGCCCGCGCTCGGACCGTCCTTCGGCACCGCGCCCGCCGGGAAGTGGATGTGCACGCCCCGGTCCTTCAGATCGCCCACGGGCAGCTCCAGCTCGGCGCCGTGGCTGCGCAGGAAGCTCAGCGCGATCTGCGCGGACTCCTTCATCACGTCGCCCAGCTGGCCGGTCAGGGTCAGCCCGGCCGCACCCGTCTCCGGGTCCGCAAGGGACGCCTCGACGAAGAGGACGTCGCCCCCGGCCCCGGTGACCGCGAGGCCCGTCGCCACACCCGGGACGGACGTACGCCGCTCGGCCGGGTCCTGCGCGGACTCCGGAACGTGGTGCGGACGCCCGATCAGTCCCCGCAGCTCACCGTCGGTGACGGTGAACGGCAGCTCCTGCTCGCCCAGTTCGTGCTGGGCCGCGATCTTGCGCAGCAGCCGCGCGATGGACCGCTCCAGGGTCCGCACGCCCGCCTCACGCGTGTACTCGCCGGCGAGCCTGCGCAGCGCGCCCTCCTCGATCGTCACCTCGTCCTGGCGCAGACCGGCCCGCTCGAGCTGGCGCGGAAGCAGGTGGTCGCGGGCGATGACGACCTTCTCGTCCTCCGTGTAGCCGTCCAGGCGCACGATCTCCATCCGGTCGGCCAGCGCCTCCGGGATCGCCTCCAGAACGTTGGCCGTGGCCAGGAAGACGACGTCGGACAGGTCCAGCTCCACCTCCAGGTAGTGGTCCCGGAAGGTGTGGTTCTGCGCCGGGTCCAGGACCTCGAGCAGCGCCGCGGCCGGGTCGCCGCGGAAGTCGGAGCCCACCTTGTCGATCTCGTCGAGCAGGACCACCGGGTTCATCGACCCGGCCTCCTTGACGGCGCGCACGATCCGCCCGGGCAGCGCGCCCACGTACGTACGCCGGTGGCCGCGGATCTCCGCCTCGTCCCGGACGCCGCCCAGGGCGACGCGCACGAACTTGCGGCCCATGGCATGGGCGACGGACTCGCCGAGGCTGGTCTTGCCCACGCCGGGCGGCCCGACGAGCGCGAGCACGGCTCCGCCGCGCCGCCCGCCGATCACGCCGAGGCCCCGGTCGCCGCGCCGCTTGCGCACCGCCAGGTACTCGGTGATCCGCTCCTTCACGTCCTCGAGGCCCGCGTGCTCGGCGTCCAGGACCGCTCTGGCGCCCTGAATGTCGTAGGCGGAAGCGCTGTCATCGGTCCGCTCGTTCCACGGCATGCCGAGGACCGTGTCGAGCCAGGTGCGGATCCAGGAGCCCTCGGGCGAGGCGTCGGAGGACCGCTCCAGCTTGTCGACCTCCTTGAGCGCGGCCTCCCGGACCTTCTCGGGCAGGTCGGCGGCCTCGACACGGGCGCGGTAGTCGTCGGACTCCTCGCCGTCGCTCTCGCCGTTCAGTTCGCGCAGTTCCTTGCGGACGGCCTCCAGCTGGCGGCGCAGCAGGAACTCGCGCTGCTGCTTGTCGACGCCCTCCTGGACGTCCTTGGCGATGGACTCGGCCACGTCCTGCTCGGCGAGGTGGTCGCGCAGTTGCCGGGTGGCGAGCCTGAGGCGGGCCACCGGGTCGGCGGTCTCCAGCAACTCGACCTTCTGCTCGGTGGTCAGGAAGGGCGAGTAGCCGGAGTTGTCGGCGAGCGCGGAGACGTCGTCGATGGCCTGCACACGGTCGACGACCTGCCAGGCGCCGCGCTTGCGCAGCCAGGCGGTGGCGAGCGCCTTGTACTCCTTCATCAGTTCGGCGACCTGGCCGGGCGCCGGCTCGGGCACGTTCTCGTCGATCCGGGTCCCCTCGACCCACAGCGCGGCGCCGGGGCCGGTGGTCCCGGCTCCGATCCGCACCCGGCCGCGCCCGCGAATGAGCGCGCCCGGGTCGCCATCGGCCAGGCGGCCCACCTGTTCGACCGTGCCCAGTACACCGGTCCTGGCGTACGTCCCCTCGACCCTCGGCACCAGCAGCACCCTGGGCTTGCCCGGCTCGTCCCGCGCGGCGGCCTGCGCGGCCTCCACCGCGGCCCGTACCTCGGCGTCACTCAGATCCAGCGGAACCACCATCCCGGGCAGCACGACCTCGTCGTCGAGCGGCAGCACGGGCAGGGTGAGCGGTGTGAACTCGGTGGACTCAGCAGCCATGATCTCCCCTTCGGCAGTCAAGTTGAGTTATGCCGACTCAATGCATGGGGCGGATCGATTGTTCCCCGACACCTGTTCGCTCTGAGCGATCACTCCGCGGCACGTGCCCGGCGCCAGCGGCGTATCACCGGCCACGTCGCCACGCCGAGCCCCACCGCGATCAGATGGCCGCAGCTCGTCATCGGGTCGACGAAGCCCGTCAGGTCCTGGACCAGCAGGGCCACGAACACGAGGAGCAGGGGCCAGCGCAGCCAGGGCGTGAGCAGACCGGCCAGGGCGCCGAGGCTGGCCGCGACACCGAAGCTGATGCCGTAGTCGAGGCGGTGCGCCGAGCTGCCCGGCAGGCGGCCCGCGAGCACCGCGAGCCCGACGGGGACCTCGGTGGCGAGGGTGGCCAGCACGTGCCCGAACAGGAACACACCGGCGGTACGCGGTCCGCCTATCCGCCGCTCCAGCGCGGTGAGCACCAGCAGGAAGCAGAGGGAGTACGCCGACACGACGCCGCCCGCGATCCACAGCGCGCTGGCGGGCAGCACCAGCAGGGGCGCCCGCACCAGATGGGCGACGTCCGTGCTGGAGCTCTGGTGCAGGGCGTCCACCACCGCGGGATCGGCGTACCGGGCGACGAGCGAGGTGACGGCGAGCAGGGCCGTGTACCCGAAGGTGAACGGGGTGCCCGTGGGGCTGGGCAGCAGCCGCCACGGACGCAGACCGCGCAGCCCCGCGGCGGGCCGCGCCGAGCGAGCCGGCTCCCCACCCGCGTCCACCGGGGCGGCGTCGCCCGCCCGCTGCTGCGGCATCCCGTCCAGCGCCTGCGGCACCTGCGCCGGAGGCTGAGGCGACCCCGAAGGTGTCGGCGAGTCCGGGGGGCCGGCCGTCGCGGTCCGATCCACGGTGCGGCGCTCCTTCCGTCGCGCCCCACACTTCGTGTCCCCGGCGCCCCTGTCCATGACCGACGCCACCCACGCGGCGATTCTCAGCAACCTATTAAGTTCCCGGCGGCCCCCGCGACCCGGACACCCCGGCGGCGCGCGGCCCGCCGGGCGCTCGCACACGGGTGTCACCCCTAATTCATGTGGGCTTACGGGCCCGTTGGGGCAGGATGACCCCATGACCGGCTCCTACGACGCCCCTGAGGTGCTGGACCGCCGCGAGGGCCCCTACGGCGAGGTCGTGCTGCGCCGGCACGGGGCGCTGCTGCAGATCATCGCCAACGGCTGCTTCCTGATGGACACCTCCGACGGGCGCTCCGAGCGCCTCCTGGTCGACGCGGCGCTGGCCGCGCTGCCGGAGCGGCGTGCGCCGAGCGTGCTGATCGGCGGCCTCGGCGTCGGCTTCTCACTCGCGCACGCCGCGGCGGACCCGCACTGGGGACGGATCACTGTTGTCGAACGCGAACGCGCGATCATCGACTGGCACCGCGACGGCGCCCTCGCCGAGCTGACCGCGGACGCGCTGGCCGACCCGCGCACCGAGGTCGTGGAAGGCGACATGGTCGCCTACGTCAATGAGACATACGACACGTTCGACGCGCTGTGCCTGGACATCGACAACGGCCCCGACTGGACGGTCACCGAGGACAACGAGGAGCTGTACGGGCCGGCCGGACTGGCAAGCTGCTCCAGGGCGTTGAGGCCCGGCGGGGTGCTCGCGGTGTGGTCCGCGAAGCCATCTGCGGAATTTGAAGGAACCTTGCGGAATGTCGGATTCCGACAGGTGCGCACCGAAGAGGTCCCCGTTGCCCGGGGCGTTCCGGACGTCGTGCACCTCGCGGTCCGACCTGGATAGCAAAGGCGCGGCCGGTCCCCGTACGCTGCTCCCCTGGCGCCGATCATTCAAGCGTCAATCGCAACTACGCGCAGTCAAGGGATCACCCCACGGATTCCGGAAAGCACACTCAGGGGCGGGCGATGGAGCAGACACACACCGCGCACAACGGCACGACGGCCACCCCGGGCGCTCAGCGCCGGGTCCTGGTGGTCGAGGACGACCAGACCATCATGGATGCCATCGCCACCCGCCTGCGCGCCGAGGGATTCCTCGTGCAGACCGCGGGCGACGGCCCGGCAGCCGTCGACACCGCCGAGGCCTGGCAGCCGGACCTGCTGATCCTCGACATCATGCTGCCCGGCTTCGACGGCCTGGAGGTCTGCCGCCGCGTGCAGGCCCAGCGCCCGGTGCCGGTGATGATGCTCACCGCGCGGGACGACGAGACCGACATGCTGGTCGGCCTCGGGGTCGGCGCCGACGACTACATGACCAAGCCGTTCTCGATGCGGGAGCTGGCCGCACGCGTGCATGTGCTGCTGCGCCGCATGGAGCGGGCCGCGCTGGCCGCGGCGACCCCGCGCAGCGGCATACTGCGCCTGGGCGAGCTGGAGATCGACCACGCCCAGCGCCGGGTGCGCGTGCGCGGCGAGGACGTCCACCTCACGCCCACCGAGTTCGACCTGCTGGTGTGCCTGGCGAACACCCCGCGCGCGGTGCTCTCGCGCGAGCAGCTCCTTGCGGAGGTGTGGGACTGGGCGGACGCCTCCGGCACCCGGACCGTGGACAGCCACATCAAGGCGCTGCGCCGGAAGATCGGCGCGGAGCGGATCCGCACGGTGCACGGCGTGGGCTACGCCCTGGAGACACCGACGCCATGAGGGACGGGCCGGCCGCACGGAGGAACCAGGGCGAGCCCTGGGGTGGCGTACGCCCGTTCTCGATCAAGACCAAGCTGGGCGCACTGGTCGTCATATCGGTGCTGATCACCACGGGTCTGCTGCTGATCGCCGTGCGCACGGCGACGGAGCTGCGGTTCATCACGGTCTTCTCGATGATCGCCACCCTGCTCATCACGCAGTTCGTGGCGCACTCGCTCACCGCGCCGCTGGACGAGATGAACACGGTGGCCCGCTCCATCTCGCACGGCGACTACACGCGCCGGGTGCGCGAGAACCGCCGGGACGAGCTGGGCGACCTGGCCCAGACGATCAACCGCATGGCCGACGACCTGGAGGCCGAGGACCGCCAGCGCAAGGAGCTGGTGGCGAACGTCTCGCACGAGCTGCGCACGCCCATCGCGGGCCTGCGCGCGGTGCTGGAGAACATCGTCGACGGGGTCACGGAGGCCGACCCCGAGACCATGCGCACGGCGCTGAAGCAGACCGAGCGGCTGGGCCGGCTGGTGGAGACGCTCCTTGACCTGTCCCGGCTGGACAACGGCGTGGTGCCGCTCAAGCTGCGCCGCTTCGAGGTGTGGCCCTACCTGGCGGGCGTGCTGAAGGAGGCCAACATGGTCGCCTCGGCCCGCGCGGGCATCGCCTCCGGCTCCGGCAGCCACACCCGTACGGACGTCCATCTGCACCTGGACGTCTTCCCGTCCGACCTGACCGCGCACGCCGACCCCGAGCGCATCCACCAGGTGGTCGCCAACCTGATCGACAACGCGGTCAAGCACAGCCCGCCGCACGGGCGCGTGACGGTGAAGGCGCGGCGCGGTGCGCGGCCGCACTCGCTGGAGCTCGAGGTCCTGGACGAGGGGCCCGGCATCCCGCGTTCGGAGTGGCACCGCGTCTTCGAGCGTTTCGACCGGGGCGCGGTGCACCGGCCGCACGGTCCGGGCAGCGACGGCGGCACCGGACTCGGTCTGGCGATCGCCCGCTGGGCGGTGGACCTGCACGGCGGCCGGATCGGTGTGGCCGAATCCGAGCGGGGCTGCCGGATCCTTGTCACTCTTCCGGGTCTGCCGTCTTTGCCAAGTTGACGTAAAGTTCGATCGCGAACCCCAAGATCCACGAGCATCCCCGCAGGCGGACACGTGTGATCAGGCAGGGGCCTGCATCCCACAGGGGTCAGGCCCGGGTCCGCCCTTCCCTGGCGCAGCGGAACTACGCTTGTTTCCCGCCATTTCAAGTCCCGAAACCCAGGTTTTGATGTGACTTACATGACGAAGGAGTGGCCCGACCTGACCTTCCCCCTCTCGGGGGCGTAGCCTTTATTCCCGCTGTCCATCATTCTTGTGAAGCGGAAGAGGGCGGTTGCCGCCGTGTCGCCACAGTCCCCCAGTAACTCGAGCATCTCGACCGACACCGACCAAGCCGGGAAGACCTCCGCGGCCGCGTTCGGTGCCAATGAGTGGCTCGTCGACGAGATCTATCAGCAGTACCTCCAGGACCCGAACTCCGTAGACCGCGCCTGGTGGGACTTCTTCGCCGACTACAAGCCGGGGGCCGCAGCCCCGCAGGCTCCGGCGGGTACCGCGGCCGCGGGGGCCGCGGAGACCACCACCCCGGCTCAGGCGGCGCCCGCCGCCGCGCCGGCCGCCCCTGCCAGGCCCGCTCCCCAGTCCGCCGCGCCGGCCGCTCCCGTGCAGCCTCCGGCCGCCCCCCGGCCCGCGGCCGCCGCTCCGGCGCCCGCGAAGCCCGTGACTCAGGCCCCGGCGCCGGAGAAGCCCGCCGTCGAGGCTCCCGCCGGTCCGGAGCTCGTCACGCTGCGCGGCCCCTCCGCCGCGGTCGCGAAGAACATGAGCGCCTCGCTGGAGCTGCCCACGGCCACGTCCGTGCGCGCCGTCCCGGTGAAGCTGCTGTTCGACAACCGCATCGTCATCAACAACCACCTCAAGCGGGCTCGCGGCGGGAAGATCTCCTTCACGCACATCATCGGCTACGCGATGGTCCAGGCCATCAAGCAGATGCCGTCGATGAACTGGTCCTTCGCGCAGAAGGACGGCAAGCCCACGCTGGTCAAGCCGGACCACGTCAACCTCGGCCTGGCCATCGACCTGGTGAAGCCCAACGGCGACCGCCAGCTCGTCGTGGCCGCCATCAAGAAGGCCGAGACGCTGAACTTCTTCGAGTTCTGGCAGGCCTACGAGGACATCGTCCGTCGTGCCCGCGACAACAAGCTGACGATGGACGACTTCACCGGCGTCACCGTCTCCCTCACCAACCCCGGCGGTCTCGGCACGGTCCACTCCGTGCCGCGGCTGATGCCCGGCCAGTCGGTGATCATGGGCGTCGGCTCCATGGACTACCCGGCGGAGTTCCAGGGCACCTCCCAGGACACCCTGAACAAGCTCGGCATCTCCAAGGTCATGACGCTCACGTCGACCTACGACCACCGGGTCATCCAGGGCGCCGCCTCCGGCGAGTTCCTGCGCGCCGTCGCCAACCTGCTGCTCGGCGAGCACGACTTCTACGACGACATCTTCAAGTCGCTGCGCATCCCTTACGAGCCGGTCCGCTGGCTCAAGGACATCGACGCCTCGCACGACGACGACGTCACGAAGGCCGCCCGCGTCTTCGAGCTGATCCACTCCTACCGGGTCCGCGGCCACGTCATGGCCGACACCGACCCGCTGGAGTACCAGCAGCGCAAGCACCCCGACCTGGACATCACCGAGCACGGGCTCACCCTGTGGGACCTGGAGCGCGACTTCGCGGTCGGCGGCTTCGCCGGCAAGACGCTGATGAAGCTGCGCGACATCCTCGGCGTGCTGCGCGACTCGTACTGCCGCACGGTCGGCATCGAGTTCATGCACATCCAGGACCCCAGGCAGCGCAGGTGGATCCAGGACCGCGTGGAGCGCCCGCACTCCAAGCCGGAGCGCGAGGAGCAGCTGCGCATCCTGCGCCGGCTGAACGCGGCCGAGGCCTTCGAGACCTTCCTGCAGACGAAGTACGTCGGCCAGAAGCGGTTCTCCCTGGAGGGCGGCGAGTCCGTCATCCCGCTGCTCGACGCGGTCATCGACTCGGCGGCGGAGTCCCGCCTGGACGAGGTCGTCATCGGCATGGCCCACCGCGGCCGCCTCAACGTCCTGGCCAACATCGTCGGCAAGTCGTACGCGCAGATCTTCCGCGAGTTCGAGGGCAACCTCGACCCGAAGTCGATGCACGGCTCCGGCGACGTGAAGTACCACCTGGGCGCCGAGGGCACGTTCACCGGCCTGGACGGCGAGCAGATCAACGTCTCGCTGGTGGCCAACCCCTCCCACCTGGAGGCGGTGGACCCGGTCCTGGAGGGCGTCTCCCGCGCCAAGCAGGACATCATCAACAAGGGCGGCACGGACTTCACGGTCCTGCCGGTGGCCATCCACGGCGACGCGGCCTTCGCGGGCCAGGGCGTGGTGGCCGAGACCCTGAACATGTCGCAGCTGCGCGGCTACCGCACCGGCGGCACGGTCCACATCGTCATCAACAACCAGGTCGGCTTCACGGCCGCCCCGGAGTCCTCGCGTTCCTCCATGTACGCGACGGACGTGGCGAGGATGATCGAGGCCCCGATCTTCCACGTGAACGGCGACGACCCGGAGGCCGTGGTCCGCGTGGCGCGGCTCGCCTTCGAGTTCCGCCAGGCGTTCAACAAGGACGTGGTGATCGACCTCATCTGCTACCGCCGCCGCGGTCACAACGAGTCGGACAACCCGGCCTTCACCCAGCCGCTGATGTACGACCTGATCGACAAGAAGCGCTCGGTGCGCAAGCTCTACACCGAGTCGCTGATCGGCCGGGGCGACATCACCCTGGAAGAGGCCGAGCAGGCACTGCAGGACTACCAGGGTCAGCTGGAGAAGGTCTTCACCGAGGTCCGCGAGGCCACCGCCCAGCCGGCCTCCGGTGACGTCCAGGCGCCGCAGGACGGCTTCCCGGTCGCGGTCTCCACGGCCGTCTCCGCCGAGGTCGTCAAGCGCATCGCCGAGTCCCAGGTCAACATCCCCGACCACATCACCGTCCACCCGCGGCTGCTGCCGCAGCTCCAGCGCCGGGCGGCGATGGTCGAGGACGGCACGATCGACTGGGGCATGGGCGAGACCCTCGCCATCGGCTCGCTGCTCCTTGAGGGCGTCCCGGTCCGGCTGTCCGGCCAGGACTCCCGCCGCGGCACCTTCGGCCAGCGGCACGCGGTGATCATCGACCGTGAGACGGGCGAGGACTTCACCCCGCTGCTGTACCTGTCCGAGGACCAGGCCCGGTACAACGTCTACGACTCGCTGCTGTCCGAGTACGCGGCGATGGGCTTCGAGTACGGCTACTCGCTGGCCCGCCCGGACGCGCTGGTGATGTGGGAAGCCCAGTTCGGCGACTTCACCAACGGCGCCCAGACGGTGGTGGACGAGTTCATCTCCTCCGCCGAGCAGAAGTGGGGCCAGACCTCCGGCGTCACCCTGCTCCTGCCGCACGGCTACGAGGGCCAGGGCCCGGACCACTCCTCCGCCCGCCCGGAGCGGTTCCTCCAGCTCTGCGCGCAGAACAACATGACGGTCGCGATGCCGACCCTGCCGTCGAGCTACTTCCACCTCCTGCGGTGGCAGGTGCACAACCCGCACCACAAGCCGCTGGTCGTCTTCACCCCGAAGTCGATGCTGCGCCTGAAGGCCGCGGCCTCGAAGGCGGAGGAGTTCACCGCGGGCCAGTTCCGTCCGGTCATCGGCGACGCGTCGGTGGACCCGGCGGCGGTCAAGAAGGTCGTCTTCACGGCGGGCAAGGTCTACTACGACCTGGACGCCGAGCGGAAGAAGCGCGGCGTGACCGACGCTGCAGCTGCCGAGACGGCGATTATCCGCCTCGAGCGGCTCTACCCGCTGCCGGGTGCCGAGCTCCAGGCCGAGATCGCCAAGTACCCGAACGCGGAGAAGTACCTCTGGGCCCAGGAGGAGCCGGCGAACCAGGGCGCGTGGCCGTTCATCGCCCTGAACCTCATCGACCACCTGGACCTGGCGGTCGGCGCGGACATCCCGGCCGGCGAGCGCCTGCGCCGCATCTCCCGTCCGCACGGCTCCTCCCCGGCCGTCGGTTCCGCGAAGCGGCACCAGGCGGAGCAGGAGCAGTTGGTGCGCGAGGTGTTCGAGGCGTAACCGCTTCCTCGGTTCGCACCTGACCGGGCCGCACCCCTGAAACGGGGGTGCGGCCCGGTCGTTTCGGCGCGCCTATCCTTGACTCCATGTACTTCACAGACCGTGGCATCGAAGAGCTGGAGAAGCGGCGGGGCGAGGAGGAGGTCACCTTCGAGTGGCTGGCCGAGCAGCTGCGGACCTTCGTCGACCTCAATCCGGACTTCGAGGTACCGGTGGAGCGGCTGGCGACCTGGCTGGCCCGGCTGGACGACGAGGACGACGAGTAGGACCGGCCGTCTGCTCGGCGCGGGGCGCCCCCTTGGGGGCGCCCTGTCTGTTTTCTGGAGTCTGCCCCGGTCCGCCTTTTCCGGCGGCACGCGCTCGCCTCACCCGTACGAGTGTCTTGACTTCCCCGGGACGCGATATATCGTGGATTGCAGACGACGCGATATGGCGTGTCGCGTCCGGCCCGGGGAGGTCTGCACCATGTCCGAGTGGTCCGTCGGTGAGCCCAGGAAGCTCACCTTCGACGAGCCTGTGACCGCGCTCAACGTCCGCATCGTGCACGGAGCGGTGAACGTCGTGGGGGTGGACGAGGGTCCGGCCCGCCTGGAGGTCTCGGAGATCGAGGGGCCGCCCCTGGTGGTCACCCAGCAGGGCGGGACGCTGACGGTGGCGTACGAGGACCTGCCCTGGAAGGGCTTCCTCAAGTGGCTGGACCGCAAGGGCTGGCGGCGCAGCGCCGTGGTCTCCGTGGCCGTCCCGGCGACCACGCGGGTGGAGCTCGGAGTGGTCGGTGCCGGCGCGGTGGTCTCGGGGATAGGCGGACGCGCGGAGGTCAAGGGCGTCTCCGGGGACACCACTTTGGTGCGCCTGACGGGTCCGGTGCGCGCGGACACCGTGTCGGGGAGCGTGGAGGCGCAGGCCCTCTCCGGTGACCTGCGGTTCAACTCGGTCTCCGGCGATCTGACGGTGGTCGACGGCGCCGGTCCCTCGGTGCGGGCGGACTCGGTGAGCGGGTCGATGATCGTCGACCTCGACCCGGCGGGCGGCCCCACCGACGTGAGCCTGACCAATGTCTCCGGCGAGATCGCCATCCGGCTGCCCCACCCGGCGGACGCGCAGGTGGACGCGAACACCGCGAGCGGGGCGGTGTCCAACGCCTTCGAGGACCTCAAGGTCGGCGGCCAGTGGGGGGCCAAGCGGATCACCGGCCGTCTCGGCGCGGGCAACGGACGGCTGAAGGCAACCACCGTCTCCGGCTCCATCGCGCTGCTGCGGCGCCCGCCCGCGGAGGACGGACCGTGGGAGGCGGAGCCGCGGGACGCCCTCCCGGCCGAGGACTCCAGCGGCGGCAGCGCCCATGGCACGACCGACAAGAAGGTGCTCTGACATGCCTCCCGTCTTCGCCCATGGCCGACTCCGTCTGTACCTGCTCAAGCTGCTCGACGAGGCCCCGCGCCACGGGTACGAGGTGATCCGGCTGCTGGAGGAGCGCTTCCAGGGCCTGTACGCCCCCTCGGCGGGCACGGTGTACCCGCGGCTGGCCAAGCTGGAGGCGGAGGGCCTGGTCACGCACACCACCGAGGGCGGCCGCAAGGTGTACGCGATCACGGACGCGGGCCGCGCCGAGCTGGCCGACCGCAGTGGCGAACTGGCCGACCTGGAGCTGGAGATCCGCGAGTCCGTCGCCGAACTCGCCGCGGAGATCCGGGCCGATGTGCGCGGCGCCGCCGGAGATCTGCGGCGCGAGATGCGCGCGGCCGCCTCCCAGGCCCGTGAGGGCTCGGGAAAGCACGGGGAGCCCGGGGAGCACGGCAAGGCCGACGACAAGGAGGCCTGGCAGGCCGCCAAGGAGGAGATGCGGCGCGTCAAGCAGGAGTGGAAGGAGCAGGCACGGCGCGCGAAGGAGGAGAGCCGCAGGGCACGCGACGAGGCCCAGCGGGCCAAGCGGCAGGCCAAGGACGCGCAGGAGCGGGCGCGGGCCCAGGCACAGGAGGAGTTGCAGCGCATCGCCAAGCGGGTCCAGGACCAGGTGCAGGACCACTTCGACCGGGGTGACTGGCCCACGGGGGTTCGCGAGGGTCTGACCGAACTGGCCAAGGAATTCGGCGACTTCGGCAAGGACTACGCCTTCGGCCGCACCGCGGCCCGCCCCGAGTACTCCACGACCCCGGAGGACTTCCCGGCCCGCTACGAACCGGCCTGGGCGCACGAGGACCTCACCGGCGACCACGCCCGCGACCTGGACCGCCTCCTGGACCGCTTCCGCGACGACATCCGCGACACGGCCCGGGACAACGGCATCACCGCCGACCAACTCCTCGAGGCCCGTGGCCATCTGTCCGCGGCGGCGGCCCACATCGCCTCGCTCCTGCAGCGCCCGAAGGTCTGACGGCCGCCCGCCGGTGCACTCGGGCGGCCATCCCCTTCAGCTCAACCGGCCGCCCGCGCCTGTCCCCCGCCGTACAGCACGCGGGCCACCGACTCGTAGGTCACACCGTGGTCGGCGAGGGCCTCGGCGGGCACACCCGGACGGACGGTCAGGGCGAGGAGGATGTGTTCGTCGCCGAGGTGCCGGTCGCGGTGTGCCGCCGCCGTGCGCAGGGCCTTTTCGAGCGTGTCCTTGGCGCTCCGGCTGAAGGCGCGGCGGCCCGGCCAGGAGCCCTTGCCCCGCCGGTCGCCGGACATCGCCCCGACGCCGTGCGTCTCCTCCACCCGGGAGACGATCTCCGAGACGTCGATGCCCAGGCCCGCGAGGGCGTCGGCCTCCGCCCGGGACAGGCCGGCGCGCCGCCGTGCGTCGTGCAGCGCCTGCCGCACGGGCTCCCCGTGCTCGTCGAGCCCCAGCGCCGCCAGCGCGAAGGACCCGCGGCTGCCCTCGCGGTCGAGCAGGGCGAGCAGAAGGTGCTCGGCGTCCACGGTCTGCGCTCCCGCGTCGTCGGCGTACTCCACCGCCCCCCGCACCACGGCCCGGGCGTCCTTCGTGAACCGTTCGAACATCACTGCCTCCCGTACTTCTTGTGCACGGCCTGCCTGCTGACGCCGAGTTCGGCGGCGATCTCCTGCCACGACCAGCCCTGGTTGCGCGCACCGCGCACCTGTACCGCCTCGAGCTGCTCCAGCAGCCGGCGCAGCGCGGCGACGGCCCGCAGCCCGACCCGGGGATCGCGGTCGCCCGCGCGCTCGGCGAGATCCGTTGCTTCGGTCATGACGTCAACCTACATTGACACTCCGGGGTGCGTCAACCGTAGTTGACACACCCGGGCCCGGCGCTCGGAGAACAGGCGGGGAGGCAGTCAGGAGGTGGTGAGCACGACCTTGCCGAAGTGGCCGCCCGACTCCAGCCGTTCGAAGCCCTCGCGGGCCCGGTCGAGCGGCAGCACCTCGTCGATGACGGGACGGACCCCTGTAGCGGCGCAGAAGGACAGCAGGTCCTCCAGTTCGTCCTTGGTGCCCATGGTCGAGCCCACGACCTTCAGCTCCAGGAAGAAGATGCGTGTCAGCTCGGCATGGGACGGCCTGTCGCCGCTCGTGGCCCCGGAGATGACGATCGTGCCGCCGGGCCGCAGCGACCTGACCGAGTGCGACCAGGTGGCCGCGCCGACGGTCTCGATCACCGCGTCCACCCGCTGCGGCAGCCGTGCCCCCGGCTCCAGTGCGTCCACCGCGCCGAGCTCCACCGCACGCCTGCGCTTGGCCTCGTCCCGGCTGGTGGCGAACACCCGCAGCCCGGCCGCCCTGCCGAGCACGATCGCGGCCGTGGCGACACCGCCGCCGGCGCCCTGGACGAGCACGGAGTCGCCGGGGCGTACCCCGGCGTTGGTGAAGAGCATGCGGTACGCCGTCAGCCACGCCGTGGGCAGACAGGCGGCCTCCTCGAAGGAGAGCTCCTTGGGCTTGGGCAGGACGTTCCAGGTCGGCACGGCCACCTGTTCGGCGAAGGTGCCCTGGTAGCGCTCGGTGAGGATGGACCGGGGCTCCGCGGGACCGACCCCGTGCCCGCTCTGTCCGATCACGGAGTGCAGGACGACCTCGTTGCCGTCCTCGTCGACACCGGCGGCGTCGCAGCCGAGGATCATGGGCAGCTTGTCCTCGGACAGCCCCACCCCCCTCAGTGACCAGAGGTCGTGGTGGTTCAGTGAGGCGGCCCTGACATTGACCGTGCTCCAGCCGGGACGGGCCTCGGGGGCCGGGCGCTCCCCCGACTCCAGGCCGCTCAGCGGCTGGTCGCGGTCGATTCGGGCGGCGTAGACAGCGAACATGACCTTGACCCTAGGGGTGCGCCCCGGCCGACGGAACCACGCACCTCTGTGACGCTCACCCTCTTGCCAGACAGGAGGACGAAGGACGCAGGACGCGGGAAAAGACGAACGGCCCCGTCCGCAGGGGACGGGGCCGTTCGGTTCGGCTCAGCGACGGGCCACGCCCTCGGCACGGGCCGCGGCGGCCACCGCCGCGGTCACGGCGGGTGCCACCCGCTCGTCGAACGGCGAGGGGATCACGTAGTCCGCGGCGAGGTCGTCGCCGACGACCCCGGCCAGCGCCTCGGCCGCCGCGATCTTCATTCCCTCGGTGATCCGGGACGCCCGCACCTGGAGCGCGCCCGCGAAGATGCCGGGGAAGGCCAGGACGTTGTTGATCTGGTTGGGGAAGTCCGAGCGCCCGGTCGCCACGACCGCCGCGTACTTGTGCGCGACCTCGGGGTGCACCTCGGGGTTCGGGTTGGCCATGGCGAACACGAACGCGCCCTCGGCCATCGACGCCACGGCCTCCTCCGGCACCGTGCCGCCGGAGACGCCGATGAAGACGTCGGCGCCGGCCAGCGCGTCCTCCAGGGAACCGCTGACGCCGGCCTTGTTGGTGAACTCGGCCAGCTCGCGCTTGACCTGCGTCAGGTCCGTGCGGTCGGCCGACACCACGCCCTTGCGGTCCGCGACCGCGACATCGCCGATACCGGCCTCGACCAGCATCCTGGCGATGGCCACACCGGCCGCGCCCGCGCCCGAGATCACGGCCCGCAGCTCTCCGATCGCGCGCCCGCTCAGCCGGGCCGCGTTGCGCAGCGCCGCGAGGGTCACGACCGCCGTGCCGTGCTGGTCGTCGTGGAAGACCGGGATGTCCAGACGCTCCTGGAGCCTGCGCTCGATCTCGAAGCACCGGGGGGCCGAGATGTCCTCCAGGTTCACACCGCCGAAGGACGGCGCGAGGCGCACCACGGTCTCGACGATCTCGTCGACGTCGGTGCAGTTCAGCGCGATCGGCACCGCGTCCACGCCGCCGAACTGCTTGAACAGGATCGCCTTGCCCTCCATGACCGGGAGGGAGGCTTCGGGGCCGATGTCACCGAGCCCCAGAACAGCCGTGCCATCGGTCACGACGGCGACCACGGACGACTTCCACGTGTAGTCGTGGACCAGTTCCGGCTGCTCCGCGATGGCGGAACAAACGCGCGCGACGCCGGGCGTGTACGCCAGGGACAGGTCGTCCTTGTCGCGGATGGGCACAGTGGCCTGCACGGCCATCTTGCCGCCGCGGTGCAGCGCGAAGGCCGGATCGAAGGAGTCGAGCGGCTCTGCTCCGCCGTCCTGGTCCGTACCGCTGTCGCTGCGAGGATTGACGATCTCCGCTGCCACTTCGTTTTACCCCTTAAGTTTCATGGTTTGAGGGTTGCCGCTCCTGGTGGGAGCGGGCGGGACCGCGCACGGACCGTGAGTGATGTCTTCGGTCACCTACGCGACGGGCGCGCCGCACACGCGCTCGAGCCCCGGATGAGGGGTGTAAAGAACCTTCTTACCGGACGATCGACGTCAACGACGAGTCCATAACGTCAAGGTCACATGACGGGGACGCGGCACTTGGCCCAATATAGGGACAACTCATCGCCGAATACCCAACAGGGTTCCAACTGCACTCAAACACCATGCAGCGGTGGACCGCGTCCTGAGACGGGCCGAAGATCCTCCGGCCGGAAGAAGGCATTCCCGCAGATGGTCCGGCTTTGCCGGAGCCGCTGTGGGCTGTTCGGGGGTCACCCGTTATCCGATTTTGACATGGCGACGCCCCTGAATGGAGCAGCCCGAATGGCAAGATGCGGTCAATCACACGAGGTCGCAACACTCGAAGGTGTGTGGTCTCGTCGCCCGTCGGCAGCGCCATCCATCAGCCGGAGGAACACCATGACCACACGCTCCACCCGTCGTACGACCGCCGCGCGCTCCCGGCTAGCTGCGGTCGGTGCGATCGTGGTCACCGGCGCCCTGATTCTCACCGGCTGCGGTGACCAGACCAAGGACAAGTCGTCGGGCTCGGCGAACTCCGCCCCGCTGGCCGACAAGCTCCCGGCCCAGATCCGGGAAAAGGGGTCCATCAAGGTCGGCTCCGACATCGCGTACGCGCCGGTCGAGTTCAAGGACAAGTCCGGCAAGGTCGTCGGTCTCGACCCCGACGTCGCGGCCGCCCTGGGCAAGCAGCTCGGGGTGACCCTCGAGTTCGAGAACGGCACCTTCGACGCCCTGCTCACTGGTCTGCGGTCCAACCGCTACGACATCGCCATGTCGGCCATGACGGACAACAAGAGCCGTCAGGAAGGCATCGACCCCAGCACGGGCAAGAAGGTCGGCGAGGGCGTCGACTTCGTCGACTACCTGACCGCCGGTGTCTCGATCTACACCCGCAAGGGCGACACCAAGGGCATCAACAGCTGGTCCGACCTGTGCGGCAAGAAGATCGCCCTGGAGCGCGGCACGGTCTCCGAGGACCTCGCGAAGTCCGAGGCGAAGAAGTGCCCGGCCAACAAGAAGCTCACCATCGAGCCGTTCGACGACGACCAGCAGGCCCAGACCCGGCTGCGCTCGGGCGGCGCGGACGCGGTCTCCTCCGACTTCCCGGTCGCCGCGTACGCGGTGAAGACCTCCGGCGGCGGCAACGACTTCGAGGTCGTCGGCCCGCAGGTCCAGGCGGCCCCCTACGGCATCGCCGTCAGCAAGACGAACACGCAGCTGCGCGACGCCCTCCAGGCCGCGGTGAACGCGATCATCAAGAACGGCGAATACGAGAAGATCCTGGAGAAGTGGGGCGTCCAGGACGGTGCCGTCAAGGAATCCGTCATCAACGGCGGCAAGTGACCGCGCCGAGCAGCCGCTGAGAGGCGACACCCGTGACTGCTGACATCGACAAGACGGCGGGGCCCAAGGACACGCCCCCGGCCGGACCGCAGGCCATCAAGGCCATACCGGTCCGGCACTACGGGCGGTACCTCACCGCCACCGTCGCGATCGCGATCCTGGTCGCGATCATCTACGCGTTCAGCCAGGGCAGGATCAACTGGCACGCGGTTCCGGACTACTTCTTCGACGACCGGATCATGACCGGCGTCGGCAAGACCCTCCTGCTGACGGTCCTGTCGATGCTGATCGGCATCGTCGGCGGCATCGTCCTGGCCGTGATGCGCCTGTCGAAGAACCCGGTGACCTCGACCATCGCCTGGTTCTACATCTGGTTCTTCCGCGGCACCCCGGTCCTGGTCCAGCTGTTCCTGTGGTTCAACCTGGGCCTGGTCTTCAACTACATCAACCTGATGCCGCTCTACAAGGACACCTGGTCGAACTTCATGACGCCGTTGCTGACGGCGCTGCTCGGCCTCGGTCTGAACGAGGCGGCGTACATGGCGGAGATCTGCCGCGCCGGTCTGCTCGCCGTCGACGAGGGCCAGACGGAGGCCGCCCACGCGCTGGGCATGAGCCACTCCAAGACCCTGCGCCGGATCATCATCCCGCAGGCCATGCGGGTGATCGTGCCGCCGACCGGCAACGAGGTCATCAACATGCTGAAGACGACCTCGCTCGTGGCGGCCGTCCAGTTCTCGGAGCTGTTCCGCTACGCCCAGGACATCGGCCAGGTCTCCGGCGCCCCGGTGGAGATGTACTTCCTCGCCGCCGCCTGGTACCTGATCATGACCTCGGTGCTGAGCGTCGGCCAGTACTACATCGAGCGGTACTACGCCCGCGGCTCCAGCCGCAGCCTGCCGCCGACGCCGTGGCAGAAGGTCAGGGCACACCTGACGTCCTTCTCCAGCAGGAAGGTCACGGCATGACCGACAAGCTCACCAAGCAGGACACCACCGTGCGCGACACCAGCGTCGCGATGGTGAAGGCGGAGGACGTCCACAAGTCCTTCGGCCAGGTGGAGGTACTCAAGGGCATCGACCTGGAGGTCAGGCCCGGCGAGGTGTTCTGCCTCATCGGCCCCTCCGGCTCCGGCAAGTCGACGTTCCTGCGCTGCATCAACCACCTGGAGAAGATCAACGCGGGCCGGCTGTACGTCGACGGCGAACTCGTCGGCTACCGCCAGCACGGCAACAAGCTGTACGAGCTGCGCGACCGCGAGGTCGCCATGAAGCGCCGGGACATCGGCATGGTCTTCCAGCGCTTCAACCTGTTCCCGCACATGACCGCGCTGGAGAACGTCATCGAGGCGCCGGTCCAGGTCAAGGGCGTGAACAAGGGCGAGGCCAGGGACCGGGCGGTGCAGCTCCTTGAGCGCGTGGGCCTGGCCGACCGGGCCGGGCACTACCCCTCGCAGCTCTCCGGCGGCCAGCAGCAGCGGGTGGCGATCGCCCGCGCCCTGGCCATGGACCCCAAGCTCATGCTGTTCGACGAGCCGACCTCGGCGCTCGACCCGGAGCTGGTGGGTGACGTCCTCGACGTCATGCGCGACCTCGCCCAGTCCGGGATGACGATGGTCGTCGTCACCCATGAGATGGGCTTCGCCCGCGAGGTCGGCGACAGCCTGGTCTTCATGGACGAGGGCGTGGTGGTGGAATCCGGCCATCCGCGCGAGGTGCTGACCAACCCGCAGCACGAGCGCACGCAGTCCTTCCTGTCGAAGGTGCTGTAGCAGGACGCGAACGGACGAGGGGCGGTACGGGGATCCCGTACCGCCCCTCTCGCATGGGTCCCTGGTGCCCTACTTGAGGGCGAGCAGGAGTGTGTCCGTCGGTGAGCACCACACCGGGCGGGCCTCGGCGAAGCCCTGCTCGCGCAGTACGCGCGCGTGCCACGCGGCGGACGGCATGTCGCCGTCGGCGTGCTCGCCGTAGATCTCGAAGCGACGGGCCGCCGGTCCGGCCAGGACCGGGTCCTTGGCGGCCAGCTGCCACCACTCGGCCCAGTCCAGGGCGCCGGCCCGCTTGGCCTGTTCCATGCGCTCGTGCCGCTGGGCGCGTTCGGCCGCGTTGATCCGGGGCGTGGTCTCGTCGATCATGTGGTCCGCGTTCATGAAGACACCGCCGTCGCGGACGAGCTTCGCGACGTGGCCGTAGAGGGCGGCGAGAGGTTCGCTGTGCAGCCAGTGCAGGGCCGTCGCGGTCAGGACGGCGTCGTAGGAGTCGTACGGCAGCTTCGCCGGCCAGGCGGGGTCCTTGAGGTCGGCGGTCACGAAGGAGACCCGGTCGTCGCCGTCGAAGGTGCCGCGCGCGATGGCGAGCAGCGCCGGGTCGAGGTCGACGCCGGTGCTGGTGGCCCCGGGGAAGCGGGTGAGCAGCCGGGCGGTGATGCTGCCGGTGCCGCAGGCCAGGTCCAGGACGCGCGGGGCGGTGCCGACGAGCGCCTCGACCATGTCGAGCATGATGCGGAAGCGTTCCTCGCGGTCGGGCATGTACCACTCCTGCTGGCGGTCCCAGCTCTTCTGCCACGCCGCCCAGTCGGCCCCCTCCGCGGTGATGCCCGTCCTCGTGTCCGTCATCGCAGCCCTCCCTGTCCACGTCACGTAATACCCTTGAAGGCCAGCCGGCTGTTACCGACCGCTCTCCCGCACCATAGAGCGACCCAGTAAGGACTACAAGTGGAACTGGCCTATTACTCGGATTACGCCGTACGGCTCGTCAACAGCGAGGAACCGGCCCGGGGCAAGGACACTTTGACCTCGGTCGACGCGGTACGGGACCTGTTCGGCGCCAACGCCTCCGCGGCCCGCCGGGCCACCGACGCCGATGTCACGCGCTTCCGCTCGGTGCGGGCCCGGCTGCGCTCTGTCTTCGAGGCGGCCGACCAGGACGACGAGACGCTCGCGGTGGCCCTGCTGAACTCCCTGCTGCTGGAGTTCCCGGTGAGCCCGCAGATCTCGGGACACGACCACCGCGACGACGACGGCCGCCCGCTGTGGCACATGCACCTGGCGGACCACCCGTCCAACGCGACCGCCGGCTACGCGGCGATCGCGGCGATGGGCCTGGCCTTCCACCTCACGGAGTACGGCGTCGACCGCCTCGGCCTCTGCGAGGCCGCGCCGTGCCGCAACGCCTACCTGGACACCTCGACCAACCGCTCGCGCCGCTACTGCTCCGACCGCTGCGCGACCCGCGCGAACGTCGCCGCCTACCGGGCCCGCAAGCGCCTCGAGGCCGACCGGTCGGTGAACACGGGCCGGGCCGCCGACAGCACCCAGCGCGCGAGCGCCAGCGGCGAGCGCTGAGCGCGCTTGCGCGGCCGGTAGCGGAACCACACCTTGCCCAGGACCAGGTCCTCGGGCACGGTCCCGTAGTCGGTACTGTCCCCGCCCGCGTACGCGTTGTCGCCCAGCACCCACCAGCCGCTGTCGCGCCGCTCCGAGGCCCGCTTGACGACCAGCAGGTCCTGCTGGAACGGATGCCGCAGGACCACCACGTCACCGGGCCGGATCCGGGCGCCGTACTGCACCACGAGCCGGTCTCCGTGGTACAGCGTGGGCACCATGGACGGCCCGGTCACCTCGGCCAGCCCGAAGGGCAGCACGGCGCCCCTGCGCTCGGTCTCCTGCGACAGTTCCGGCATCCCCGGCACCTCCCCGGTCACGTTCCTCCACCAGTCTCAGTCTCACCCCGGACTTTTGTCCTAAGCCCTAGGGGGCACTCGCGAAAACACGCCTGGCAGGGAGTAATGTCCCACCTGAGAAGACGATCACGAGGAAGGATGGCTCCATGCTTTCCCGCCTGTTTGCCCCCACGGTCAAGGTCAGCGCGCACTGCGACCTTCCCTGCGGTGTGTACGACCCGGCCCAGGCCCGCATCGAGGCGGAGTCGGTGAAGGCCGTCCAGGAGAAGATGGCCGCGAACGACGACCCGCACTTCCAGACGCGTGCCACCGTCATCAAGGAGCAGCGCGCCGAGCTGGCGAAGCACCACGTCTCCGTGCTGTGGAGCGACTACTTCAAGCCCCCGCACTTCGAGAAGTACCCGGAGCTGCACCAGCTGGTCAACGACACGCTGAAGGCCCTCTCCGCCGCCAAGGCCTCCACCGACCCGGCCACGGGTCAGAAGGCTCTGGACTACATCGCCCAGATCGACAAGATCTTCTGGGAGACCAAGAAGGCCTGACCTTCGATCACGCCCCCGACCCGCGATCCCCTTGATCGCCCGGTCCCCAGGCCCGCACCCGGCGTCCACGACGACGGGTGCGGGCCTGTATCCGCACCTGTGCGTGAACTGGCGTGAACGGTGCGCGTGGTCGGTCGCCTCGTCAGAATCCCTGCCGGCTCCGGGCCTTGGCACGGGTACGTCGCGGGCGCGGCACTAGAGTGGGACAGTGACCTCTCCGCGGGAAGATCGGTTGCCACTGCTCAGCGAGGACGACCGCGAGACGGCCGTGCGGCGTCTGCGGGAGGCGTACGCCGATGAGCGCGTCTCGCACGAGGAGATGGACGAACGTCTCGGTCGGATGCTCACCGCGAAGACGCACAGCGAGCTCGCGTCGGCCGTGGCCGGGCTCCCGGAGGAGAGTCCGGACACCACGTCGACGATCACCGCTGCCGGCGGACGGATCCAACGGCGCGGCGTGTGGCGGGTACCTCGGATCCTCAAGGTTGAGTCCGCATTCGGGAAGGTACGCCTGGATCTGTCCCGGGCGGTCATCGAGCATGCGGTCGTCGACATCGAGCTGCTGCTCGGCACCGGCGGGGCCAGGATCACCGTGCCTCGCGACGCGATCGTTGACGTGGAGGGTCTGCGCACGGGGTGGAAGGACCTGCGCTACGAGGCGCGGCGGCCTTCCCGCCCGGGCGGGCCGAAGATCCGAATCTCCGGGGCCATGGAATTCGGACGGTTGAAGATCCGCCACGCGCGGCGTTGAGGCCGGTGGCCTGGGGAGGGCAGGTCACGCCCTTGTTCGCCGGATGAGCAGGTCGAGCGGTTCGGCGAACGGCCTTGAACGGCAAGGGTGTTAGCTTCTTCCCCGTGGCGGAACACCAACACGGGACCAGGGCGGCCTACGACGGGGTCGTCGAGCTCTATGCGTCGATGTTCGCTGATCGGCTGGAGACGCGGCCGTTCACGCGGGCCATGGTCGGCACCTTCGCCGAGTTGGTGCGCGAGACGGGCAACCTGCGGGCAGCCGATGTCGGGTGCGGGCCCGGACATCTGACGGCCATGTTGCACGACTTGGGGCTGGACGCCTTCGGGCTCGACCTCTCCCCGGCCATGGTCGACCACGCCCGGCGGGCCCATCCGGCGCTGCGGTTCGACGAGGCGCGGATGGAGGCCCTGCCGGTCGAGGACTGCGCACTCGGCGGAGTGCTGGCCCACTACTCGATGATCCACACCCCGCCTGAGGAACTGCCCGCGCTGCTCGCCGAGCAGGTGCGTGTCCTGGCACCAGGGGGCCTGCTCCTGGTCTCGTTGTTCGGGACCGAGGGACCGGAGCCGGTCCTCTTCGATCACAAGGTGGCGCCCGCCTACAGCTGGCCCGTGGACCGGTTCGCCGAGTTGCTGGCCGGGGCCGGGCTCGTCACGGTCGCTCGGCTGCTCCACGACCCGGCCTCCGAACGCGGCTTCCTCGACGCCCACTTGCTCGCCCGCCTCCCCTAGAGGGAAGTCCGCAACGACGTCGGGCGCGCGGTGAGCCGTCCTGAGTCGGCGCGAGCTCGTGGGTCCGGCGGTCAGTGCCCCCGGCCGGTGACGGGTTCGCGCCACATCGGCCACATCCGGGGGCCGTCCGGGAGGTCGAGGGTGTGGTCGGCGAAGGTGAAGCCCAGGCGTTCGTAGAGCTTCGTGCTGCGCTCGCTGCTGGCCTCCAAGTAGGCGGGCAGGCCCTCGCGGTCGCAGCGGTCGAGGACGTGCTGGACGAGGGTGCCGCCCAGGCCCTCGCCCTGGTGGGCCGGTGCGACGCCGATCATCCACAGGTACTCGTGGGCGCGGTCCGCCGGATGGGAGTCGGCCATCAGCCGGGCGATCTCCTCGACCCGCGGGTTCGCCGGGTCGACGCTCTCGCGCAGCCGTACGGCGTCGTCGGCGTGCTCCGAGCCTCCCCCGTCGTCCGGGCCGTCGCCGTCGGCCGCCGGCATCGACAGCCACAGGGCGCACGCCGTACCGTCCTCGGTCACGTCGATCCGGCCTTCGGCGAGCACGATGTCGGTGAAGGCGGCCATCAGCCGGTGGTGGGTCGCACGGCGGTACTCACGCTCCGGGAAGACCCAGCCGCTCACCGGGTCGTCCTGGAAGGCCTCGTCCAGCAGCCGCACGACCAGTTCCCGGTCGCCTTCCCCCGCCGCCCGGATCCCCACGCCCATGGTCCGCCCCCTCAACTCAAGTACCGCTCGAAATAAGGGAGTTGAGCCTAGCGAAAGAGGCGGGCCCCGCACACCGTGGGGCAGTGCGGGGTCCGCCGCGCCGGAGCCGCCGGCGGCCGTACGGGGTCAGGAGCCGTACGGGCCCGGTGGCTCCGGGGTCTTCTCCGGCGGGGTCAGCTGGAGCGTCTGGTCACGAACTCGGCCAGGGCCAGCAGTCCGCCGGCGTTCGCCGGATCCGGTACGGCGCGGGCCAGGTCGGCCACGGCCCAGGCCATCCGGTCGGCCGCCTGGGCCTGCGCCCAGTCCCGCCCACCGGCCCGCTCCACCACCAGCGCCAGGTACTCCTCCTCCCCCTCCTGGTGGGGCCGGGCGTACAGCTCGGCCAGTTCGGCCGCGTCCGGGGTGCCGGAGGTCAGCGCGGCGACCACCGGCAGGGACTTCTTGCGGGCGGTGAGGTCGGCCCCGGCCGGTTTCCCGGTGCGGGCCGGGTCGCCCCATATGCCGATCACGTCGTCGATCAGCTGGAAGGCGAGCCCCGCCTGCCGGCCGAACGCGTCCAGCGCCTCGACCTCCTCCTCCCCCGCCCCCGCGTACAGGCCCCCCACGGCACAGGCGCAGCCGAGCAGCGCCCCCGTCTTGGCCTCGGCCATGGCGAGCACCTCGGCGAGTGTGACCTCGCCGGGAGCGCGCCGTTCCAGGGCGGTGTCCGTCCGCTGGCCCTCGCAGAGTTCGACGACGCAGCCCGCGAGCCGGGCGGCGGCGGCCGGTGACGCCGGATGCGGGTTCTCGGCGAGCAGTCCAAGGGCCAGCGCCTGGAGCGCGTCCCCGGCGAGGATCGCGTCGTTCTCGCCGAACACCGTCCACGCTGTGGGCCGGTGCCTCCGGGTGACGTCCCGGTCCATCACGTCGTCGTGCAGCAGCGTGAAGTTGTGGACCAGCTCGACCGCCGCCGCGGCCCGGGCCGCCACCGCCCGGGCGGGCGGCCCGCCGAGCGCGGTCGCCGCCGTGAGGACCAGTGCCGGGCGGATCGCCTTGCCGCCGTTGCCCGCGGCCGGGGTGCCGTCCGCGTGCTCCCAGCCGAAGTGGTAGCGCGCGATCCGGCGCATCGAGGCGGGCAGGGAGGCGACGGCCGCCCGCAGTTCGGGGTCGACCGACGCCCGGGAGCGTTCGAGGATCACCGCCGCGTCGTGTCCGTCGGGCGCGGCCGGGCCGCCCGCCCAACCGGGGGCGGCGCGGGGGAGAAGGCTCTCGGCGGAGCCGGGTCCCGCAGGCCGCTCGGCCCCCGCGGGGCGGGGCACGCCGGTCGGGCGCCGCGTCGTCTCCGTCATGAACTCAACCATCCGATCCACATCCGATCCCCCGCGAAGAGACCGCGGACGGTGGCGCTTCCGCAGCCGGAACTGGGCGCGTCCCCCGGGGGTGTACCCGGCCCGGCGGGCCGGGACACCGGGAGCCGGCGCGTGTGGTCAGCGCCAACGGCCGACCTCGATGTTCTCCAGGACTCCCAGCGCGTCCGGCACCAACACCGCGGCCGAGAAGTAGGACGTGACCAGGTACTTGATGACCGCCTGCTCGTTGATGCCCATGAACCGCACGGACAGGCTCGGCTCGATCTCGTCGGGGATGCCCTTCGCGCGCAGCCCGATGACGCCCTGGTCCTCCTCGCCGGTGCGCAGGGCGATGATCGAGCTGGTCCGCGCCTCGGTGACCGGGATCTTGTTGCACGGGAAGATCGGCACCCCGCGCCAGGTGGGGATGCGGTTGCCACCCATGTCGATGGTCTCCGGGACCAGACCCCGCTTGTTCAGCTCGCGGCCGAACGCGGCGATCGCGCGCGGGTGGGCGAGGAACAGCTTGGTGCCGCGGCGCCGGCTGAGCAGCTCGTCCATGTCGTCGGGGCTCGGCACGCCGTCGTGCGGGTGGATCCGCTGGTCGTACTCGCAGTTGTGGAGCAGGCCGAAGTCGTTGTTGTTGATCAGCTCGTGCTCCTGGCGCTCCTTCAGCGCCTCGACGGTCAGCCGGATCTGCTGCTCCGTCTGGTTCATCGGCTGGTTGTAGAGGTCGGTCACGCGTGTGTGCATGCGCAGGACGGTCTGCGCGATGCTCAGTTCGTACTCGCGGGGGCTGGCCTCGTAGTCGACGAAGGTGTGCGGGATGTCCGGCTCACCGCTGTGTCCGGCGGCGAGTTCGACCGCCTTCTCCCCGTACCTGTTGGCGTTCTGGTCGGAGCTCGAGGCCTGCTGCCGGAGGTGGGCCCGCAGCGAGTCGGCGCGCTCGGCGATCTGCTCGACGTCGCGGCGGGACAGCACGAGGACGGTGCACGCGGTGTCCGCGCGGGCCGTGTACTCCCAGATGGCGTCCGGGTCGAGGAGAGCCTGATCGCCGAAGTACGCGCCGTTGGCGAGGACACCGAGGACCTGGTCGTCGCCGTAGGGGCCGGTGCCGACCTTCTGGACCCTGCCGTGCGCCAGCAGGTACACCTCCTCGGCCTGGCTGCCGAAGGAGGCGATGACCTGGCCCGCCTCGATCTCGCGCTGGCGGCAGCGCTGGGCGAGCTCCGAGAGCACGTCGTCGTCCTCGTAGTCCCGCAGCGCCGGCAGTTCGCCGAGCTCGGCCGGGATGACCTCGACGCGGTCGCCTGTCTTCACGAAGGTGATGCGGCCGTCGCCGACGGCGTAGGTGAGCCGCCGGTTCACCCGGTACGTGCCGCCCTGCACGTCGACCCAGGGCAGCATGCGCAGCAGCCAGCGCGAGCTGATCTCCTGCATCTGGGGAACGGACTTGGTGGTGGTGGCCAGGTTCCGCGCGGCCGCGGTGCCGAGGCTCTGCTGCGGCCGGTCCTGCTCCGTGCGGACCTCTTCGCCTACCGACATAGAGAATTGCCCTCCCGCTCATGCCCGGCACGCTCGGCCGTGCATCGATTTGCGTGCGCCAGCCTTCCAGCACGGAGCGTGGTCGTGCTATTACCCGAAAGAGCGGGAATGGATCACTGTCGCGACGGGCAGAACTTGCGTTTCCCCTTTGCGTGACCAGCGGGTTCGCGGTGCCTCGCCGGCCGTGCCGCTTCCCGGGCCGGGCGGCGACAATGGCCGGGTGACCCGCTCCGCCGCCCCCGGCCCCGCCGCGCTGTCCCCCCGGCTGCCCTCGCCCCTCCAGGAGGTCGCCGACGACCGGTTCACCCGTCGTGGACTGCGGCTGCTCCTGAAGCGCGACGATCTGATCCACCCGGAGCTGATCGGCAACAAGTGGCGCAAACTCGCCCCGAACCTGCGGGCCGCGGCCGGCCGGACGGTCGTGACCTTCGGCGGCGCCTACTCCAACCACCTGCGCGCGACGGCCGCGGCGGGCCGCCTGCTGGGCCTGCCGACGGTCGGTGTGGTCCGCGGCCAGGAGCTGGCCGAGCGCCCGCTGAACCCCTCCCTGACGCGTTGCGCGGCCGACGGGATGCGGCTGCACTTCACCGACCGGGCGACGTACCGCCGCAAGGCCGAGCCGGAGACGCTGGCGGCCCTGCTTCGGGCCGCGGGTGCCGAGGACGCCCATGTGGTCCCCGAGGGCGGCAGCAACGCCCTGGCGGTACGCGGCTGCCGGACCCTGGGCGAGGAGCTGGGCGAGCACGCGGACGTCGTCGCGCTGGCCTGCGGCACCGGCGGCACACTGGCCGGCCTGGCCGCCGGTCTCGCGCCCGGTCGGCGTGCCCTCGGCATACCGGTCCTCCGGGGCGGTTTCCTGGCTCCGGACATCGAGGCCCTGCAGGAGCGGGCCTTCGGCGCCCGGCGCGGCACGTGGTCGCTCGACGAGCGCTTCCACTTCGGCGGCTACGCCCGTGTCCCGGCCGAACTCGACGCCTTCGCGGAGGACTTCACCGCCCGGCACGGCGTCCCCGTCGAACGCCTCTACGTCGCCAAACTGCTGTACGGCCTGGTCACCCTGGCCGCCGAGGACGCCTTCCCGCGCGGTACGGCGATCGCCGCGATCATCACGGGCACCCCTTTCCCGCCGACAGCCTGAACCGCCCGGCACCACAACGCCGCCACCGGGCCATCACGCCCGTACCCCGGCACCCGCCTGAGCCGCCCGGGCCCCTCACTCCCCGTCCCGGCGCCACGCACCACCACCCGGCCCGCCCGTCCCCTCACGCCGCCTCTCGATAGGCAGCCGCCTCCTCCAGGTCGAGCCTGCGCAGCAAGGTACGCAGCATTTCGTCGTCGATGTAGCGGCCGTCACGGAGGCGCACGAAGACCTCGCGCTCGGCGCTGATCACGTCGCGGGACAGGCGGCGGTAGGTGTCGTCGACCGACTCGCCGGTGACCGGATTGGCCTGGCCGAGGCGCTCCCAGACGGAGTTGCGGCGGCGCTCGAGGACCGTGCGGAGGCGGTCGGCGAGCGGCGGGGGCAGGGCGTTGCGCTCGTCGACCAGGAGTTCCTCCAGGCGGCGCTCGGCGGCCAGGGACGCCTGTGCCTGCGCGTTCGCCTCGGCCAGGGTCTCCGCCCGCGTGTCGCGGTCGGGGAACTTCAGCAGCCGGATCAGCGGCGGCAACGTCAGGCCCTGCACCACCAGGGTCCCGATGACCGTCGTGAAGGTCAGGAAGAGCAGCAGGTTCCGTTTCGGGAAGGGCCCGCCGTCGTGCAGCGTGACCGGGATCGAGAAGGCGATGGCCAGGGACACCACGCCCCGCATCCCGGCCCACGCGGTGACCATCGCGCCCCTCCAGGTGGGATTCTCCTCGCGCTCCCGGATGCGCCGGGACAGCAGCCGGGGCAGGAACGCCGCCGGGTACACCCACACGAACCGGGCGGCGACGACCACCAGGAAGACGGCGACCGCGTACCAGGCCGCCTCGGGCCCCGAGTACGTCCCGAGACCCCCGAGGACGACCGGGAGCTGAAGTCCGATGAGGGCGAACACCGACGACTCCAGGACGAACGCCACCATCTTCCACACCGCCTCCTCCTGGAGCCGGGTGGCGAAGTCGACCTCCCAGGCGCGGTGCCCGAGGTAGAGGGCGACGGTGACGACGGCGAGGACCCCGGAGGCGCGCACCTGCTCGGCGACGCCGTAGGCGACGAACGGGATCAGCAGGGAGAGCGTGTTCTGCAGCAGCGCCTCCTTCAGGTGGGTGCGCAGCCAGTGCAGCGGCGCCATCACCACCAGGCCGATGCCGACGCCGCCGATCGCCGCGATCAGGAACTCCCCCACGCCGCCCGCCCAGGTCGCGCCCTCGCCGACGGCGGCGGCCAGCGCCACCCGGTAGGCGGTGATCGCGGTGGCGTCGTTGAGCAGGGACTCGCCCTGGAGGATCGTGGTGATCCGTGAGGGCAGCCCGACCCGCCGGGCCACGGCCGTCGCCGCGACCGCGTCCGGCGGCGCCACCACCGCGCCCAGCACCAGCGCCGCGGTCAGCGGCAGCCCCGGCACGAGCAGGTACGCGGCCCAGCCGACCACGAAGGTCGCGAACAGCACGTAGCCGACGGAGAGCAGCGCCACGGGGCGCAGTTGCGCGCGCAGGTCGAGGTAGGAGCTGTCACTGGCGGAGGTGTACAGCAGCGGCGGCAGCAGCAGGGGCAGGACCACGCCGGGATCGAGGGCGTAGGCGGGGACCCCGGGGACGTAGGAGACCGCCAGTCCCGCCGCGACCAGCAGCAGGGGCGCCGGTACGGGGGTGCGCCGGGCGACCCCGGCCACCGCGGCGCTGCCCGCCACCAGGAACAGCAGCGGCACTACGTCCATGGTCCTCGCCCACCCGTCGTTCGTCGCCCGGCCGCTTTCCGCGCGGTCCCCCGCACGAGCGTCGTAATCTGGCAATCATGAAACAGTGCACGCACGCCGGCACGCTGCCGCACCCGGAGCCCGTGCCCGAGTGCGAGACGTGTCCGGAGTGCCTGGCGGACGGCACGCATCCGGTGCAGCTGCGGCTGTGCCTGTCCTGTGGCCACGTCGGATGCTGCGACTCGTCACCGGGACAGCATGCGACCAAGCATCACAAGGACACCGGGCACCCGGTGATGCGGACCTTCGAGCCCGGCGAGGACTGGCGCTGGTGCTTCGTGGACCACGTGCTCGTGTGACCGGAACCGGGGGACGGTTCGACCGTCTGACGTCTGGGTACGTCAACCCGGCGCCCGCCGTTCCCATTTGGGCCCGCAGACCCCTAGCCACGGAGCGTATCCGTAGCTTTACTATGAGTGACAGCAAGGGTCGGGGTCCCGGGACAGGAAGGCCGGGCGCGCGGTAGCGTCACCGCTGAACCATGTATCGCGTTGTCCGGGGGATGCCCCCGGCCCTGAGAGAGCTTGTACCACCTTGGAGGTGAGGGTGTCCCAGATCGCAGGCGAGCCCGTGGCGAACCAGGACTTCGTGGAGGTCCGGCTGCCGGCTGCGGGTGCCTACCTGTCGGTGCTGCGGACGGCCACGGCCGGCCTCGCGGCCCGTTTGGACTTCACCCTCGACGAGATCGAGGACCTGCGCATCGCGGTCGACGAGGCCTGCGCGATCCTGCTCCAGCAGGCCGTGCCCGGCTCGGTGCTCAGCTGTGTCTTCCGGCTGGTCGACGACTCGCTCGAGGTCACTGTCTCGGCCCCGACGACGGACGGTCACGCGCCTTCGCGGGACACGTTCGCCTGGACCGTCCTGTCCGCGCTCGCGGGCAAGGTCTCCTCCGCCGTGGACGACGACAGGACCGTGTCGATCAGCCTCTACAAACAGCGCGGCGCGGGACCCGGGCCGGCGTGAGGAACGGGGACGGTCCGGTGCGGGACGAAGAGCGCGGCACACGGGAGCTGCCCGAGGGCGGGCCTCCGGCGCGCGCGGACGGGGCCGGGGCTCCGGGCGGGGCCGGGGCTCCGGGCGGAGCCGCCCGGGGCGGTCCGGCCGCGGCCCGGCGCGCGGCGGACGGTATCGACGGCATCCCGGAGCAGGCCAGGCCGCACCCGGAGGACGAGCCGCTGGTCGCCGGCCACGGCGGTCCTCCCCCTCACGGGGACTCCTCCCGTTCGAGCGAAGGCGAGAACGCGGGGAAGGAGGCGAGGGCTCGGGGAAGGGCGACGGGCGGGACGATGAGCGAGCACGAGCGCAACGGCGAGGACGGGTCGCGCGCCGCCCCGATCGTGCACAACGCGCGGCACGACCCTCATGACCGCAGTGGCGCACGTGCGATGTTCGTCCAGCTGCGCGCCCTGCAGGAGGGCAGCCCGCAGTACGCCGAGCTGCGCAACCAGCTGGTCCGCATGCACCTGCCGCTCGTCGAGCACCTCGCGCGCCGCTTCCGCAACCGCGGCGAGCCGCTGGACGACCTCACCCAGGTCGCCACCATCGGCCTGATCAAGTCGGTCGACCGGTTCGACCCGGACCGCGGCGTGGAGTTCTCCACGTACGCCACCCCGACGGTCGTCGGCGAGATCAAGCGGCACTTCCGGGACAAGGGCTGGGCGGTGCGTGTGCCGCGCCGGCTCCAGGAGCTGCGCCTGGCGCTGACCACCGCGACGGCCGAGTTGTCCCAGCTCCACGGCCGCTCCCCCACGGTGCACGAGCTGGCGGAGAAGCTCGCCATCTCCGAGGAGGAGGTCCTGGAGGGCCTGGAGTCGGCCAACGCCTACTCCACGCTGTCCCTGGACGTCCCCGACACGGACGACGAGTCCCCGGCGGTCGCGGACACCCTCGGCGCCGAGGACGAGGCGCTGGAGGGCGTGGAGTACCGGGAGTCGCTGAAGCCGCTGCTGGAGGATCTCCCGCCGCGCGAGAAGCGGATCCTGCTGCTGCGCTTCTTCGGCAACATGACCCAGTCGCAGATCGCGCAGGAGGTCGGCATCTCGCAGATGCACGTCTCCCGGCTGCTGGCCCGCACACTGGCCCAGCTGCGGGAGAAGCTGCTCGTGGAGGAGTAGGAGAAAGAGGGATCGCGGGAACCGGGACGGCCGGGGCGGAGGCCGGCCGTCACCGGCTACCGCTGTCCGCTCTCCCCGGCCCGGCCGGGGCCCTTGATGTCGAGGGCCCTGGTCGTCTCCGGGTTGACGAGCAGCACCAGCGACGTGACGGCCACCACGGCGAGCACGATGCCGGCCGGGATGGCCACGCCGTCGGACCGCAGCAGGTTGTAGGCGACGGGCAGCGCCATGATCTGCGTGATGACCGCCGGCCCCCGGCTCCAGCCGCGGCGCAGCAGCAGTCCGCGGGCCGCGAGCAGCGGCAGCAGCGCGAGCACGAGCACCGTGATGCCGCCGGTGACGCCGGTCTGCCGGTCGCCCTCGTGGCCGGTGACGCCCGCGACGAGCATCCAGATCCCGCCGACGACCAGCACGAGCCCTTCCAGCCCGGCCAGCGCCGCCGCGTACGTCAGCCGCCGCGGGCGGGGACCTGCGGCATCCGCCGTGTCCGTGGCGTCCGTGGGCTGCGTGTTCTTCGTGGGCTTCGGTGCGGGTTTGCGGTCACTGCTCACTCCAGCAGGGTAGCCGTCGCGGCCCGGACCACCGTGTGCAGGCTCACGCCCCGGCCTCTTACCCGATCCCTACCTCGGGGTGGGGCCGGTACTGTCCGGTAGGTACGCTGCACCTCATGCGTGCACTTCTCGTGGTCAATCCGGCGGCAACCACCACAAGCGCACGTACGCGCGACGTCCTGATCCACGCGCTCGCGAGCGAGATGAAGCTGGACGCGGTCACCACCGAGTACCGCGGCCACGCCCGCGACCTGGGCCGGCAGGCCGCTGACGGCGACGACATCGACCTGGTGGTGGCCCTCGGCGGCGACGGCACGGTCAACGAGGTCGTCAACGGTCTGCTGCACCGCGGCCCGGACCCCGAGCGCCTTCCCCGCCTGGCGGTGGTGCCCGGCGGCTCCACCAACGTCTTCGCCCGCGCCCTGGGCCTGCCCAACGACGCGGTGGAGGCCACCGGCGCGATCCTGGACGCCCTGCGCCTGGGCAGCGAGCGCACGGTCGGTCTGGGTCTGGCCTCGGGCACGCCCGGCACCGACGACGCGGCGGTTCCGGAGCGCTGGTTCACCTTCAACGCCGGGCTCGGTTTTGACGCCGGCGTGGTCGGCCGGGTGGAACAGCAGCGCGAGCGCGGCAAGAAGTCCACGCACGCGCTGTACGTACGGCAGGTGGTCCGCCAGTTCCTCGGGGACTCGAGCCGGCGGCGCGGGTCGATCACCCTGGAGCGCGCCGGAGAGGACCCGCTGACCGACCTGGTGGCGGCGATAGTCTCGAACACCTCGCCGTGGACGTATCTCGGCAATCGCCCGATGTACACGTCACCTAAGGCCTCGTTCGATACCGGGCTCGATGTGCTCGGTCTCAGCCGCCTGTCGACCGCCGCGGTTGCCCGGTATGGCACCCAGTTGCTCACTTCGTCCCCCGAGCGCGGACCCCAGGGCAGGCATGCGGCCTCCCTGCACGATCTGACCCGCTTCACCTTGCATTCGAAGGTGCCGCTGCCCCTCCAGATGGACGGTGACCACCTGGGGCTGCGTCGAAGCGTGACGTTCACAGGCGTACGCCGTGCACTGCGTGTGATTGTGTGAGTAGAAGGGGCGAAAGTCCTTTCACTCGAACGTTTAGGCCAGGATCCACCCCATGGAAGTACGGCTGTGACCTAGTCGACACCGAGGAATCAAAAAAAACTTTCCGGAAGGGGTTGTATCCGCCGCTGAGGTTTGCGAGTCTCTACGTGGCGATCGGGGCGGCCCACCACACGGGCCCCAGAGATCACCAGAACCCCTCTACGAATCACAGGACCACGCCAGGGAACCTGGCAGTCGGCCCTTCCCTTGTTGAGGGATTCGTGAAAGCGTTCACATTCACAAGCAATCGCATGTAATACCAAGAGAGGTAGCAGCCATGGACTGGCGTCACAACGCCGTTTGCCGCGAGGAAGACCCCGAGCTGTTCTTCCCCATCGGCAACACCGGTCCTGCGCTGCTGCAGATCGAGGAAGCCAAGGCCGTCTGCCGTCGCTGCCCGGTTATGGAGCAGTGCCTGCAGTGGGCGCTCGAGTCCGGTCAGGACTCCGGCGTCTGGGGTGGTCTCAGCGAGGACGAGCGTCGCGCGATGAAGCGCCGCGCCGCCCGCAACCGGGCTCGTCAGGCCTCCGCCTGACCACAGCCACCCCGCTGACAGCCTGAGCTTGGCGGCGCGTGCAACGAGTACGCATCTCCCGCCCCCGAGCCGCAGCGCGCAGTACCCCCGATGCGCACACAGGACGCAACGAGCGACTGGCCCCGGACCGACTTCGGTCCGGGGCTCTTTGCTGTGCGGGGACCGACGCTCCTGCGTGCGGGCTACTTGTGCGTCTGCACGGGAATGTCGAGGACCACTCGGGTGCCGCGCTCCGGGGCCGGCACCATGTCGAAGGTGCCGCCCAACTCCCCCTCGACCAGGGTCCGTACGATCTGCAGGCCGAGGTTGCCCGAGCTGTGCGGGTCGAAGTCGTCGGGCAGACCCACGCCGTCGTCCTGGACGGTGACGAGCAGCCGGGCCTCGCGCGAGGTGCCGCCGCGGACCGCGGAGACCTCCACCGTCCCCGTCTCGCCCTCGCGGAAGCCGTGTTCCAGGGCGTTCTGCAGGACCTCGGTCAGCACCATGGACAGCGGGGTGGCGACCTCCGCGTCCAGGATCCCGAAACGGCCGCTGCGCCGGCCGGTCACCTTGCCCGGGGAGATCTCGGCGACCATCGCGAGCACCCGGTCGGCGATCTCGTCGAACTCCACGCGCTCGTCCAGGTTCTGGGACAGCGTCTCGTGCACGATGGCGATCGAGCCGACCCGGCGGACCGCCTCCTCAAGGGCCTCGCGGCCACGCTCCGACTCGATGCGCCGGGCCTGCAGCCTGAGCAGCGCCGCCACCGTCTGGAGGTTGTTCTTGACCCGGTGGTGGATCTCCCGGATCGTCGCGTCCTTGGTGATCAACTCCCGCTCGCGGCGGCGTAGTTCCGTCACGTCCCGGAGCAGCACCAGCGAACCTATGCGCGTGCCCTTGGGCTTGAGCGGGATGGCCCGGAACTGGATCACCCCGTCGTGGGCCTCGATCTCGAACTCCCGCGGTGCCCAGCCGCTGGCCAGCTTCACCAGCGCCTCGTCCACCGGGGCCCGGGAGGGGGCGAGTTCGGCGGTGGTCTCGCCGAGGTGGTGGCCGACGAGGTCGGCGGCGAGGCCGAGGCGGTGGTAGGCGGAGAGCGCGTTGGGCGAGGCGTACTGGACGATGCCGTCCGCGTCCAGCCGGATCAGGCCGTCGCCGACCCGGGGCGAGGCGTCCATGTCGACCTGCTGGTCCGGGAACGGGAAGGAGCCGGCCGCGATCATCTGCGCCAGGTCGGAGGCGCTCTGCAGATACGTCAGCTCCAGCCGGCTCGGGGTACGCACGGTGAGCAGGTTGGTGTTGCGCGCGATGACGCCGAGGACGCGTCCCTGGCGCCGCACCGGGATGGACTCGACGCGGACCGGGACCTCCTCGCGCCACTCGGGGTCGCCCTCCCGCACGATCCGGCCCTCGTCGAGCGCGGCGTCCAGCATCGGGCGGCGGCCGCGCGGGACGAGGTGGCCGACCATGTCGTTCTGGTACGAGGTGGGACCGGTGTTGGGGCGCATCTGGGCGACCGAGACGTACCGGGTGCCGTCCATGGTGGGGACCCACAGGACCAGGTCGGCGAAGGAGAGGTCGGAGAGCAGCTGCCACTCCGAGACCAGCATGTGCAGCCACTCGAGATCGGAGTCGTCGAGCGCGGTGTGCTGGCGTACGAGTTCGTTCATGGAGGGCACGTCTGCGAGCGTACCCGTGCATTTGTACGGGCCCGAATCGAGCGGAGGCGGCGGAGGCCGTAAAGGCGCGGGGCCCCCGGAGACACCCGCGGGCCGCGGCGCCTGAGAGGGACCCTCAACCCTCCCGGCACCGCAGCCCGGAGCAGCATCGGCCGCGGGCGTGCGGTCCCGGTCGGCCGAAGGATGAGGAACCGGGGCAGTCAGGGCAGAGAGCTCCGGATCCTCGGTCCGCCTTCCTGTGCGGGGAAGGCGGAGGCTCGTGCGTTCACCTGTCGTGCGCGGGCGGGGCCGCGCCTGTGCGCTCTTCGAGACGTCTCCGCAGCATTCTGGACTAGACCACTTGCCCTGTCCATGCGCGGGACGGCGGTTGTTGTGTTTTCTTCACCGAACGACCGGTCGGGGCGGAGCCCGGTCCGGCCGGCCGGCCGGAACTTCCGGATCATCCGGCGTGTCCCCCGCAGCCTAGCCCGCCCCGCTGGGCAGTGGGGCCGGATGGCGGGGGCGATTTCCGTGAGTACCTCGGCTTCCCCCGGCTCACGCCGTCGCACGCCGGTCGCGATCCGGGCCCGGACGTCCGCCCCCGCGGCTTCGGGCACGGGGACGGACGGGCACGGCGCGGCGAGGCCCTACTCTGTTAGATTGGGCGTGGATTGGTCTAAACCACACGACCCCCGTTACCGGGTCCGTCCCCTTCAGATCGGCAGGCCCAGCGTGGAAGTTGTCATCGTTCCGGACGCCAGAGCGGGCGGCGAACTCATCGCCGAGGCGATGGCGCAGCTGCTCCGGCGCAAGCCCGACGCCCTGCTCGGCGTGGCCACGGGCTCCACTCCCCTGCCCGTGTACCAGGCGCTGGCGGCCAAGGTGCGCTCGGGTGCGGCGGACCTCTCGCGGGCGCGGATCGCCCAGCTCGACGAGTACGTGGGGCTGCCCGCCGAGCATCCCGAGTCCTACCGCTCGGTGCTGCGCCGGGAGGTGCTGGAGCCGCTCGGCATCGGGATGGACGCCTTCCTCGGGCCCGACGGCACGGCCGACGACGTCCGGTCGGCCTGCGCGGCCTACGACCGGGCGCTCGCCGAGGCCGGCGGCGTCGACCTGCAACTGCTCGGGATCGGGACGGACGGGCACATCGGGTTCAACGAGCCGTGCTCGTCGCTCGCCTCGCGCACCCGGATCAAGACGCTCACCGAGCAGACCCGCGCCGACAACGCGCGCTTCTTCGACGGCGACGTCGAGCAGGTGCCGCACCACGTGATCACGCAGGGCATCGGGACGATCCTGGAGGCCCGGCACCTGGTGCTGCTGGCCACGGGCGAGGGCAAGGCGGACGCGGTCGCGGCGACCGTCGAGGGCCCGCTGGCGGCCGTCTGCCCCGCCTCGGCCCTCCAGCTCCACCCGCACGCCACGGTCGTCGCCGACGAGGCCGCCGCGTCCAAGCTGAAGCTGGCCGACTACTTCCGCCACACCTACCTCAACAAGCCGGACTGGCAGGGCATCTGACCTTCGGCCCACCCTGACGCCGGCCACCCCCTGGGGGTGGCCGGCGTCACCGTGTCGGCAGCCGTGCGGCTAGTGCTGTGACCGGAAAGGTTTGCCGGAAAGCTCGCGGCGTCCGGTGCTGGGGGCACCTCCCACGCCCTTCGGGCAGTGGGGGAGCCTCGCAAGGCGGAGCATCGCCCGCGTACTGGATGTACGCGGGTGATGCGACAACGCGGCTGGGGGTCCCCCCTGCTCGAAGAGCTTGGGGGAGCCGTGCCGGGCGTCGCGAGCCGGTGAACCTTTCCGGTCGCAGCACTAGGCCGTGGCGAGGGGCCGGTGGGCGGTGGGCGGTTCACGCGCCCGTCAGGATCTCCGCCGCCGCTCTGCCGCAGACGCGGGCCGCGCCGTGGGTGGCGATGTGGAGGGGGCCACGCGGGGGTGCCTGGGGGACGCCCATTTCGATGATCACCGTGTCCGGGCGGGCCGCGAGCAGGGTGTCCAGGGCCGCGGCCATCCAGGGGTGGCGGTGCTCGTCGCGGACGACGGCCACCACACGCCGGGTGCCGGCGTCCTGGAGGGCCGCGCGGCCCGCGTCCTCGCCGGCGAAGCTGCCCGTCCGGGTGCCCGGCAGGAGGCGGCCGAGCTCGGCAGCCACGCCCCACGGGGTCTCGTCACCGACGGCGATGTTGGCGACGGGGGTGAAGGCGGCGACGTAGGGCGGCTCCGTGAGCGGGGTGAAGCCGTCCGCGGCGGTGACGCGCAGCGCGCGCCGGGCCGCCCGCAGTCCCACCTCCGGGTCGGCGGCGTCCCGCGCCCCGGCCCGGTTCCCGGCCGCGGCGGTCCAGCGGGCGAGGGCGCGGACCCGTTCGGCCGCGTCGGCCAGCCGTTCCTCGGGCAGTTCCCCGGAGCGGACGGCGGCGACCAGGGCGTCACGCAGACCGGTCACGGTCTCGTCGTCGGCCAGTCCGCCGCCCACGCAGATCGCGTCGGCACCGGCGGCGACCGCCAGGACGCTGCCGCGCCGGATGCCGTAGTTGTCCGCGATGGCCCGCATCTCCATGCCGTCGGTGACGATCAGGCCCTCGTAGCCGAGTTCGCCGCGCAGCAGGTCGGTCAGCACCCGGCGGGACAACGTTGCCGGAAGCTCCGGGTCCAGGGCCGGGACCAGGATGTGGGCGCTCATCACGGCCTTGCTGCCGGCGGCGATCGCCGCGCGGAACGGGGCCAGTTCGCGCGCCTGGAGCACCTCGCCGCCCACGTCGATGCGGGGCATCGCGTGGTGCGAGTCCACGGCGGTGTCGCCGTGCCCGGGGAAGTGCTTGGTGCAGGCGGCGACCCCCGCGGACTGGAGACCGGTGACGTAGGCGGCGGTGTGCCGGGCGGCCAGGTCGGTGGAGGCACCGAAGGACCGTACGCCGATGACCGGGTTGCCGGGGTTGGAGTTGACGTCGGCGGAAGGCGCCCAGTTGAGGTTCACTCCGCACTCGGCCAGCCGCCGGCCGAGTTCGCGTGCGACGGCCTCGGTCAGCTCCACGTCGTCCACCGCGCCCAGCGCGTGGTTGCCGGGGAAGCTGGAACCGGTGCGCACCTCCAGACGGGTGACGTCGCCGCCCTCCTCGTCGACGGCGACCAGGACGTCCTCGCGTTCGGCGCGCAACTGGGCGGTGAGCGCGGCGAGCTGTTCGGGCGAGGCGATGTTCCGGCCGAACAGACCGACCGAGGACAACCCCTCACCGAGGCGCCGGAGCAGCCAGTCGGGGGCCGTGGTCCCGGTGAAGCCGGGCTGGAGGACGGTCAGCGCGTCGCGGGTGAGTGTGTCGGTGCCGCTGGCGATTGTCGTCATCGGGTGGCGTTATCCCTTCACGGCGCCCGCGGTCAGGCCCGCGGCCATCTTGCGCTGGACGAGCAGGAACAGGACGACGATCGGTATGGCCATCATCGTGGCTCCGGCCATCATCGGGGCGTATTCGGTGCCGTGCTTGGTGGTGAAGTTGGCGAGCCAGACCGTCGCGGTCTGGTGCTCCTGGCTGAGCAGCATGAGGGCGTACAGGTACTCGTTCCAGGCCTGGATGAAGCCGTAGACCGAGGTGGCGACCAGGCCGGGGGCCAGCAGCGGGAAGACGACCCGGATGAAGGCGCCGGTGCGGGAGCAGCCGTCGACCATGGCGGCCTCCTCCAGCTCCCGGGGGATGTTGACGATGAAGCCGCGCAGCGTCCACACGGTGAAGGGGAGGATGAAGGTCAGATAGGTGATGATCAGCCCGGTGAGCCTGTCGTACTGCCCGAGGTCGTTCAGCAGTAGGAAGATCGGGATGATCATGGCGATCAGCGGCACCATCTGCACCGCCAGGATGCCCACGATCACGACCTTGCGTCCGCGGAAGGCGAAGCGGGAGATGGCGAGCGCGGCCAGCATGCCCACGACCACGCCGATCGCCACCACCGACAACGACACGATCAGGCTGCGGCCGACCGGGCCCCAGAAGTCGGCGATGTCCAGCGCCCGGCGGAAGTTCGCGAGGGAGAGCCCAGTGGGCAGCAGGCTCGGGTCCGGGTCGATGGCGTCCTTGGACGGCTTGAACGCGGTGTTGAGCATCCAGTAGAAGGGGAAGCCGACGATGACGAAGACGAGCAGGCCGAGCAGGTTCCAGCCGAGCCTCGCCCTCCGGCGGCGGGGAGATGCGAGGGTACTCGTGCCGCTCATTCGACTTCTCCGATCTTCAGCATCTGGCGCATGTACACGGCGACCACGCCGAGCAGCAGCAAGACGGTGATCAAGGCGATCGCCGAGCCCTGCGCGTAGTCGTTGACCACGAACGCGCGGTCGTAGGAATAGGTGTTGAGGACCTGGAACTCCGCCTCGGGATGGCCGCCCCGCATCACGAACACCTGCGGGAAGACCCCCATGTCCCAGATCACCGACAGGGTCGTGAGCATCACGATGACCGGCTTGAGGATCGGCAGGGTGACATGGCGGAAGACGCCCCAGGCGCCCGCGCCGTCCAGCCGTGCGGCCTCCTCCAGTTCGCTGGGCACCTGGGTCAGGCCCGCGCTGAGCGTGATGGTGACGAAGGGCACGGCGCCCCACACCACCAGCAGCATGATCACGGCCAGCCCCTCGGGCCCGCTTGCGAACCAGTTGTGGCCGACCATGTCGACGCCGGGCAGCCTGCTGAGCAGCGCGTTGAGGACGCCGTAGTCGGAGTCGAAGAGCCACTTGAAGACGGTGGTGGCCACGATGACAGGCATGCCCCAGCTGGCCACCAGCACGATGTTGATCAGCACCTTCACCCAGCCGGACACCCGCTGCAGCAGCAGCGCGAACGCCATGCCGGCGACCATGGTGAGGACCACACAGCCGGCGGCGAAGACGATCGTGCGCAGGACGACCGCCCAGAACTCACTGTCGCCCAGCACGTTCCGGAAGTTGGCGAACCCCGCCCATTCGGCTGATCGGAAGCCCCACAGCTCCGACTGGCCGAACTTCTGGAAGGAGACCGTGACCAGACGCGCCAGGGGGTACGCCATGACCAGGGTCAGCACCAGCAGGCAGGGCGCGAGCAGCAGCCACGGGGTCGCGGCCCCGCCGGAGGTGCGCTGTCCCCGTGGCCGGTCGGGGACGGCGGGTGGCGGTGCCTGCCGCGGTGGCGGCACCTTGGCAGGGGTGGTCGTGTCTGCGGCACTCATCGCGCGCTCCTCAGCGGTCCCTCAGGTCGTACGAAGGCCAAGCCCCGTACGACCGTGCGCGGGCCGGCGCACGGTCGTACGGGAAGCAGGGCCCCGCTGCGGTCGCAGGACCCCGCGTTCCTGTCACTTGGTGTTGATCACCTTGTCGATCGCGGCGTCCGCCTCCTTGGCGGCCGCCTCGACCGGCTTCTTGCCGGTGCCGATGTTCTGCAGCATGGTCTGCAGCACCTGGGCCTTCTCGACCTGACCCCAGCCCGGAGCCATCGGGACGAACCAGTTGGACTCGGCCGCGGTGGCCGGGACCGCCGTCGCGGGGTCGTCCTTGAGCGTCGCGAGGTCGGTCTTGTTGTTGGGCAGGTTGCCCTTGCCCATCAGGCCCTTCTGGCCGGACGGGCCGGTGAACGCGTTGATCCACTCGGCTGCGAGCGCCTGTGCCTTGGACTTCACCGGGACGGCGAGGTCGGAGCCGCCGAGGAAGACCGGCATGTTCTTGCCGGACGGGCCGGGCATCACGAAGTTCTCGTTGTTGTCCTTGAGCTTGCCGGTCTTGTCCTGCTCCGGGTCGGACGCGGCCGCGCCTTCCCAGGCGGCGCCGAAGATCATGCCGGACTTGCCCTGGCCGTAGACGATGTAACGGTCGGACTCGTCCTTGGTCTTGTCGCCGTGCATGTACTTGTCGACGACGTTCTTGAACTCGTTCAGGCCCTTGAGGGACTCGGGCGAGGAGAGGTTGGCCTTCCACTGGCCGCCCTCCTCCTTGGCGATGGAGCCGCCGGCGTCGTAGACGAAGGACATGGCCGCGTACCAGTCGCGCGTGGGCTGGTACCAGGCGTTGAACTTGTCACCCTTCTTCTTCTGAACCTTGTCCAGGTCGGCCGTGAGCTCCTGGTAGGTCTTCGGAACGGACTTCACGCCGGCTGCGGCGATGACGTCCTTGCGCCAGTTGGCGACCCGGCCGCCCGCGTAGTAGGGAACGCCGTAGGTCTTGCCGTCGTAGGTCACCGAGGCCTTCAGGCCGTCGAGCCAGGCGTCGGATCCGGTGAAGTCGGCGGCGTCGACGGGGGCGAAGGCACCCTTGACCATGTACCCGAGCATCTCGGTGTTGCCCATCTCGACCACGTCGGGGGCCTTGTCGGTGGCGAGGACCGCATCGAGCTTGGTGTTCTTGTCCGGCCAGCCGTAGTACTCGTGCTTGATCTTCAGACCCGGGTGCTTCTTCGTCACCGCGTCGTCGGCCGCCTTGACCAGCTCGGGCCAGTTGTTCTGCGCGTCCACGGTGAGCCAGACGGTCAGCTCCTTGGCGTCGGCGCCGCCCTTGCTGGAGCTCCCGCCGTCCTTGCCGCCCCCACACGCCGCGATGGAGACCATCATGCCCGCGATACCGATCGCGGCTACCAGCTTGCGCTTCACGCCACCCTCCTCAGGGATGCCACAAACCCCCCTGCCTCCCCGCGGTTGAGCGACATCCGAGCGTCGGCGTAACCGCCCGTGGGGCCGGGACCTGGACCAATGGTGTAGACCAGTAGGGGGAGCTTGGCCCAGACCAATAGGGCTGTCAAGAGTGCGCCGACCCGCTCAGACGGTCCGTTATATGACCGCGATATGCAGGGACCTTTCATTGTTCGTCCGGCAAAATGGACGCCCGCGCTCCACTGGACCAGTGGCGACCGTACGCGACCGCCGGACGGGCCTGGCCACGTGGACCACCAGCCCAGGCCGGAGCTATGGACTAGACCATCCGGGGGCACGACGGTATACAGAGGAGATCACGGAGCGTACGGGTGACCACTCGGCACGCGAAGCCGTGCCACGATGTGAGCCGGGGCCGACGGGACGTCGGCCGCTTCGGCACAGGAGCCGGGAAGGCAGAGCATGAGCACCGACGTCAGCAGTGCGGAGAACGAGGGTGGGGCGACCGTCCGTACCGCGCGCGTGCCCAAGTACTACCGCCTGAAGAAGCACCTGCTCGACATCACCCAGACACTGCCGCCGGGCACTCCGGTGCCGCCGGAGCGGACCCTGGCGGCCGACTTCGACACCTCGCGGACCACGGTGCGGCAGGCCCTTCAGGAGCTCGTCGTCGAGGGCCGGCTGGAGCGCATCCAGGGCAAGGGCACCTTCGTCGCCAAGCCGAAGGTCTCCCAGGCGCTGCAACTGACCTCCTACACCGAGGACATGCGCGCGCAGGGCCTGGAGCCGACCTCGCAGCTGCTGGACGTCGGCTACGTCACCGCCGACGACCGCCTGGCCGAACTGCTCGACATCACCGCCGGGGGGCGGGTGCTGCGCATCGAGCGGCTACGCATGGCCAACGGCGAGCCCATGGCCATCGAGACCACCCACCTGTCTGCCAAGCGCTTCCCTGCGCTGCGGCGCAGCCTGGTGAAGTACACCTCCCTGTACACCGCCCTCGCCGAGGTCTACGACGTCCATCTCGCCGAGGCCGAGGAGACCATCGAGACCTCGCTGGCCACTCCGCGCGAGGCCGGCCTGCTCGGCACCGACGTGGGCCTGCCGATGCTGCTGCTCTCCCGACACTCCCTGGACCGCGAGGGCCGTCCGGTGGAGTGGGTGCGGTCGGTGTACCGCGGGGACCGCTACAAGTTCGTGGCCCGCCTCAAGCGCCCGCAGGAGTAAGGGCCTTGTGACGGAGTAAGAATCTCGTGGCGGTCCGTGGCGTCATGCGCACGAGGGATTCCGCACCTGTGACACCGTGATCTACATTGCGTGCGCACCGCACGGACGCTCGGTGATCAGCTAGGGGACGGAGTCGCCACATGTCGAATGCCCCGGAAGCCACCAGAGCGGTGGTGACGCCCTTACGGGTCACCATCGCCCTCTGCCTCGTCGCCCCCTTCGTGGCGCTGCTGTGGGTGGGGTCGTACGCGAGGAAGGACCCGGCCCTCGCCGGGATCCCGTTCTTCTACTGGTACCAGATGCTGTGGGTACTCGTCTCCGCGGTCCTGACGATGACCGCATACCGGCTGTGGCAGCGTGACCGGCGCACCGCCGGGACCTCCCGGGCCGCCGGGCCGGCCTCCGCCGCGACGGCCGAGGACGGGGGTGCGGTCAAGTGAAGGACGGGGTCAACGGCGTCGCGCTCGGCGTCTGTGTCTTCTTCTTCCTGCTCGTCACCGTCATGGGCTTCCTGGCCGCGCGCTGGCGCCGGGCCGAGAACGAGCACAGCCTGGACGAATGGGGCCTGGGCGGACGGTCGTTCGGCACCTGGGTGACCTGGTTCCTGCTCGGCGGCGACCTGTACACCGCCTACACCTTCGTGGCCGTGCCGGCCGCCGTCTACGCGACGGGGGCGGCCGGCTTCTTCGCGGTGCCGTACACGATCCTGGTGTACCCGCTGATCTTCACATTCCTGCCGCGGCTGTGGTCGGTGTCCCACCGGCACGGATACGTGACCACCTCGGACTTCGTCCGCGGCCGGTTCGGCTCCAAGAGCCTGTCGCTGGCGGTGGCGCTCACCGGCATCCTCGCGACCATGCCGTACATCGCGCTCCAGCTGGTCGGCATCCAGGCGGTCCTGGACGTGATGGGCGTCGGCGGCGGCGACAGCACCCACTGGTTCGTGAAGGACCTGCCGCTGCTGATCGCCTTCGGCGTGCTGGCGGCGTACACCTACTCATCGGGGCTGCGCGCGCCCGCGCTGATCGCGTTCGTGAAGGACACCCTGATCTACATCGTGATCGCGGTGGCCATCATCTACATCCCGATCAAGCTGGGCGGCTTCGGTGAGGTGTTCGCCAAGGCGGGCCAGAAGTTCACCGAGTCGGGTTCGGGCGGTCTGGTCCCGGCGGCGGCCGGCCAGTGGACGTACGCCACGCTGGCGCTCGGCTCCGCGCTCGCGCTGTTCATGTACCCGCACTCGATCACCGCGACGCTGTCCTCGCGCAGCCGCGAGGTGATCCGCCGCAACACCACGATCCTGCCGCTGTACTCGCTGATGCTGGGCCTGCTCGCCCTGCTGGGCTTCATGGCCATAGCGGCGGGCGTGCAGGTGAAGAACGGCCAGCTGGCCATTCCGCAGCTGTTCGAGACCATGTTCCCGGACTGGTTCGCGGGCGTGGCGTTCGCGGCGATCGCCATCGGCGCCCTGGTGCCGGCGGCCATCATGTCGATCGCCGCCGCGAACCTGTTCACCCGCAACATCTACAAGGACTTCATCCGCCCGCAGGCGACACCGCGGGAGGAGACCCGGGTCTCCAAGATCGTGTCGCTCCTTGTGAAGGTGGGCGCGCTGGTCTTCGTCCTGACCATGGACAAGACGGTCGCCATCAACTTCCAGCTGCTCGGCGGCATCTGGATCCTGCAGACCTTCCCGGCCCTGGTCGGCGGGCTGTTCACCCGCTGGTTCCACCGCTGGGCGCTGCTGGCGGGCTGGGCGGTCGGCATGGTCTACGGCACGGTCGCCGCCTACGGGGTCGCCTCGCCGACGCAGAAGCACTTCGGCGGGTCGGCGAAGGAGATCCCGGGCCTCGGTGAGATCGGCTACATCGGGCTGACGGCGTTCGTGCTCAACGCGGCCGTCTCGGTGGTCCTGACGTTCGTGCTGCGGGCGGTCAACGCGCCCCAGGGCGTGGACGAGACCCGTCCGGAGGACTACACGGCGGACGCCGGCGCCCCGGGCGTCGAGGTGGAGCTCCCGCCGGCCACGACGGCGGCCCCGCACTAGGGTCTTTCGTTTGGCTCAGGCCGGATCAGGGAGCGGGGTCTGGTGCTGGGGGCACCTCCCACGCCGTTCAGGCAGTGGGGGAGCGTCGCAAGGCGGAGGAGGGCGGCAGGGCGGAGTCCTGCCAACCGACGACAACGCGGCTGGGGGTGCCCCCTGCTCGAAGAGCTTGGGGGAGCGGTGCCAGGGCCCGCGAGCCCGGCATGATCCAAACGAGAGGCCCTAGGACCGGGGCACCCCGCGGGCCGCCGGAATCCGGCGGCCCGCTGCCGTGCCCGTGCGGCACACTCGGGCGCATGGACTTCGTGATCCGGCCGGCCGAGCCCGGCGAGTACGGCACCCTCGGTGAGATCACCGCCCAGGCCTACCTCCGGGACGGGCTCCTGGACTTCGGTGAGAGCGACGGGTATCTCGGCGAGCTGCGGGACGTGGCCAAGCGGGCGGCCGCGGCCGAGGTGCTGGTCGCGGTGGCGGACGGGGAGGTGCTCGGCGGGGTGACCTTCGTCCCGGGCGCCGGCCCCATGGCCGACCTCGCCGGTCCCGGGGAGACCGAGATACGGATGCTCGCGGTCGCGCACGCGGCGCGCGGCAGGGGCGTCGGCGAGGCCCTCGTGCGGGCCTGTACGGACCGGGCACGGGCCGTGGAGGGCTGTGTCCGCGTGGTGCTGTCCACCCAGAGCTCCATGCACACCGCCCACCGCATCTACGAGCGCCTGGGCTTCGTCCGCACACCGGGCCGGGACTGGAACCCGCTCCCCGAGCTGGACGACATCATGCTGCTCACCTACGAGTTGACATTCTGACACGCTCCGGAGTCGGCGCGGCACAACATATGGGGGTGCCCGACTCGCTCAGCACAAGATGTATGCTCGTGCTCAATGTCGCCGCAGGGGAATCCGGTGCGAATCCGGAACTGTCCCGCAACGGTGTACTCGTGTGCGTTTGCCCCCAAGGCCCGCCACGAGCGTCAGTCCGAGGACCTGCCGACAGCGCGCCCGGCCGTCCGGTCCGGGTGCCCTGACGTCCGGGTCTCGCGGAATGGGCCGGTGGACGCGGCGCCGTGTGCGCTCGTGTGCCGCCCCTGCCCTCGGCGAGGCCCCGTGCCGAGCGAGGGAGAGCTCCACGTGACCATCGCGCCAGCCGACCCGGTTTCAGTCGCAGCCACGGAAACCGACGGTCCAGGTGCCGTACTGCTGCGGACCCTGACCGAGCTGACCGCCGACCTCCCCGACGCCGACCCCGGCCGGGTCGCCGCGGCCGCGCTGCGCGGCCGGTCGGCGCGGGCCGACGAGGCCGAGTTGCGGGAGCTGGCCACGGAGGCGGCCGCCGGGCTCATCTCCGAGGACCCCGCCTACTCCCGGCTGGCGGCCAGGCTGCTGACCCTCACCGTCCGCGCCGAGGCCGCCTCGCAGGGCGTCGCCTCCTTCACCGACTCGGTCGCCGTGGGCCACCGCGAGGGCCTCGTCGCCGACCGGACCGCCGAGTTCGTCCGCGTCCACGCCGACCGCCTGGACGCGATGATCGACCGGACCGCCGACGACCGCTTCGGCTACTTCGGCCTGCGCACCCTGCACAGCCGGTACCTGCTGCGGCACCCGATCACCCGCAAGGTGATCGAGACGCCCCAGCACTTCATGCTGCGGGTCGCGGCCGGTCTCGCGCAGGACGACACCGCGCGGTCCGTCGACGAGGTCGAGGCCCTCTACGGGCTGATGAGCCGCCTCGACTACCTGCCCTCCTCCCCCACGCTGTTCAACTCCGGCACGCGCCACCCGCAGATGTCGTCCTGTTACCTGCTCGACTCCCCCAAGGACGAGCTGGACTCCATCTACGAGCGCTACCTCCAGGTCGCCCGTCTGTCCAAGCACGCCGGCGGCATCGGCATCGCCTACTCCCGCATCCGCTCCCGCGGTTCGCTGATCCGCGGCACCAACGGGCACTCCAACGGCATCGTGCCGTTCCTGAAGACCCTGGACGCCTCGGTCGCCGCCGTGAACCAGGGCGGCCGGCGCAAGGGCGCCGCCGCGGTCTACCTGGAGTCCTGGCACTCGGACATCGAGGAGTTCCTGGAGCTGCGCGACAACACCGGTGAGGACGCCCGCCGGACGCACAACCTCAACCTCGCGCACTGGGTCCCGGACGAGTTCATGCGCCGGGTGAACGCCGACGGGCAGTGGTCGCTGTTCTCCCCCGCGGACGTGCCGGAGCTGACCGACCTGTGGGGCGAGGAGTTCGACGCCGCGTACCGGGCCGCGGAGGCGCGGGGCCTGGCGCGCAAGACCATGCCGGCCCGCGACCTGTACGGCCGCATGATGCGCACCCTCGCGCAGACCGGCAACGGCTGGATGACCTTCAAGGACGCCGCCAACCGCACGGCCAACCAGACCGCGCAGCCGGGCCACGTGGTCCACTCCTCGAACCTCTGCACGGAGATCCTGGAGGTCACCGACGACGGTGAGACGGCGGTGTGCAACCTGGGGTCGGTCAACCTCGGCGCGTTCGTGGCCGGCGGGGACATCGACTGGGAGCGGCTGGACGAGACCGTCCGCACCGCGGTCACCTTCCTCGACCGCGTGGTCGACATCAACTTCTACCCGACCGAGCAGGCGGGCCGCTCCAACGCCCGCTGGCGTCCGGTGGGCCTGGGCGCCATGGGTCTGCAGGACGTGTTCTTCAAGCTGCGCCTGCCCTTCGACTCCCCGGAGGCGAAGGCCCTGTCCACCCGTATCGCCGAGCGGATCATGCTCGCCGCGTACGAGGCGTCCGCCGACCTCGCCGAGCGCAACGGTCCGCTGCCCGCGTGGGAGAAGACCCGTACGGCCCAGGGCGTGCTGCACCCCGACCACTACGACGTCGAGCTGACCTGGCCGGAGCGCTGGGCGGCCCTGCGCGAGCGGATCGCCGCCGTCGGCATGCGCAACTCGCTGCTGCTCGCGATCGCCCCGACCGCCACCATCGCCTCGATCGCGGGCGTGTACGAGTGCATCGAGCCGCAGGTCTCCAACCTCTTCAAGCGTGAGACGCTCTCCGGGGAGTTCCTCCAGGTCAACTCGTACCTGGTGGACGATCTGAAGGCGCTCGGCGTCTGGGACGCCCGGACCCGCGAGGCGCTGCGCGACGCCAACGGCTCGGTGCAGGACTTCGCCTGGATCCCCGAGGACGTGCGCGGGCTGTACCGCACGGCGTGGGAGATCCCGCAGCGCGGCCTGATCGACATGGCCGCCGCCCGCACCGCGTTCCTGGACCAGTCCCAGTCCCTGAACCTGTTCCTGGAGACGCCGACCATCGGCAAGCTCTCCTCGATGTACGCCTACGCCTGGAAGCAGGGGCTGAAGACGACGTACTACCTGCGGTCCCGCCCGGCGACCCGGATCGCGCGCGCCGCCCGGGCGCAGGCCGCCGCCACCGTCCCCGTCCAGCAGGCGGCGCCGGACGCCGACGCGATCGCCTGCTCCCTTGAGAACCCCGAGTCCTGCGAGGCCTGCCAGTAATGACCAGCGAGACCAAGAACCTGCTCGACCCCGGCTTCGAGCTGACGCTCCGTCCGATGCGCTACCCGGACTTCTACGAGCGCTACCGGGACGCCATCAAGAACACCTGGACCGTGGAGGAGGTCGACCTCCACTCGGACGTCGCCGACCTCGCGAGGCTGAGCCCGTCCGAGCAGCACCTGATCGGACGGCTGGTGGCCTTCTTCGCCACCGGTGACTCGATCGTGGCGAACAACCTGGTGCTGACGCTGTACAAGCACATCAACTCCCCCGAGGCGCGGCTGTACCTGTCCCGCCAGCTCTTCGAGGAGGCCGTGCACGTCCAGTTCTATCTGACGCTGCTGGACACCTACCTCCCCGACCCGGAGGACCGCACCGCCGCCTTCGCGGCGGTGGAGAACATCCCCTCCATCCGTGAGAAGGCCGAGTTCTGCTTCAAGTGGATGGACTCGGTGGAGAAGCTGGACCGGCTGGAGACGAAGGCGGACCGCCGACGCTTCCTGCTCAACCTCATCTGCTTCGCCGCGTGCATCGAGGGCCTGTTCTTCTACGGCGCCTTCGCCTACGTCTACTGGTTCCGCAGCCGCGGCCTGCTGCACGGTCTGGCCACCGGCACCAACTGGGTGTTCCGGGACGAGACGATGCACATGTCCTTCGCCTTCGACGTGGTGGACACCGTCCGCAAGGAGGAGCCGGAGCTCTTCGACGACAACCTCCAGCAGCAGGTCACCGACATGCTGCGGGAGGCCGTCGAGGCCGAGCTCCAGTTCGCCCGCGACCTGTGCGGTGACGGCCTCCCGGGGATGAACACCGAGTCGATGCGGCAGTACCTGGAGTGCGTCGCCGATCAGCGCCTGACGCGCCTCGGCTTCGCTCCGGTGTACGGCTCCGAGAACCCCTTCTCCTTCATGGAGCTCCAGGGCGTTCAGGAACTGACCAACTTCTTCGAGCGGCGCCCGTCGGCGTACCAGGTGGCGGTGGAGGGCACCGTCGACCTGGACGAGGACTTCTGAGCCTCGTCGCGGTTCTCCCTGGCCTCCCGGTCCTGTTGGGCCTGACGAATCTGGCGGTCGGCGCGTCGGTCGTGGACGATGCCGATCACGGACGGCAGGACCATGAGGACCAGGAGCCCCAGGACGGCGACCATCGAGATCAGGCCTTGCAGCTGTGTCGTAGTCATGGACACCACTGTGGGGCCGGAAGCTCCTTACCGTGAGTGGCAGGACTGCCGTACACCTTCAAAATCCTGCCACCACGGGGGCACACTGGAACCATGCTGAAGAACGTGGTCACCGTGCTGCTGGACGGAGTGCACCCCTTCGAGCTCGGCGTGATCTGCGAGGTGTTCGGACTCGACCGCAGTGACGAGGGACTGCCGGTGTACGACTTCTCGGTCGTCTCCGCGGAGGGCCCGGAGCTGCACACCCATGTCCCCGGCCTCACCCTCCGGATCCCGCACGGCCTGGACCGGCTGGAGGAGGCCGACCTGATCACGGTGCCGGCCGCCGACGCCGTCGCCTCCCGCGGCTACCCGCCCGAGCTGCTCGACGCGCTGCGCCGGGCGGTGGACCGGGGCGCGCGGGTGCTCAGCGTCTGCTCGGGCGTCTTCGTGCTGGGCGCCGCCGGTCTGCTGGACGGGCGGCGCTGCGCGGCGCACTGGAGGCACGCGGACGAGCTGGCCCGGCGCTTCCCGCGGGCGATGGTCGAGCCGGACGTGCTGTACGTGGACGCGGACCCGGTGATCACCTCGGCCGGCACCGCCTCCGGCATCGACGCCTGTCTGCACATCGTGCGCAAGGAACAGGGCCCGGAGGTGGCCAACCGGATCGCCCGGCGGATGGTGGTGCCCCCGCACCGCGACGGCGGGCAGGCCCAGTACGTCGAGCGGCCGCTGCCGAAGTCCTCCTGCGACACGGTCGGCGAGGTGCTGGTCTGGATGGAGGAGCACCTGGACCAGGAGGTCACCGTCGAGCAGCTCGCCACCCGCGCCCATATGTCGCCGCGGACCTTCGCCCGCCGCTTCCAGCAGGAGACGGGCACCACTCCGTACCGCTGGCTCCTGCGCCAACGCGTGCTGCTGGCGCAGCGGTTGCTGGAGGGGACGGACGAGACCATGGACACGATCGCGGACCGTACGGGGTTCGGGACCGCGTCGGCGCTGCGGCACCAGTTCGTCCGCGCGCTGGACACCACCCCGAACGCCTACCGGCGCGCGTTCCGGGGCCCGCAGGCCGCCTGAACGCGCGCCGCGCCGCTCAGGTCACCTGAGCACCGGCCGCACCATCATCTTCTGCGGGCGCAGGGTGATGCCGACCCGTGGCGTGCCGTCCGAGCCGGGGGCCTCCTCGAAGCGGAACCTCGTCGCCACCGTGGCGGTGAAGAGACTGAGAAGTGCCATCGAGAAATGGTCACTCGGGCACTTCCGGTTACCCACTCCGAACGGGCTCATGGCATATTTCGGTAAGTCCTTGGCGCGTTCGGGGAGCCAGCGATCGGGGTCGAACTCCAGATTGTCCGGATACGAGCGCCGGTCACGCTGGACCGCGTACGGGCTGTAGATGATGTCCGCACCAGCCGGAATGCGATAGCCGCCGAGTTCGGTTTCGGCCACCGCCCGCCGCGTCAATACCCATACGGCCGGACGCAAACGCATCGTCTCCACGATGACATTGTTGGTGTGCGTGAGCCTGCGGACGTCGTCGAATCCGACGGGGCGGCCGCCGGTCACGGATTCGACCTCCGCACGGATCCGGTCGCCGTGTTCCGGATGTATCGCGAGCACCCGGAGCAGCCACATGATCGTGGCGCCCACCGTTTCGCTGCCCGGGGTGAGTATCGCGACCACCTGGTCGTGGATCTCCTGTTCCCCGATCGGCTCGCCATTGTCGTCCTTCGCCGTCAGCAATGCCGTCAGCAAATCGTCCGGATTCCGGCCGGACGCCCGGCGTTCGGCGGTGATCTCGTCGACGAGGAGATGCAGATCGGCGAGCGCGCGGTTGAACGCGCGGTTGGCCGGCAGCGGCAGCCGGTACAGCGGTCCGAGCGGCACCACCATCCGCTGGTACATGCCGCGGAAGACGGTGGCCAGCGCCTCGCACAACCGGTCGGCGCACTCGTCCATGTACGCGCCGCGCAGCAGGCAGCGGGCCGCGATGCGCACGGCGATCCGGAAGGCCTCCGAGGCGCAGTCGATGGTCTCCCCGGGCTGCCAGCGCTCGGTCAGCGCGTGCGCCTCCTCCTCCATGACCGGCCCGTAGGCGGGGATCGCGTCGAGCCGGAAGGCGGGCTGGATGGTGCGGCGCTGGCGCCGGTGCAGCGGGCCGTTGGAGGTGGCCACCCCCTCCTTGCCGACCAGGCCCTCCAGGGACTCCCACAGCGGGCCGGAGATGATGTAGTCGGGGCTGAGGGCCAGCGCCCCGGTGAGGGCGGGCGTGGTGACGGCGTACACCGTCTTCGGGCCGAGCCTGATCCGGACGACGTCTCCGTGGTCGCGAAGCTGGGACATGAAGGCCAGCGGATCGCGGACCAGCCTCAGACCGTGGCCGAGAAGCGGCACCCCGCCCCCGGCCACCGGTGGCTCGTGCGGTCCCGGAGCGTCCTGCCGGGCTTCCGGCTGCACTGATTCGGCGGTCATTTCCCACCTTCCCCTTCGCTTTCGACGTAGGGGGGTGTGGCCGGGTCCTCCCAGTTGTCGACCATGTACCGGCCGGATTCGTGGTGGAACCAGTAGACGGAACTGAACCAGTTCCGCATATTGCCGACGCAGGTCCGTACGGCGGCGCTCAGTTCCTTTCCGCGCACCGTGCCGTCCGCGAGGCCGTCGGCGAAAGTCAATCCCTCCTGTTCCGCGGCCAGGAATCCGGATACGCATTCCTCGATGCGCCCGCGCATGTCCGCGATTGCCTCCTCCAGGCTCAGTCCGTCGTGTTTGACGAGACTGATTCCAAGATTGTGCACCTCGTCGCCCGCCAATTCCTTGGGCAGGGAGCACAGATCGTTGTACCAGGCAGCGAATTCCTGACTGAGCAGTGCCGGACGCCGATACGCGGGATTCTTCCGGACAGTGTCCGGGAGTTCACAGCCGGCGCTCGGCTCCAGCAGGTCGGTCCAGATCCAGTGGGCGAAGGTGAACCGGCGCAGCGCGAGATATTCCTCGACCGTGGGCACGACGTCCCCGGTGCGGTTGCGGAACTCCCGGTCGTACGCGTCGATGACAGCGTGGAAGTGCCGCGCGAAGCGGGCGTTCCACCGGGCCGACGGGAAGGAGTAGAACCGCAGCACGCTGTCCGCGAACCCCGCGACCAGGGGGTCCTGGTGATGCAGGTGGTCCTGGGGGGAGTCCAGGGCCGTGTGCAACGCACGGCACAGCCGCTCCCAGGCTGCGGGCCGGCCGTGGACGACGTCGCGGTCCTGGCGGTCGTCCCAGAGGAAGAACCACGCACTGAAGTCCGCTATGGCCTGGAGCACCTCGTCGGGGGCGCCGATGTAGTACCCCGCCATGAGGTCGGTGTAGCAGAGGCTGTCGGCGTGTTCCTCGACCTTGTCCGCCGGCATGAGCCGCTTTTCCAGCAGCCAGCCGCGTGTCTTCTCCTGGAGTTGGGGCCAATACTCGTGCAACTGCCTGGGGAACTCGGCCTCGATCACCGGAAGTGCGAGCGATGGTGGGACTGGGACCGCTGTCGTTGTCGATGTGGTGCTGTATGGGAAAGCTGGCACGGACAAACCCCTCTCAGCCGCCGGTGGCGTACACCCCTTCCGTCGTGCCGGGCGCACGCCGTCGCGTATCCCGCACCCCCATTCAGCACCACAACTGACCGTTCTGGGAATGGATTTGCTCCCTTGACCACCACCGGATGCCGTGTATCTCCCCTTGTGTGACTGATTACCAATCAGTAGAAGCGCACAAGGGATCGAATGGCGGCGGACACAAGTACGGCGCCCGACCGGATGTTCCGGTCGGGCGCCGTGCGCGCGAGTCCCTCGCGCCCCAACGGGCAGCGAGGGAACCGGCGTTGCTCAGTCGTTGGCGACCACGGGGTAGCGCGGCTCGTTCTCGGCCATCTGCCGCAGCGCGTCCTTGCGCTCGCGCTTGGAGAGCCGGTCGATGTAGAGGTAGCCGTAGAGGTGGTCCGTCTCGTGCTGGAGGCACCGCGCGAAGTAGCCGGTGCCCCGCACCTTGACCGGGTTGCCCTGCTCGTCCTGCCCGGTGACCTCGGCGTAGTCGGGGCGGGCGAGCGGCGCGTAGGCCGTGGGCACGGACAGGCAGCCCTCGTTGCTGTCGTCCAGCCGGCGCCGCTCGGCGGGCAGCTCCACCAGCCGGGGGTTGCAGACGACCCCCACGTGCCGGACGCCCTCGTCGTCCGGGCAGTCGTAGACGAAGACCTTCTGGTCCACGCCGATCTGGTTGGCGGCCAGGCCCACGCCCTCGGCGGTGTGCTGGCTGGCGAACATGTCGGCGACGAGCTGCTGGAGCTCCTCGCCGAAGTCCGTGACGTCCCTGCACTCCTTGTGCAGCACGGGGTTCCCCACGACCGTGATGGGCCGGGAGGTGCCGCGCTCACGCCAGGCCGTCTCGCGCGCCTCGCCGTCCGCCGAGTCGACGACGTACCCCTCGTCGTCGACGGGGAGCACGCCCGCGTGCTGCTGATCGGTGTCCTGCTGCGCCATGACCGACGTACGCCTTCCTGACAAGAACGGGGAGTGAGTCCTGCTACAGGGTACGGGGCCCGCGCCTCCGACCGGACCGGCGAGTGTCCGGTCGGAGGCGCCGCCGGGAGGACCGGCCGGCCACGGCGGGCCCGCTCCCGGGCCCGGGGCGGACCGGCGTCCTCAACAGACCTCTTCCAGGTCCCGCCAGTCCCGCGAGTCCGGGCTGTCGGCCACCCACCCGTCCAGCAGCCCGCGGACCAGGGCCGCCGGAGCGGCCACTCCGCACTCACGCTCCGGCACCCACAGCTGCCCGTCGGTGCGGTGCCCGAGCGGTCCGGGGTGCCCCGGCTCGCTGTGGTCGTGCGGGTCGAGGTGCACACCGTCGCCCTCGTCGGACGGCATCCGCGACTCCGAGCACATCCGGCACAGCAGCCGCACGGACGACGACCAGTCCTCGGCTGCGAAACCGGCGTCGGCGGCGAGCTGCTCCAGCGCGTCCCGGTCGGCCTCGGTCGCGGCCTCCAGCAGGACCACCCAGGTCGGCACCGGGGAGGGCGCCCACAGCTCGATCTCGTCGAACACCGGGTAGGTGTGCCCCGCCGCGGTGGTCCGTTCCCCGTGGGGCACGCCGTCGTGCAGCACGACCTCGCCCCAGCGCCGCCCCGAGGAGGGCAGCGGAATGGACAGCACCTCGATCCGGGCCGGATCAAGACGTCTGCCCCAGACCACCTCGGCCTCGCCCTCCGGCGACAGCCGCACGGCCGCGCTGCCCAGCTCCATGCCCACCGGCTCCCCGGCGGCGGCCGCGCCTCCGGGCACCTTCAGCCCGTACGCCTGCCACGCCCGCCGGGCCAGCGGCCAGTCCTGGAGGGCGGTGGCGGCGATGCCGACGTTCCACCAGTCGGGCGCCCCGCTCTCCCTCTCCAGCAGGGCCACGGCCCGCAGGCCCGCCGCCCTCGCCTGTTCCCAGTCGTGGCGGAACTTGTGCAGCAGGGCGAGGTTGAACCAGGACTCGGCCAGCCAGGGCTCCAGATCGGCGGCGCGTGTCAGCAGCGCACCCGCGTCCTCGTACCGGCCGTCGCCGATCAGCGTGAACGCCCGGTCGGTGGCCTGCCGCCAGGAGGCGGAGGGCCGGTGCCGTCCCTTGCCGAAGATCCTCACGATTCCCGCCTGCCAGTTCCGTCGAGTGGGCCGGCTTCTGCCCCCGGACACCCTCTCATTCGCATCCAACCACGTACGACTGGAGGGACGCTCATTACCCATGGGTTACCCCAAGGGCCTCTCGTTTGGATCCTGCCGGGCTGAGCCGAACGAAAGACCCCGGGCGGGCAGGGACAGGCTGTCCCGCGACAGCACCCGGCCCAGCGACTCGACCACCTCGGGGGCGTACGCGCCGGCTCCCGCCAGCCGCAGCGCCTCCAGGGCCTTGAGCGGACCGCCGGGCCCGGCGTCGCGCACCTTCTCCTCGTAGGCGTTGACGGCCCGCACGATCCGCGCGGGCAGCGGCTGCTCCCGGCAGGGGTCGGCCTGCCGCTCCACCACCACCGCGACCCGGGCGTCGACCCCGGTCTGCCGCACCACGGCCCCGCCGAGCAGCGCGATCCGCCGCTGCTCCTCGGCGGGCAGCCCCGCGGTGGCCCCGGCGGGCACCGGATCGACCAGGCTGAGCTGCCCGATGTCGTGCATCAGGGCCGCGTGCTCCAGGACGGTCAGCTCCGGTTCGGCGAGGCCCAGGTCCCGGCCCACGGCCCGGCTGAGCGCGGCCACCCGCCGGGCGTGCCCGGCCGGGGTGTACCCGGCCACCTCGGTGGCCCGGGCCAGGGAGGCGATGGTCTGCCGGTAGGTCCTGCGCACGGCCGCGTACCGTCCGAGGGAAAGCTGGGTGAGCAGCAGCGGCAGCGAGAACACGGGCAGCGCCCACAACCCGGCCACGGCGACGGCGAGGGCCATCACCGCGCCGGTCGCGCACACCGCCGAACCGATCCCGCGCAGGCCCCGCAGCTCCTCCCGCAGCAGCGGCCCGAACGGCCACCGGGTGCGCCCGTGCGCCTGCGCGGCGGCGAGCACGGCGCCGCACAGCGCGGTGAGCACCAGGAGCGCGAGCAGCAGCAGCGCGTACGCCGGACCGACCCAGTCCTCGAACGCCCCTTCGCCGTAGAGGGGTTGGAAGCAGACGGCGGCGAAGGCGACGGTGAGGATCCGCCGCGCCAGGTGGTCGAGCGTCGGTCCGCGACCGCGCGCGATGTGCGGCACGCCGCCCAGGAGGCAGGCGGCGATCACCACGGCGACGACCTGGCAGGCGCCGTGGTGACTGGGCCGGCCGGCGTCCGCGCCCAGCAGCGCGTACGACAGCGCCCCGGCGGCGCCGAGCGGCGCGGCCTCCCGGGACTCGGACCCGGTCCACCGGGTCAGCTCGCCGACGAGGACCAGCGCCCCGAAGGCGAGGGCGGCCCCGCGCTCCTCCAGGCCGGTCCACAGGGTGACGGTGAGGGACAGCAGGGCGACCAGGACCGCCGAGCCGCGGATGAGGAGCAGCAGGAGGGGTCTGCTCATCGACGGGCTTCCGGCCGGCCGCCGAGGTCGCCGTCCTCGGTGGCGTACGGCACCGCCGGCCCGCTCGCCCCGCCGGATGCCGCGTCCGAAGGGACGGCGGGCGTGCCGTCCGCGCCGCCGGGAGCCGCCGAGGCCGGGCCGGAGGTGCCGGAGACGGCGCGGAAGGGTGCGGGCGGGGCGACGGGCGTACCGTCCTGCGCGGTGACCGCCGGGTGCCAGCCGTACCGGTCCAGGGCCCGGACCAGCGCCGTGACCATCCGCGGGTCGAACTGGGTTCCCGCGCAGCGCTCCAGCTCCGCCAGCGCGGCGGCCACCGGCCGGGCCCGCCGGTAGGACCGGGTGGACGTCATCGCGTCGAAGGCGTCCGCGACGGCCACCACCCGTGCGCACTCGGGGATCTGACCGCCCGTCAGCCCGTACGGGTAGCCGCCTCCGTCGAGCCGCTCGTGGTGGTGCAGGATCGCCGAGCGGGCCTCGCCGAGGAAGGAGATCCCGCGCACCATCTCGTGCCCGTACTCGGGGTGCAGCTCGATCACGCGCCGCTCCTCGGGGGTCAGCGGCCCGTCCTTGCGCAGCAGCCGGGTGGGCACGCCCAGCTTGCCCACGTCGTGCAGGATGCCGGCGAACCGCAGCACCTCGACCCGCTCGTCGTCCATGCCCAGCTCGCGCGCGATCAGCATGGAGGCCTGCCCCACCCGCTCGCTGTGCCCCCGCGTGTAGCCGTCCTTGATGTCGACGGCCTGCACCAGCGCGCGGATGGTGGCCCGGTGCGCGGACCGCTCGCGGTGGTACTGGGCGTACACCCAGCCGGAGACGCACATCGGCAGCAGGACGAGCAGCGCGGCGACGGGACCGTAGGGGCTGACCCACAGCACGGCCATCATCAGCCCGGCGAGCCCGTGCACCGCGACGGGCGCCAGCGACCGTGCCAGCAGCCCCTGCCACGCCCGCCGCGCCGGCACGTGCTCCGCCAGCGCGAGGACCCCGCCGTCCAGAGCCGTCAGCACCAGGCAGAAGGCGAGCACGGCAGCGCCCGCGGGCAGGAGGACGTAGGGGAAGTCACAGCCGGCGACGGCGTCCGGGCCGCCGAGCGCCCCGTGCACCCGGGCGGCCGTCCACACCGCGAGGGCGAGCTGCGCGGCCCGCCAGATCCGGCGCAGCCCCTCGGGCCGCCGCCCGGCGCGGGCGAGCAGCACACCCGGCAGCGCGACGACGGCGGCGGCGGGCGGCGGCAGCAGGAAGGCCGCCGCGAGCAGTACGGGGTAGAAGGGCCCGGCGAGGCTGCGCCGGGCGAACTGCCTGCACCCGGCGTACACCCCGGTGAGCAGGGCGACCGCCCACCAGGAGGTGCGCGTCAGCGGCAGCGGCAGCAGACAGGCCAGGGCGGCGAGGACGGCACAGGCGACATACGCACGGGCCCGCGGGGCAACCGCCTCCATGCCGCCCCTCCCCGGTCATGCCTGTCCACGGTGGGAGCGTAGGGGGCGCGGCGGGGAGCCCACGAGGCCCAGCCCCGGGGATTAGCACGTTCGGGTGAAGGGAGCGGAGCGCCGGGCGGGCGTCCGCGTGCAGCGGGTCAGGACTCCTGCGGAGTCACCGGTGCCGCGGTCACGTCATGCTCGGGGACGGTCTGGCCTGAGCGGATGAGATCGATCCGCCCCATGACCTTGGCGCGCAGGTCCGCGGGCACGTCGTCATGCCCGCAGCACCGCTTGACCAGCTTCTTCACGGCCTGCTCCAGGCCGTACTTCTCGAGGCACGGCGAGCACTCCTCGAAGTGGTGCTCGAACTTGGTGCGGTCGACGTCCGGCATCTCACTGTCGAGGAACTCGTAGAGGTGGTCGAGTACCTCACCGCAGTCCGTCTCGTGCGGGTCTCCGCAGCTCATGAGCCCGAGCCTTTCGCTTCGTCCGACTCTCCGGCGCCGGCCGGGACCAGTCCGCGCTCGCGGGCGTAGTCCTCGAGCATGCCGCGCAGCTGACGGCGGCCCCGGTGCAGCCGGGACATCACCGTCCCGATGGGTGTCCCCATGATGTCCGCGATCTCCTTGTACGCAAAGCCTTCTACATCCGCGAGGTAGACGGCGATGCGGAATTCCTCGGGGATCGCCTGCAGCGCTTCCTTCACGTCCGAATCGGGCAGGTGGTCGAGCGCCTGCGACTCGGCGGAGCGCAGACCGGTCGACATGTGCGACTCGGCGCGGGCGAGCTGCCAGTCCTCGATCTCCTCGGCGGCGCTGCGCTGCGGCTCGCGCTGCTTCTTGCGGTACGAGTTGATGAAGGTGTTGGTGAGGATCCGGTACAGCCACGCCTTGAGGTTGGTGCCCTCGCGGAACTGGTGGAAGGACGCGTACGCC